>NZ_JBITJP010000007.1:275197-393109 GCF_044460165.1 Embleya sp. NPDC050154
GGTGAGTCGGCCGTTGCCCGCGTCGACGACGAAGTGGGTGTCGTTGCCGCCGAGTCGGGTGCTGTGCTCGATGGAGCCGTCACGGCTGTAGCGGGTCGAGGTGTTGCCGCTCGTGTCGGTGACGCGCAGGCCGTTGCCGTGGTCGACCGAGGTGAGGGTGTGGTCGGGGATCGGCCGGCCGTGGACGTCGGTCAGGCGGAGGTTCTCGGTGCCGTTCTCGACCAGGAAGTGTGCTCCGCGCGGGCCGTCGAGCGCCGTTCCGCTCTCGACCAGGACCCCGCGGGCGTTGTAACGGGCGGTCCCACCGGTCGTCGTGTCGGTGACCCGGAAGCCGTGGCCGTCGACGCCGGTGACGGCGTGGTCCGGGAAGGGCCTGCCGAGGACGTCGGTGAGCCTGTGGGTGGTGCCGTCGGTGACCACGAAGCGCGGGTTGCCGGGACCGGCCAGTGCCGTGCCCCGATCCAGGACGCTGCCGTCCACCCGGTAGCGGGTACTGGAGCCGGTGGTCGGATCGGTGACCCGGAAGCCGTGTGCGTCGGAGGTGACCAGTGACTCGGTGACGCGCGTGCCACGGGCGTCGACGAGCGTGTGGGTTGTCGGTCCCGAGCCGTGATACTCCGTGAGCAGCGTCAGACCCGAGGGTTGACCACGCAACGGCACATGCGTGGTGAGCGGTTCACCCGCCGGTCCGAACCCGTGCACGGTGCCGTCCGGGTGGCGGACGGCGAAGCCCGAACTCCCGCGCACCTCCAGGACCGGCCCGGTGCCGGGTGGACCACCGTCCGCGCCCACCAGGGAGTGCCGTGGGTTGCCGGCCTCGTCGAACCCGGTGCGAATGGACAGGCCGTCCAGGCCGTTCGTACCTGGGCCGACGTGCAGCGGGATGTCCGGGGTCGGCTGCGCGAGGCCGCCCGCGACCGGCGTGGTCGGGGTGTGCGAGACGCCGGTGGTCGAGGTCGTCGGCAGGTCGCCCATGCCGTTGTGCGGGCCGTACGGGTTGCCGCCGACCAGCCTCGGGCGCTCCAGCAGGCTCTGCGCCTGGACCTGGGCGATGCCCTTGTCGATCCGGGCCGGATCCACGCCGAGTCGGTCCAGGCGGGTGAGCGCGGTCTCCACCTTGGTCGAGGCGTGATCCACCGCGAGCCGCGCGTCCCGCTCGAACGCGGACGGTTTGGATCCGCCGCCGGGGCGGATCTCCAGATCGTGCAACACCTGCTGGGCCCGGCCCAGTTCGTTGCGCGCCGAGGCCAGGTCGCGCCAGGCCTCGACGCGGCTCGTGCGCAGCGGGTCGTCGGCGGCGCCGAACAGCGCGCCGATGCGATCCGCGTCCCGCTGCCACAACTGCTCCAACCGGCCCGGGGCGAGCCGGTTGCCCGGGCCGACCAGGCCCGCGCCGGGCGGCGGCGGAGTCGGCGCGACCGCGAGTGGGCTCGACGTCGGCGGCCCGGAGACCGGCCGGCCGGCCGAGCCCGGGGCGTGCGGTGGCGGCGGCGCGCCGGCGTTGGCGGGGGAGTCCAGGACGCGGATCGGCGTGCTCGGACCGTGGTCCAGCAGGTTCAGCGCACTCCCGACGTGGTCCGGCATCGGCGCGGTCGGCTGCGGGCCGCCCGCGAGCGTGGCCGGGGACGGCGTGGACACTCCGCTCGTCGCGCCGAACTCGACCGGCTTGAGCTGTACCTGCGGGTGTACCCCGGGTGCGGTCAGGCCGTGGCCTCCGGTCAGGCCCGGGTTGGTCAGCGCCGGTCCGTTCAGGGTCGGGGTGGTCAGGTTCGGGTTGGCCAGGTGCCCGACGCCGGTGGTGGTGCCGCCCGGACCGCCGCCGGTGAGCAGGGACGGCGTGTTCGGGCGGTGGGTGGCGCCGTTCTGGACCAGGTCGAGCGCGGACAGCGAGGTGAGCGACGGGGTGTGCGTGACGGCGGGCAGCGCGCCCGGGGTGGGCAGCGTGTGTACGGCGCCGGCGGCGGCGTTGGTCGGGGCGAGTTGGCCGATCGAGCCGACCCCGGTCAGCTCCATCCGGCCGCTTCCCGCCGGCGTCGGCAGCTTGGCCCAGTCGCCGATCTGCACCATCCGCAGGTCGCGCGCCCCGATGTCCAGGAGCGCGTCCATCCTGCGCACCGCGTCCGGCGCGAACTGCATCACCTCGCCGAACGAGGTGGGGATGTGCAACCCGCCCGGGGAGGTCACGGTCAGGTTCGTCGGCGGTGCCAGGCTCTTCAGGTTGATCCCGCCCGGGCCGGGACCTGCCCAGTCGCCGATCCGGATCCGGGCCAGATCGGCCACCGGCATATCGGTCAAGGCGTTCACGCCGTGCAGCGGCGGCGTCGGGATCTGGCTCAGGCCACGCCCGCCCGCGCTCAGCAGTGGCGCGCCGTAGCGGAACTTGCCGAGCACACCGCGCTCGTAGAAGCCGATCTGCAGCGCGCGCTTGAGCCCGAACCTGCTGATCTCGGCCGCGTCCACCGGCAGGATCAGTCGCAGCCACTTGGTGCCGCCCAACTGGTTCTTGGCGAACGTCCAGGTGCTGCCCGCGAATCCCTTGAGCGCGCCGGGGATGCCGCGGAACAGGGCCGGGATCGCCTTGAAGCCGTTGACCACGGCCAGGCCGCCCTTGCCGAGCGTGGAGCGGATCCAGGAGGGCATCTTCAGCGCCGCCGCGCCGACCCACAGGCCGCCGACCTTGATCCAGTTGCCCGCGAGTCGGGCGAAGTCCTTGATCGCCGGGATGAACGCGAACGAGCGGAACGCGCCCGCGTTGAAGGTGCCCTTGACGAACTTCCACGCGGACTGGCCGAATTTGGCGAAGCCGTTCCAGACGAACTTCGCGCCGTCCTTGAACAGCTTGAGCAGGTTGATGCCCTTGGTGGTCGGCGCGATCATCCCCAGACCGGACAGGAACAGGTCCAGCAGGCCGGCCTTGCCCTGCGAGAAGTCCACCGCGGTCTTGACGAACAGGACCAGGTTCACCCCGATCGCCAGCAGCGCGAGCGGTCCGCCGAGCAGCAGCGCGGGCAGGATCAGCAGGATCGCCAGCCAGTTGAAGGCCTCCCAGAACAACTCGCAGTCGGTCACCGGCTGCTTGATGCCGGCCGCCGCGGTGTTGACCACCTTCGCGGTGGTCTGGGCCTGGGTGCGCTGGGCCGTGCCCGCGTCGCGCGCGGTCGTACCGTACTGGGCGCGGTTGGGATCCTCGGCGGTCAGGCCGCGGCCGTTGGCCAGCGCGGTGTCGGCGATCCGCTGCTGGGTCTCCATCACGTCGACGTAGGTGCGCATCGACTTGGCCGAGTTCTCGAACGCGTCGGCGATGCTCTGCACGAACTCACGCAACGGGCCGCTGATCCGGTCCCGCAGGGCGTCCGCCGTCTGCCCGACGAAGGCGCCCTTCCCGGTCTTGTCCAGGACCGAGTTCAGGCCCGAGTCGATCTCGCGGGCGACGCGTCCCAGGCTGTCCATCGAGTCGACCAGCGCGCGCAGTCGGACGGGGTCACCCGGGGTCGGATCGGTACTCAATCCGATCGCGTTCCAGTCGGTGGGGCGATTGCCCATGACCCGTCGTCTCCTCGCCGTGCTCGCCGGACCTCGCCCGGACCACGCCCGAGCCGGTCGGTTGGTTCATCGGCCAACGGGATCGACCGCGCGGGCGCGCTCACCCGCCCGCGAGCGACCGGCTTCGATCGGTTCGCGCGCACTTTCCCGACCGGGCGATGAACCGCGCACCCGACCCGGGCGTGGTCACGGCGACGGATCCGGTCGGTGGATCCGCGATGCCCGACGGGAGCGGACGTGGTCGACTTCGCGCTGGATTACAGCACGCTGAGCGAGGCCAAGAAGGACCTGTACGAGCTCGCCGACCGGATCTCGCCCACGCTCAAGTCCAGCGACTTCGCAACCCTGGGCAACGGTGGATACACCGAGGCCCAGGCGGTGTTCGGCGACCCGACGCTGGCCGCGTCGTTCCGCTCGCTGTACCGGTTGTCCAAGGGCCCGATGACCCGCGCCGAGGACCTGCTGAAGAAGCTCGGCGACTGCTTCGGCAAGGTCGGCGACGCGTTCTTCACCGCCGACGCGCAGATCACCGAGGGCCTGGGCGTGATGGGCGCGACGATGGGCCTGGAGGAGTGGCGGAACAAGGTCAGCGCCTGGAAATACAAGCAGGAGCACCTCGCGGAGTGCGCCAAGCCCGGCCCCGACGGCACGTTTCCCGAGTTCTGCAAGGCCACCGACCCCGGTGACAAGCCGCCTCTGGACCAGGTGATCACCACGCCGAACGGCGGACGGATCGAGACCCACCTGACCCTGGACGCGAACGGGAACGTGATCAAGGAGGAGACCAAGGTCACCTCGAACGGCCAGACCTACACGTCGGTCACCACGTACGACGCGGACCGGCTGAACTACACGACCGTGTCCACCGCGCCCGACGGCGGCGTGACCACCACCGAGACGCACCTGAACAAGGACGGCGGCGGCACCCAGAAGGTGGTCGACTCCGAGGGCAAGACGCACATCTACACGCGGGTCGACGGCAAGCACGAGTGGAAGGACGTCACTCCCGCGCCGCCGGAGAAGCCCGTACCCGGCGGTGGCGCCGGCGGTGGTGGTCGCGGTCCCCGACGCGACTGAGTCCACCCGACCCCGGCTTCCCCGAGAGCCCCCGCCTGCCCGACCGCCTGCCCTACCCCCGTATCACCCGGTTCGCCGCACCCCCGCGGTGAGCCCGATCTCCCCTGGAGGAACCCATGGCCGCCGATATCGCGCTCGATTTCGCTCGGATCGACGAGGTCGCCGGAAAGCTCAAGACGGCGCGCGAGAACATCACCCCGATGATCAAGACCCTGCTCACCGACGTGAACGGCCTGCTCGACAACGGCATGGTCTTCAAGGAGTCGAGCCCGGCCATGCGCGACGCGTACGCGAAGTTCGACACGAGCCTGACCGCGGCCATCGACGGCATCCAGATCTTCTCCGACATGTTCGCCAAGATCAGGACGCAGATGCACGAGATGGACGTGGAGATGGCGAAGAACCTGAAGAAGAACTGAGCCTGCCGCGACAAGACTCGGGCCGCGTTCCCCGGTGGGGGACGCGGCCCGAACTCGTTCGCCCGGTGGACTTCCTCGCCGCGCGCTAACCGGCCGCGGGCCGCAGTACCGTCAGCGGCACCTGTACCGCCATCGGTGCGTTGCCCGGGCCCGCGGTCCATGCCCGGCCGGGGCCGGACGGCGCCGCGCGCACCACGTTCGTGGGCAGCCGGATGCCGACCATGTCGCCTTCCTGGAGGTTCTTCGGTGCGAGCAGGACCCCGTTGCGGCTGCCGCGGCGGGCCGCGCTGAGCCAACTGCCCATCGCCACCTGCAAGGCGTCGTAGGAGCCCGCGTACAGCAGACCCTGGCCGCGGTCGCGACCGGCGATCGCCAGGTCGCGCAGGACCCGGTCGGCGGCGGGCATCCCGAGCAGGTCGGCGTCGTCGACGACGACCACGCGCGGGCCGGACAACTCCGCCAGGGCGCGCTCGACGTCCTCGGCGGGCGGATCCTCGTCGGTCAGCAGCCGTACCTGCGGGTGTTGCCCCAGCGCGCGCAGCGGCGACTCGCGCGGGGTGAGCACGACCAGGGACGTACCGCCCGCGAGCAACGACACCGCGAGCGAGGCCAGGGCCGTGCTGCGCCCGGTGCCGGAGGGCCCGATCACGCAGAACACGGACTTGGTCGTGAAGTCCACCCCGATCGGCTCGGCACTGTCGCCGCCGATGCCCAGCAGGCCCCACATCGGGCGCCGGCACTCGGCCGGCACCTGCTCGTACGCGGTGGCGAACTCGACCACGCGCGGCAGCGTCGGGATCCGCACCGGCATCCGCACCCGCGGCACACCGGCGTCGCGGGCGGTCGCCTCGGCGCCGATCCGGCGCAGCGCCTCGGCCTGTTCCTGCCCGCTCGGATCGGCCGCGAGCAGCGCGATCTGCGACTCCGTCTGCGACAACGCGTGCCAGCCCCGACCGGGCGGGATCACCGCGGGCACCTTGCGCACCGGCATGCCGACCATCTGGTAGTCGGTGCGGTCGACCTGGCGCAACAACAACTTGTGGTCGTTGTGCGCGGCCAACCGGCCGCTGAGCAGCCCGCGTTCGGAGGTCGCCACGATGTGGATCCCGGCCGCGGCGCCCTCGCGCAGCAGACGCATCACGTCGTCCACGAGCCGGCCGCCGTCGTGGTCGTCGAGCAGCCCGACCAGCGCGTCCCACCCGTCCAGCAATACCAGGATGTGCGCGGGACGCTCGGCCGCCGGGAGCAGTCGGCGCAGCTCCACCAGGCCGGCCGCGTTGTGCGAACTGCACAACTCCTGGCGCTCGGTCAGGTCGCGGACCAGCCGGTTCAGCAGCCGGCCCAGCCGTTCCATGTCGTGCCGCGACACCACCGCGCCGCAGTGCGGCAGGGCCTCCAGCGCGGCCAGTCCGCCGCCGCCCGCGTCGATGCCGTACAGGTGCACGTCGGCGCAACTCGTGCCGGCCGCCGCGGCACCGGCGATCGTGCGCAGCACCTGCGTGCGGCCCGAGCGCGGCGAGCCGATCACGTACAAGTGGCCGAACGTGGACAGGTCGACGGTGGTGACCCGCTGCTCCTGGAGTTGCGGGACGTCCTCCAGCGCGTAGGGGATGGGCGGCGGGGATGAGGCGTGCGCGTCGGCGTCGGCCCGCTCCACGTCGGGCAGGTCGCCCAGCAACACCCGTTCGGCGAGCGCGGGCAACCACGGGCTGGGCTGGCGGGTGTAGTCCGGCAGCGCCTCGGCCGCCTCGCGCAGCGCCAGGACCAGTGCGTTGAGGTCGGTGGGGTTGGGCGCGTCCACGGTGTCCGGGCCCTCGTCGGGCGTGGGCAGCGACGCGGGGCGGCCCAGGCCGGTCAGAGTCAGTTCGGTGGCCCGGACCGAGCGGGTCGCGCCCTCCTTGCGGGCGACACCGGGTACCGGTCGTTCCGCGCCCACCCACGCGGCCTGGAACGGGACGGCCGCGTTCGGGCCGGTGCGAATCAGTGCCCGCCCCGGGGTCGAGGCGGAGATGTGCACGGCCTCGGCGGTGTCGATGATGTCCTGGCTCTCGCCGCCGTCGGTCACCCGCAGGGCGATCCGCAGGTTGGTGTTCGCCCGGATGTCGCCGGTGACCACGCCGGCCGGCCGCTGGGTGGCCAGTACCAGGTGGATGCCCAGCGAGCGACCGCGCTGGGCGATGTTGATCAAACCGGCGACGAAGTCCGGTACTTCGCGCACCAGGGTGGCGAACTCGTCGATCACCAGGATCAGTCGGGGCAGCGGCGCCAGGCCGGGATCGGCGGCCCGCTTGCCCCGGTACTCGGGATGGTCCTTGGCGCCGACGTTCGCCAGCAGGTGTTCGCGACGCCGCAGTTCCGCGCCGAGCGAGTCGAGCGCCCGGGCGGCCAGGTGCTCGTCCAGGTCGGTGACCATGCCCAGGGTGTGCGGGAGTTCGGCACACTCGCTGAACGCGCTGCCGCCCTTGTAGTCGACCAGGACGAAGGTCAGCTCGTCCGGGCGGTTGGCCACCGCGAGTGCCGCGACGAAGCTCTGCAACAACTCGGACTTGCCCGAGCCGGTGGTGCCGGCGATCAGGCCGTGCGGACCGTCGCGGACCAGATCGATCCGCAGCGGGCCGTCGTACCCGGCGCCCAGGACGAAGGTGGTCGAGGCCGGACGATGGGCCCAACGGGCCAGGAACTGTTCGGCCTTCGGCGGTTCCACGTCGAGCAGGTCGAGCAGCTTGACGGTCTGCGGCAGGCCGCTGTCGTGCTCGGGGCTGACGTCGCGCAGCGGCGCGAGCGAGCGGGCCACCTGTTCGCACCACGGCGCGTCCACGTGATCGGCCCGCACGTCCGCGACATCCGGCAGTCCGGTCTGGCGGACCGTCAGGTGTCGGCCCGCGGCCAGTACGACGGCCGTGCACTCCTCGGGCAGCAGCCGCTCGCGTTCGTCCAGACACACGCTGAACACGCGGGCGGCGGGACCTTCGGTGAGCACCTGGACCATGCCCGGCACCTCGCGCAACTGCCGGGCGCCGTCGGCGATCACCAGGATGTCGGGGCCGCTGAACATGGCCTGGCCCATCGACGAGCCCAGGCTGCGCCGGCGGCTCTGGATCTGTGCGACCAGTTCGGAGATCCGGTTCGCGGTGGATTCCGGGTCGGTGCCGAGCAGTACCACGGGCGCGGCCGAGCGGGACTGCGGGCGCAGATGCGGCAACCAGCGCACCCAGGCCCAGTCGGCGATCCGGTCCGGGGCGGTGAGCACTACGACGCGCAGGTCGCGCGGGCTGTGCAGGACGGCGGCCTGGACCACCAGCCAACGGGCCAACGCCTGGACCGGCTCGGTCGGGCCGGCCACGCCGAGCACGCCGTGGTCGGCGATCTCGATGCCGATCGGGGTGTCGGGCAGGGTCCACCGGGCGACGCGGTGGTGTTCGTCCCGGGCCGGGTCCTCGACCTCCTTGACCGAGGGCTGGTCGACCGTGCCGATGCGCAGCACCAGGTGGTCGGGATCGCGCCGGCGCCGTTCCCACAACCGGGCGCCCGGGCCGGTCGCGATCAGCGCGACCGCGGCCGGGTCCGGACCCACCTCGCCGCGCACGATGCGCTCGCGCCGTACGGCGGTCCGGATGTCGTCGTGCAGCACGCGCAACCGGCGCCGGTAGTGGACCCCGTCGAGCTGGTGCTTGACCCGGTTGCCGCGGCGACCGGAGATCCAGTTCGCGATCGCCATGAACGGGCTCATGATGCAGAAGATGAGATAGAAGTACGAATGGAAGAACCAGACCATCGCCAGGCCCATCACCAGCGGGGCGATCATCACCAGCAGCGGGAACGGCAGCCGGTTCGGCTCCACCGGCGGCGTGGGCAGCCGCATCTTCTCCGCGTCCAGGTGCGGGGCGATCCGGGGCGGCCGGTTGTAGTCCAGCCCGATGCCGTCCTCGGAGGGAGTGACGTCGGCGTCCGGTTCGACCGGCCGGGACAACCGGAGCAGCGACGGGCCCACGACCAGATCGGCGTTGGGTGTCCAGTCGGTGCCCGGCGGCGCGGGGGCCCGAAGCACCGGTCCCTCGGGCGGGGCGATCCTGGCGCTCTCCCGCTCGACCTTGAGGTCCGCCTCGCGCTCGTCCTCGAGGATGCGTTCCTCGTGCTTGCGAGGCAGCGCCGCGGCGGCGGTGATCGCGTCCGTGGGCGGTGGCGCGACCTCGCGGCCGTGCACGGTGCCGTCGTCGGGGACGGTGCGGTGCCAGTACGCGCTGCCGTCCGGACAGACCGTGACCCACAAACCGCGAGGCGGTACGCCTGCCACCGGCAGCCGGATCGCGCATCCCTCGTCCGCGCCGATCTCGTGGCTGCCCGGACCCAGCGGCCAGACCCGGCCGGTGAACGGCCCGGATACCGCGTGTACCTCGACCAGGGTCTGCGGGTCCCGGGGATGGCGGGGGGCGTGCACGAGGTCGGGCTCGGCGGCCGGCGCGCCCAGGCCCAGCACGGTGGCCTCGCGGATTCCGGAGACGGTGAGCGGTGCCTGCGGGTCGATCGGGTCGGTGCCGAGGTAGAGGGTCTGCCCGGCCGTCGGCGCGGCGCCGTCCAGGAACGCGCCCAGGTCGGCGGCCGGCGCGGCGCGGTCAGTCGTGGGAGTCGCGGAGGGAGCGGCCTGGCGGCGCACCGCGATCGCGAGGTCCGCCACGATGCTCCCGGGTGGGAGGTCCACGAGGTGGTCGCGGCGCAGGCCGTCCTCGGCGTCCACGGTGGTGACGGTGAGTCTCACGTTGGCGTGCTCCTGGGGGTGGGCGGCGGGTTCGGGCCGAAGTACGGCCTGGGGCGGGAAGCGAGCGAACGCCGGACGGGCCGACCCACGAGGGTCGGGCCGTCCGGCGCGGTGAAGGCGGGGTGACGCGTCGGTGCGCGTCGCCACGAGTTTCTACGCGTTCTTTACGTGTCCGCGCGTCGTGCGGGTCCTGCGCGCAGTGCGCGTCGTGCGCGTCCCTACGCGTCGACGGAGACGCCGCTCGGCTTGTCGGTGTCGGCGGGCTCGTCGAGGTCGTCGTGCGGGACCGACGGGGTCGAGGGCGGGGCCGTAGACGAGGCCGGGATCGGCGAGGCCGGCTCGGCTGTCGCGCCCGGGGCCGAGACCGGGGCCGTCGGGGCAGGCGCCGGGTTCCTCACCGGGTCCAGGGCCGAGTCCAGGTCCGGGTCCGGATCCAGCCCCAGGTCCGGGTCCGCGGCGATCGGCGCCCGGCGTGCCGCGTCCTCGGTGGGCCACGGCGGCAGTTGCCACACCGCCGCGGCCACGGCCCGCGGCAACGGCCGCGCGTCGACCCGCAGCGGGGTGCCGTGCACGAGCAGCGCACCGGTCGGCGACACGGCCAACAGCCGGGCGTGGCCCCGCGGTCGACCCAGGGTCAGCACCGACACCGGGGAGGCGCTCGGCACGTCCGGCGTGTCCGCGCACACCACGACCTGCGGATGCCGGCGGGTCGCGGCGGCGGTGGTCGCGCGGGCGAACGCCTCGGCGGGGGTCGGTCCCGCGTGTCGGGCGTGCACCCCTTCCGCGACGGTGACCGCGCCGGCCGGCAGCCGGGCGTCGAGCTGGGCGGCGAGGGCCTGCAACGTGGCCCGCGTGCCGCGCCGTTCACCGGACACCGCGAGCACCCGCGGGCCGGTCAGCAGGTCGAGGAAGACCACCGCGTCCCGGCGGATGCCGACCGCGACCAGGAGCGGCGCCGGACCCGGGCCGGCCTCCAGGTCGGCCCGAGCGATCCACCACAGCCGGGGGTCCAGTTCGTCCGCGGCCCACGGCTCGGCGGGCTCGGGCAGGTCCGGCCCGCAGGCGACCAGCACGCCCACCACGTCGCGCTCCACCAGGGCCGCGTATGGGCGCGCGCTCGCCGACACGGTCGCCGCGAGCTGTAGCGCGTGCTCGGCGTCGGTCCAGGTGCTCGGCCCGCGCAGCGCCCGCACCAGCAGCCGGCGCCGCCGCCGATAGCGGGTGAAAGCGGTGACCGGCTCGGCGAACGCGGCCACGGTCAACGCGATCTCGCGGCGCAACCGGCGGCGGACGAAGCGCCAGCCGCCGCGCCGCATGGCGGCCCAGTGGGCGAGCGCGAACACGAGGACGGCGATCCCGGTGTAGCCGAGCAGGGTCGTCATGTCGTATCCGGCGACCCGCATGGCGAGGTCCTCGGAGCCTGTCATCCGCTCTCCTCGATCGCGGCCGGCTCCCGACGGATGGCCGCGATCCCGTGGTAGGTACGGGACTTGACCGTCCCGCGCGGTATCCCCAGGGCACGCGCGACGTCCGCGCCGCTGCGGTCGAGCAGATGCACCTGGGCGACCGCCTCGCGGTGCGAGGGCGCGAGCGCGCGCAACGCCCCCACCAGTACGCAACGATCCACCACTGTCGCGGCCGGATCGGGCACCGTGGGCAATCCGACGAACTCGCTGGGATCGATGCCCACCGGCAGCGACCGGTTGCGCCGTCGGGCGTCCACGGCCAGGTTGCGGGCGACCCGGAAGAGCCACATCCGGATCGGTCTGCCGTCCCAGTCCAGGCGGTCCGCCGCCTCCCAGGCCCGTAACAGCGTTTCCTGGACCACGTCTTCGACCGTGTGCAGGTCCGTGCCCAGGATGCCGCTCACGTACCTGCGCAGCGGCGTGCTCTCCGCCATCAGCATTTCGATCCGCCGTTCGCGCTCGTGGGTCTCACGGCCAGGCGACACGACAGGGCTCCTCGAGGGGTTCGGCCGGCGTCCGTTCCGCCGGTCAAGATCACGATATGGAGCCGGAAACACCCTCGGCGGGACGGAAAATGAACAGTCGGCGATGTTCTGGCGGACCGCTGGTGACCCGCCGTCGTGCGACCCGAACACAAGCGCGCTGTGCCTCGGACGTCGGCGAAGTGGCAGGTCACCCCCGTGCGGTGGGGGACGAGGACGCGGGCCCGGGCCGCGCGGCGCGAACGGCCGTCGCGGGCGGGGCCGGTGAGGGCGCGTCGGATCGTGCCCGATGCGGGCGGGGCCGGTGAGGGGCTGTCAGATCGCGCCCGGGGTCCCGCTCGGTGCGAGGTGTTCCGCGTCGTAGCGCTCGCGTGCCCGATCCACCTCGGGGATGTGCTCCTCGGCCCAGGTCTTGATGGCCAGCATCAGCGGCAGCAGGCTCTCGCCCAGCGGGGTGAGCGCGTAGTCGACCCGGACCGGGACCGACGGGGTGACCGTGCGGGTGACCAGGCCGTCGCGTTCGAGGTTGCGCAACGTCTGGGTGAGCATCTTCTGGCTGACCCCGGCCACCCGGCGGGACAGGTCGCTGTACCGCAGCGGGCCGTCCGCCAGCGCGTTGACCAGCAGGCTCACCCATTTGTCGCTGATCCCGTCCAGGAGCCGGCGGGCCGGGCAGTCCGCCATGTAGGCGTCGAACGCGGTGCGGGCCTCGGTGCGGCGCTGGGCCGCGGTACGGGTCGCCATGGCTCTCCTTCGGGTGGCATACGCACTTCGAGGTATGTGCTTTCCATTGGAGAGTAGCTCTTCGTAGGTTTTCGACCGAGGGGCCGGGAGGGCCGGCCCGCAGCCACATGGAACGTGGGAGTGGTGTCATGCGTGCGGTGATCGCCCGAGCCGGATCGCCCGTCGTCGAGGTCGTGGACACACCCGACCGCGAACCGGGACCGGGACAGGTGCGGATCCGGGTCGCGGCGGCGACGGTGAACCCGGTGGATCTGCTGGTGGTGGACGGCGCGCCGGTGCGGTTCGGCCTGGTGGGTGCTCGCGAGGTGTTCGGGCTGGGCTGGGACGTCGCGGGCGAGGTGACCGAGGTCGGCCCGGGGGTCACCGGGTTCGCGATCGGCGACGCGGTGCTCGGGCTGCGCGACCGGCTGGATGTACGGACGGGCGCGCAGGCCGAGTTCGTGGTGCTGGACGCGGAGGCGGTCGGGCCGCTGCCGGCCGGCCTGGATCCGGTGGCGGCGGCGACCATCCCGCTGAACGGGCTGACCGCGTGGCAGGGGCTGGACCTGCTCGACCTGTCCGCCGGGGACACGCTGGTGGTGACCGGTGCGGCGGGCGCGGTCGGCGCCTTCGCGGTCGAACTCGCGGCGGCGCGCGGGGTGCGCGTGGTGGCGGTCGCGGGTGCCGCGGACGAGGACTTCCTCCGCGGCGTCGGGGCCGAGTGGTTCGTCGAGCGCGGTTCCGAACTCGCGGACCGCATCCGGGCGTTGTTGCCCGGGGGCGCGGACGCGGCGCTGGACGCGGCGATGCTCGGGCCGGACGCGCTGGACGCGGTACGCGGCGGCGGGGCGTTCGTCGCGGTCAACGCGGGCGCGGCGCCGCCGGCACTGCGCGGGACCCGGGTGCACCAGGTCTGGATCCGCGCGGACGGCGCGCGGATGGCCGAACTCGCGGCGCTGGCCGACAAGGGCGGGCTGACCCTGCGGGTGGCCCGGACCTTCCCGCTGGCGGACGCGGCCGAGGCGTTCGCCCGACTGGAGGCGGGCGGCCTGCGCGGACGGTTGGTGCTGGTGCCGTAGCCGGGCGGGGGAGGGGCGAGGCGCTCGACTCAGGGCGTGCGGCGTCCTGGCCGGCGGGCACGTGCGCCTCCCACGGTTGCCGGGGCGGCCCGGGGTGGATCGCCTCGTCGAAGGCGGCACGGAGGCGGATCAGGTCGCGTCGGGACCGGCTAGCACAGACCCCAGGTACCCGGCCCACTGTCGTACGATCGCCCGTCGGGTCGCCTCGTCCTCGACGAGCATGTCCCGCACACCCAGGCCGCGAGCGAGGGACAGGGTCGCCTCCACGGCGGCGGGCACCCCGGGGCGGGACACGTCCGCGGCGAGCAGGTCGACCGCCATGTCGTACATCGCGGCGCACAGTCGCCGATCCAGCGGCAACACCTTGACCCGCAGCGCCTCGTCCTGCACGGCGGCGGCCCACAGGTTGAGCGCGGCGCGGTAGAGCGTGCCGCGGAACATCGACACGAGTGCCTCGACCACCGCCTCGGTGTGCTCGGGGCCGGGCGGGATCCGGGCGCCGTCCAGCCGGATCCGGGCGAACAGGTCGGTCACCATGTGGTCGATCGCGGCGGTGAACAGGTCCTCGCGGGTGGGGAAGTGGTGCTGCACGGCGCCCCGGGAGACGCCCGCGCGCTCGGCGACCACGGTGACGGTGCCGCCGAGCCAGCCCAACTCGGCGAGGACCTCGACGGCGGTGTCCAGGAGCCTGGCTCGGGTGACGCGGCTGCGGTGCTGGCGTGGCTCGCGTACGGGTGCGCTGCTGGTCACGGTCGTCAGCCTAGTGCCGCGCCCGGCGACGTATGCCGGCCGCGGCGCCGGTGCGGTGCGACGCACCGGCGCCGCGGCCGGGAACGATGGCGGCGCCCGGGTCGATGCTTGACAGGGGTTGCGCCGGCGGGTCGAATGTCTTTAGCGAACGTTCAGTAACCTTGGAGTCCGGTACACCTCACCGGCGGCGGTGGCGGAACCGCGTGGGGCGGCGCCGGTCGGCCGCCGGGTGTGGCCCGGCCGGGCCCGCCGGTCCGTCGGTTCCGCCAGTCCTGAAGGAGACGAAACCCCATGACCACAGCCGTCATCGTCGACGCCGTACGCACCGCGTCCGGCAAGGGCAAGCCCGGCGGCGCGCTGTCCGGCACCCACCCGGTCGACCTGCTCGCACACACGCTGCGCGCGCTGGTCGAGCGCAACGGGCTCGACCCCGCGTCGGTCGAGGACGTGATCGCGGGCTGTGTGTCCCAGGCCGGCGACCAGTCGCTGAACATCGCCCGCAACGCGGTGCTCGCCGCCGGATTCCCGGAGAGCGTGCCCGCGACGACCGTGGACCGGCAGTGCGGATCCAGCCAACAGGCCGCGCACTTCGCCGCGCAGGGCGTGATCGCCGGCGCGTACGACATCGTGATCGCGGGCGGCGTCGAATCGATGAGCCGGGTGCCGATGGGCTTCGCCGCGCGCGGGGGCGACCCGTTCGGCGAACTGCTCGGCAAGCGCTACCCGCAGGGGTTGATCCCGCAGGGCTATTCGGCCGAACTCATCGCGGCCCGATGGAACCTGGACCGCGAGACGCTGGACCGGTTCTCCGCACGCTCGCACCGGCTCGCCGCACGGGCCGGCGCGGAGGGCGCGTTCGACCGGGAGATCGTGCCGATCACCCTCGACGGCGGTGAGCACCGGGTGGACGAGACGGTGCGTCCCGCGACCACCGAGGAGGGGCTGGCCGGACTCAAGCCCGCGTTCGTGGACGAGGGCATGGGCGCGCGCTTCCCGGAGATCGACTGGCGGATCACCCCGGGCAACTCGTCGCCGCTCACCGACGGCGCCTCCGCCGCGCTGATCATGAGCGAGGAACGGGCGACCGCGCTCGGCCTGACCCCGCGGGCCCGCTTCCACGCGTTCGCGGTGACCGGCGACGACCCGCTGTTGATGCTCACCGGGGTCATCCCGGCCACCCGCAAGGTGCTCGAACGGGCCGGGCTGGGCATCGACGACATCGACGCGTTCGAGGTCAACGAGGCGTTCGCGCCGGTGCCGTTGGCGTGGGCGGCGGACGTGGGCGCCGACCTGGAGAAGGTGAACGTGCGCGGCGGCGCGATCGCGATCGGCCACCCGCTCGGCGCGTCCGGCGGGCGGTTGCTGAGCACGCTGCTGGGCGTGCTGGAGTCCACGGGTGGCCGGTACGGCCTCCAGACGATGTGCGAGGGCGGCGGGATGGCCAACGCGATGATCATCGAACGCCTGTGAGCTCGCGGATCCACCGCACCCGGGCCGCGTGATCGCGGTTCGCACCCGATTTCCCGTCCGTCTTCCCGTTGTTGCTCGACCCCGCACTTGACTGTTACGGAGACACATACATGCGCATCGAAGGCACCACCGCCCTGGTTACCGGCGGCGCCTCGGGCCTGGGCCTGGCCACCGCCGAACTGCTCGTCGCGAAGGGCGCCTCGGTCGTACTCTTCGACCTGCCCTCCTCGCAGGGCAAGGGAGTTGCCGAACTGCTGGGCGAGCGAGCCGTGTTCGTGCCCGGCGACGTGACTCGAGAGGACGACGTACGGGCCGCGGTGGAGGTGGCCGACGCGGACGGCAGGTTGGCCATCACGGTCAACTGCGCGGGCGTGGCCGACGCGGCGCGGACGGTGGGCCGCAAGGGCGCCTTCCCGCTGGACGTGTTCGCGCGGGTGGTCAACGTCAACCTGATCGGCACCTTCAACGTGCTGCGGTTGGCCGCGGAGCGGATGGTCGGGCACGATCCGGTGGACGGCGAGCGCGGCGTGATCGTGAACACCGCGTCGGTCGCGGCGTTCGACGGGCAGATCGGGCAGGCCGCGTACAGCGCGTCCAAGGGCGGGATCGCGGCGATGACGCTGCCGATCGCGCGGGACCTGGCGGGGTTGGCGGTGCGGGTGATGACGATCGCGCCCGGCCTGTTCGAGACGCCGCTGCTCGGGTCGTTGCCGGAGGCCGCGCGGGCGTCCCTCGGGGCGCAGGTGCCGCATCCGAGCCGGTTGGGGCGGCCGGCGGAGTACGCGTCGCTGGTCGCGCACATCGTGGAGAACCAGATGCTCAACGGCGAGGTGATTCGGTTGGACGGGGCGATCAGGATGGCGCCGAAGTAGGCGCTGGGCGCTGGGCCTTTTGGCCTCAAGCGCCGGCCGGGCTGGGTTACCCGGCCTCCGGCCGAGGTGGCCTCAAGCGCCGGCCGGGCTGGGTTTTCGGTTTGGTCGGCGTTTGGTGTGGGGTGTGGGTCGGGGTGGCCTCAAGCGCCGGCCGGGCTGGGTTTTCGGTTTGGTCGGCGTTTGGTGTGGGGTGTGGGTTGGGGTGGCCTCAAGCGCCGGCCGGGCTGGGTTTTGGTTCGGGTGGCGCTTGGTGTCGGGTGTGGGTTGGGTGGCCTCAAGCGCCGGACGGGGTGAGATTGGCTCGGGCGGTGCTGGGCGTTGGTGTTGGTTGGGGTGGCCTCAAGTGCCGGGTGGGCTGGGTTTTGGGGTGTGGCCGACTGTGGCCAAGGAGATTTGCACGTAGCGGTCGGCGATCTGGGATGGGGTCAAGGGGCCCGTGGAGCGGTACCAGTCGGCGACGGCCTGGCAGCAGGTGAGGACGGCGCGGCCGGCGTCGACGGGGTACGGCGTGCTGAACTCGCCCAGTGCGACGCCGTCGCGGACCGCGTCGTGCATCAGGGCCTCGAGTTCGTCGCGCATCGCGACGTAGCGGGCGCGGTTGTCGGGTTCGAGGCTGCGCATCTCGGTGTCCAGGAAGGCCAGCGGCGCGCGGTTGGCCATGTACAGCACGATGCACTCGACCAGTGCGGCGAACCGCGCGGTGGGCGCGTCGTCCGCCTCGGCGAGTGCGCCCCGGCAGCGGCCGAGCGCGGCGTTCATCGAGCCGATCAGCAGCTCGACCAGCAACGCCTGTTTGTTCTGGTAGTGGTAATACAGCGCCGGCACCGTCACACCGACGCGGCGCGCGATGTCGCGCACCGTCGTGCCGTGATACCCGTGCTCGTCGAACGCGGCCAGCGAAGCGGCCAGGATCGGCGGCAGCAGCAGCGGATCGTACGCGCGCCAGTCGGTGTGGCCGTCGGCGCGCAGATCGGCCGCGAGTGGCTCCGCCATGGGGTCCGGCTCCTGATTCCGCGCACGGGCTCCGGCCATTCCGGGGCGCATCGTCTTGGTTGTGGACATTCTAGCGATCGCTCGCTAGGTATCCACGGGCCGGCCGCGCGAACGCGGGCCCGGCGGTCGCGTGGGTCGGGAGTGGTCAGCCGCCGATCTGCTGGAGCGTTTTGACCAGTTCGGCGAAGCCGATGCCGACCTCGTCGAGGACGCGCAGGAGGGCCGGCGGCGGGTCGCCGATCTGGCGGTTGAGCGGGCCGACCCGGCCCGGGACGCTCGCCAGGTCGCCGCCCCGGAAGCGCGACTCGGGGTCGGCCGGGGGACGTATCTGATAGCTGCGCCAGTTCCGCGCGGGCCAGTTGAGCAGCGTCAGGTCGGGCGCGTCCCAGGCCATGAAGGCCCAGCGGCGTTCGTTCCCGGCCTGGATCAGCACCGCCTCGCCGTACTGCGCCAGACGCGTCGCGGCCACCGCCGCGATCGGGACCGGGTTGCCGAACGAGCCGGTGATCCGCCAGATCCCATCCTCGATGCCGGCGACCCAGCCGTGGGCGGCGAACTCCTCGATCGCGTCGGCGTACGGACTGTCCTCGACCGGGAGGGCCGGGATCGGTTCGAGGTCGGTGCGTGTGGGGACGTGCGGGGCGGACGTCACAGCGGACGCGGCGGGGGCGACGGGTGAGGGAGCCGGCCCGGGCGACGGAGCCGCAGCCGCAGCCGCAGCCGGAGTCGGTGTGGGCGTGGCCTGTGGTGCGGCCGTGGCCTCGACCGGGCGCGGCGCGACCACGGCGGTCGACGCGGCGGGCCGCGGCGTCGACGGCGTGATCGGCGTGGGCTCCGGGCGCGGGGTGAGCCGTGTCTCGCTCGGTCGCGCGGCGGCGGCCGGGCTGTACGCGAACACCACCGCGGAGTGCAGCACGCTGCCGTCGGCGCGCGTGACACTGCCCCGTACCGCCGGACCCAGACCGGCCGCGGGCGGGAAGCCGGCGCTCGTCGCACCGCTCGCGATGGTGCCCAACTCCCGCCAGGAGCCCGGCGATCCGTCGGCGGAGGTGCTCACCGTGACCGGCTCGCGGGCGGCCTCGGACAGCACCACCCGCAGTCCCGCGCCGTCCGCTTGGGCCCCGAGCAGGACGAGTTCGGCACCGGCCGCGACGCCGCGCAGCGCGTCCAGGCCGGCGGGCGAGGTGGCGCGCCCACCGCCGAGCGGCAGCAGGTCGGTGCCGACCGTGCGTACCGCGAGGTCGAGACCGCCGCCGCCGGCCGCGGTGTCCGCGAACGCGGTCCGGGTCAGGTCGGCGTTGCCGGTCAGCGCGAACCAGTGCTCGCCGATCCGCCACTGCGCGAACCGGCCGTGCGCCGGCCGCTGTTCGGGCAGTACGAGCACATCGGCCGGGCGGCCGGCGAGCGCGGAGCGCAGCAGCGTGCCGGTGTAGCCGGACCAGTTCTCGTGCACACCCACCCGCACCCGCGCCGGGGACAGCCGCGCGATCAGCTCGCGCAGCGTGTCGCCCGTCGTGTCGACGGCCGGCGCGTACACGTGCAGCTCCTCGACCGGACCGGCCGGCACCTGGGCCAGCAGTGAACGGTCCAGGTTGTCCAGCAGCCGGGCCTCGGGACCGGGCGTCTCGTCCGCCATGATGTGTCGCTCGGTCAGCAACCCGGCGATCTCGCGCAGGTACTCGCCGGCCCACGGGGCCATCGTGACGCCGTCCAGGTCGGGCAGCTTGTCCAGCCAGTCGGCCACGTCGGCGAGCAGCGCGTTGGACGCGTCCTGCTCGGTCTCGACCACCGTCCACAACCGGTCGTCGGCCCAGCCGGGCAGCGCGGGGGTGCCGCCGCCGATCGCGATCCGGCACGCGTGCTCGCCGAGCAGCACCACCAGCTTGGCGCGCAGGCCACCGGGACAGACGGTGGGCGCGTAGAGGTAGTCACGGCCGGCGCCGCGCACCTCGACCGGGTCGTGTGTCTCCTGCGCGGCGTCCCCCAGGATCGCGACGCGCGCGGAGAGGTCGCGGGCGAGCGGTACGGCCACGCGCTCCAGGTACGGCAGGTCGATGCCCAGGCCGATGAACAGGGCCTCGTGCAGGGCGGCGCCGTCGGCGCGCTCGTGCCATTCCCGCAGGAGCGTGACGGGGGATGCGGATCGGGTGTGCTGCGACGCGGTCATATGTCGATGTCCAAGGTCGTTCGTCCCGAGGGGATGGCGTGCGGGTGCGGCTCGCGGATGCGGTCGGTGGAGCCTTCGACACGATTCCGATGGTAGGCCCGGTCGCGCGTCGTCGGCGGAGGACCGGCAACCGAACGGGCGCGCCCCGGAACAGCGCCGGTCGGCGTGCGGGCCGCGCGGGTCATCCGAAACCACCTTCCTCGTCGCGAGGATCATCGCAGGAGTCGGCGGCGGCGATGGCAAAGGCCCCACGTCGTGGGCACCATCCGGGGCCGGAGCACCCCCGTGTCCTTATCGCCGACTCGGCTTCCTGAGATATTAGTCCCCTCGGACAAGCGTGAAGTCGGCCGCGTCGAGGGTGGTGTGCGGGCCGGGCGCGTTCCTCGATCCGGTCGACCCGCCGGTTTGCCGATCCTCGCCGATCCCCGCCGCCGACCCGAAACGCGGCCGGGAGCCGAGGAGAATCCGGATATGACGCCGAGCCCGACAGCGCGCAGGAAAAGCCGGACCGCCCTCGCCCGGGAGGCGATCCGCGGTCGGATCCTGCGCTTGGAGATGGTGCCCGGCACGGTGTTCAGTGAGGGGGAACTGGCGGCGGTCCTGGGGATGGGCAAGACGCCGGTGCGCGAGGCGCTCAATCTGCTCACCCACGAGAGCCTGGTCGCGGTCGCGCCGCATTCGGGCTACCTGGTCATGCCGGTCACCCTGCGCGACATCCGCGAACTGCTCGAACTGCGCCTGACGATCGAGACGTTGCTGGCCCGGCTGGCCGCGAGACGGCAGGAGGCGGCGGGGCCGCGCGGGCTGGAGGACACGGCGGACGCGTGGCGGCGGGCGGCGGCGGCCGTGGTCGCGACGGGCGTACCGGGCACGTGTCACCGGTCCGGCTCTCGCGCCGGGGCGGGTGTCGGGCCGGAGCCGCTGGGGTGGCTCGGGCTGGGCGCCGCGCTTGCCGAGCGGGCCGGGAACGGGCGGGCCGCCGAGGTCGAGCACTACGTGCTGCGCCACCACCTCCGGCATGTGTGTCTGGCCGCCGCTCTCGGCGATCCGCGCTGGCCGGCGCCCGATCACGGGGCATTGCGGGCCGCGCTCTCGGCGGGTGATCCGGAGGCCGCGGCGAGCGCCGTCGAGGCCGGCGTCCGGGCCCTGGGCGCGGCGGTGGTCGCCGCGCTGGTGCCGCCGGTCGCCGCGCGGCTGGGCCGTGCGGACGACGACGGATTCGGCACCGAGCCGCCGGCGGAACTGCTCGACCTGGACCTGGGCACGCTGTTGCGCGACGGGTGACGCCGGGCGGTCGGGCCCGTACGCCGCATCGGCCACCACCAGGGTCGGGACGCGGGCCGGGCGGCGGCGTTCGGCGCGCGAGCCCGGGCGATCGCGGTTGGGATGCGGGGCCAGGGGATCACGGTCGGGTCGAGGTTCCGGGTGATCACGGTCCGCGCGCGGGCCCGGATTGCGGTCGCAACGCGGGCCCGGGACACGGTCGGGACACGGGCTCGGTGATCACGGTCGGGACGCGGGCCCGGCGATGTTCACGTCCAGCAGCGCGTCGCTGGAGAGCAACGTGTCCAGCACCCGCTCCCGACATCCGGTCAGCCGGGTGTGCACCGCGCGCCGTGCCGCGCCCGGGTCGCCCGCCGCGAGTGCCTCCAGCAGCGGCGCGTCGTCGCCCGCGATGGTGCGGGGATGCGGACCGTCGGCGGCGACGCACAGCCGGAGCAGCCGGTGGTGCGCGTGCAGGGTGCCGCCCAGCGCGCGGCGCAGATGCCGATTCCCGACCGGCTCGGCGAGCAGCAGATGCAGCCGGGTGTAGCGGTCCAGCCACGCGTCCGGACCCTCGACCGGTCGCCGGGTCCGTACCCAGGCGTCCTCGCGGGCCACCAGCGCGGTGACCTCGGTCGGCCGGCACGCCACCGACGCCGCCGCGTCCTGTTCCAGCGCACGATGCAGGTCGAACAGCTCGCGCGCGGAGCGTACGGTGACCCGGGAGACCCGGTAGCCGCTGCGGGGGATGACCTCGACGAAGCCGTCCTCGGCGAGCAGCGCGAGCGCCTCGTGCACGGGTGTCTTGCTCATGCCCAACTCGCCGGCCACCGCCTTCTCGGTGAACCGCGCGCCGGGCGCGAGTTCCAGGTGCAGCACCCGGCGCCGGATCTCCCGGTAGGCCGAGCCGGTCAACGATCCGGGCCGCCCCTCGCCGCCGGTGCGATAGCCGGGCGGACTCGCATTCGCCATGACGCTCCTCCCTGCGTGGCCGCATCCTACGGGCGCGGCACGGGCCGATCCGGGGTGTGCCCGGGCGGTCGGGCCGGTCGCCGACCGCCGATCCGGGCCGGTGCGAGGGCGGGTCCGACCCGGGTGGGCGCGGACCGGTCCGGTCGGTCCGGGTCGGTCGCGTTCGGCTCGGACCGGCTCCGGTCGGCGCCCGTCGGCGCCCGTCGATCAGTAGAAGTGCCGCAGGTCGGGCCACAGACTCGACCAGGGCCGCGCCGTGCCCGCGCACAGTTCGACCACCGCGTGCTGCTCCTCGTTGTCGACGCCCTTGCCGTTGTCCACCCGGGTGACGAGGCGACAGTCGACGAAGTCCCGGAAGCGTTGCGTGGCCTCGCCCTCGCGCACGATCACCACCGGGCCGTCGGCGCGATCCGGCGGCGGTCCCCAGTCGGCGAAGGACATGTGGCCCGAATACGGCTTGGGCAGTCCGCGGGCGGGACCGTACCGGTCGAGCGCGCCCGCCTCGCCGTAGTTGCCCGCGAACAGCACCGCCCGGTCGCGTTGTTCGGGCGGAATCCGGGTCCAGGCCACCGCCGCGGCGTCGGCCAGTTCCGGCCAGCCGATCTGTTCGCCCTGCTCGGGGTTGATCCCGTTCACCGCGTTCACCTTGGCGGCCGGCAGCAGTGGCAGCGAGATCACCGCGCTGGTGACGGTGGCGATCAGCAGCATCGAGCCGACCGGTACCCGCCTGGCGGGCCGGGCTGCGACCCACCGCACGGTCGGCTCGCAGCCCGCCGCGACCAGGACCAGCAGCAGCGGCAGCGCGTAGTACGACTTGCCGCCCGAGCCGATCACCAGGACGCACAGGACCAGATAGCCGAGCAGTATCGAGCGGGCCCAGCGCAGTTGTTCCGAGCGCCACAGGCAGATCCCGCCGGCCACCCAGATCGGCACGAACAGCGGTGACAGGTAAGCGATTTGCAGCGGAACGAACATGATCCGGTTGGTCGTTCCGTCGTCCGAGCCGATGCCGGCCGCGACGGTGAACTGCGGCCAGTCGTGGCCGGCCTGCCAGATCAGACCGGGCGTAGCGAGCACTACCGCGATCGCGATGCCCCCGCCCAGCCAACGGCTGCGCAACACGTCCCGGGGCCCGACCGCGAACAGGCCGACGAGCAGCGCGACCACGAGATAGCCGACCAGGTACTTGTTGAGCATCGCACCGCCGACGGCGGCCCCGACCGCGAGCCACCAGCGTCCGTCGCCGGTGCGCAACAGGCGCAGCGTGAACCACGCCACCAGGAGCCACGCGAGGATGTCGAGCGTCGCGGTGGACCACAGGTGACCGACGCCGAGCACGATGCCGGACGTGGCCGTGCAAGCCGCCGCGAGTAGTTGGCCGGGCCGGCCGGATCCGAACTCGCGTGCTATCAGCGCGACGACCAGTATGGTGGCCGCGCACGCGAGCGCGGCGAATATCCGCAGATCCTGCGGGTCGTCCCCGAACAACTCACCCGACACGCGGGCGAGTAGCGGGGTGAGCGGAGGCTGATCGACGTAACCCCAGGCGAGGTGCCGGCCGGCCACGACGAAGTACAGCTCGTCGCGATGGAAGCCGTAGCGCGAGGACACCGCCGTCTGCACCGCGAAGACCGCGAACATGATCAGCGAGACGGGCAGGGTGGCCAGGGGCGGCAGGGCTCGCGGCGCCGGAGCGGGCAACAGCGGTTCGGTCGACGTGCGTTTCTCCACACGGCTCATTACGTCATGGTGCCGGATCGGGCATCCCCACGGCAGAGACTCGCACGCGGGTCCGGACAACGAGTCGGGAACGAATTCCGGCACCTCTTCCTCCGGATCGGCGCGAAATCGGCGCGATCCGGGATGTCCGTTTGCCGGCGCGGTGACCGAATCCGGCCCACACTGTCATTCGGGGGTGGGCCTGCCATGGACACGCGAGGTTCGGGTCGTCTTGTCGCCGCCCGATACCGGCTGCTCGAGCAGTTGGGTTTCGGGGGCATGGGTGTGGTGTGGCGCGCGACCGACGAGCTGTTGCACGTCGAGGTCGCGATCAAACAGGTGAGCATCGGCGATTGGCTCCCGGACGCGGAACGCGAGCAGCGCGTCGCCCGGGCGATGCGCGAGGCGCGGAACGCGGCGCGGCTGCGCGGGCATCCGCACATCGTCAGCGTGCACGACGTGGTGGTCGAGGACGGCGTGCCGTGGATCGTGATGGAGTACGTGCCGTCCCGCACGCTGGCCGAGGTGGTTGCCGAGGACGGCCCGCTGACGGTGGAGCAGGTCCGGGTGGTCGGGACCGCGCTGGTGGACGCGCTGGCCGCGGCGCACGCGCTGGGCATCGTGCACCGCGACGTCAAGCCCGCGAACGTGCTGTTCGCGCCGACCGGGCGGATCGCGCTGGTCGACTTCGGCATCGCGGTGCACGAGGACGACGCGGGGCTGACCGCGTCCGGGGTGATCGGGACGTTGGAGTACATCGCGCCCGAACGGCTGCGCGGGGACGCCGCGACGCCGGCCGCCGATCTGTTCTCGCTGGGCTGCACGCTCTTCCAGGCGGTGGAGGGCACTTCGCCGTTCCGGCGCGAGCAGGCGTACGCGAGCATGGCCGCGGTGCTGGGTGAGCCGCCGCCGAGGCCGCGCCGGGCGGGGCCGTTGACCGAGGTGATCCTTGGCCTGTTGGACAAGGATCCGGCGGGGCGGCCGGACGCGGACCGGGTCCGGCTGCTGCTCGCGGCGAACGTGACCGACAGCGGTGCGCGGAACATCGCGCGGCAACTGGCCGCGCCGACGGAGCTCGCGCGGCCCGCGGCGGCCGGGGAGCCGGGGTCGGCGGGGCCGGAAGGTTCCGCGGACGCGGAGGGGTCCGCGGGAGCGCTGGGGCCGGCGGGCGCGGAGGGAACGACCGTGCCGGTACCCGTACATCCGGCCGGTATACCCGCCGCCCCGACACCTGCGGCCTCACCCGCCGCCACTCCGCCTGTCGTGGAGCCGCCGCAGCAGCAGCCGACCCGACCCGCTTCGCCGCCGCTTCGGGCTCAGTCGCCCACCGTGCCGCTGCCCGAGGATCCGGCGGCTGCGCCGCCTCGGCGCCGGCGACTCGCCTACATCATCGGTGCGGTCGTCGCGATCGTCGCGGTGGTCGCGCTGATCGTGGTGGTGAGCCTGCTGGTGAACGGTTCCGGAGACGGGAACGACGACAACGACGGGGACAGCCCGGGGGTGCAGAGTTCGGAGTCGGCTTCCGAGACGCCGACGGATGCCTCCTCCGAGGCGGCGCCCGAGGCGGCGACCGACGCTTCCGGGTCGAGCGACGGGGCCTCGACGGACTCCTCGTCCGAAGCCGAGCAGGCCGTCCCGTCCGGCGGGTCCACCGACGAGAACCCGGCCGGCGCCGGGTCGGCCTCGGGCGCGCCGGCCGGCTGACCGCCGCCCCGGTCGACGCCGGCGCAGCCGCCGCCCGGGCTCGGGAGTCCGTCGGCCACCGCTCCGTCGACGAGCCCACCGAGTGACCCGGGCGCGCCCCTGCCCACCTCCGCCCCGGCATCCCAGGCCGCCGAGCGGCGACCCGCCGCGTCCCACCGGACCCCTCCCGACCCCCTGCCGACCTCTCGCCATCCGGCAACTCCTGTGCGCTGCAAGGTGGATCACCCGAACAAGGACACGTGCGCCGAGGTGATTCGCTGCTACCGTTGCTCCCGACCGTCCGGACGGTCCGGAGGGATGCGGAGCGGGACAGGAGTGCGCCGATGCGCGATCGACTGCTGGACGCGGTGGAACGAATACTGGTCCGGGACGGTGTGGAGGCGGTCCGGCTGGACGCGGTGGCCCGCGAGGCCGGCGTCAGCAAGGGCGGACTGCTGCACCACTTCCCGAGCAAGCAGGCGCTGGTAGAGGGCGTGGTCGAGCGGCTGGCCGACCGATTCGAGGCCGCGCTGCCCGAACCGGGTTGCCCGCCCGGGGCGTTCGCGCTGGCGTGGCTGGACGCGAGCATCCCCGCCGAGTCCCCGACCGGCGACCGCAGCGGCGTCGACCAGGTCCCACTCGCGCTGCTCGCCGCGGCCGGCGGCCCCGAGGTGCTGGCCTGCCTGCGCGAGCGCTACGCGCACTGGCAGCGCCGACTGGCCTCGGACGGCCTGGACCCGGCGGTCGCCGACCTGATCCGGATGGCGGTGGACGGCTGGTGGGCGGCCCGGTTGTTGGACCTGGGCGTTCCGCACGACGCCGCGCACACCGACCTGCGCGCGCTGCTGACCGATCTGGTCCGCACCCGAGGCGGCGCCGCGTGATCGCGGGACTGCTGGTCGGCGGGGCGATCCTGGCCGAGGTCACCGCGACCCTGTCGCTGCGCGCCTCGCACGGACTGACCAGGCTCGTCCCGAGCGCGGTCGTCGCGGTCGGCTACCTGCTCGCGTTCGTGCTGCTCGCGCAGGCGCTGAAGACGTTGAACGTGGGTCCGGTGTACGCGATCTGGTCCGGCCTGGGCACCGTCGGCGCACTGGCCGGCGGCGTACTGCTGTACGACGAGCCGCTCCGGCCGGGCACGGTGCTCGGCATGACGCTGGTGGTCGTCGGCCTGGCGGTGCTCTACCTGTACGGCGGGACGACCCATGAGTAGCGCGGCCGTGCGCTCGCGCGGCGCCGACCTGATGTGCTTCACCCGGGTCTCGATGACCGTCGCCGACGTGGGCTTCCTGGTGTACTGGACCGTCACGCTGTTCGCGCTGATCCCGGCCGAGTACGCGTACAAGGACTACGCCGATCCGGTGATGGGCGACTGGAACCACTCGTTCGTGCCGCTCGACCTCGCGGCCGCGGTGACCGGTGTGGCGGCGCTACGCCTGGGCCGGCGTACCGCGACGGGGAACGCCCACCCGCTGATGCTGATCTCGCTCGTGCTGACCAGCACCGCCGGCCTCCAGGCCATCGCGTTCTGGGTACTGCGCGGCGACTTCGCGCCCGAATGGTGGCTGCCCAACCTGTTCCTGCTGCTCTTCCCGCTTCCCGCGATCGTGCTACTGGTCCGGCGGATGGCGCTCGTGCGGCCGTGAGCGACGCCGGGTAGCGTCTCGGTGCCCAAGCGCGCCGGCCGCACGCCGCCGCCCATCCCGCCCGAGGAGACCACGACGTGTCCAAAACCCCCGAGATCGGCGCCCCGGCGCCGGACTTCACCCTCGACGCGGTGCACCTGACCGGCGGTGAGGCCGAGCGTGCTCCGCTGACCCTGTCCGCCCAGCGGGGCCGCCCGGTCGTGTTGGCCTTCTATCCCGGCGACGACACGGCGGTCTGTACGAAGCAACTGTGCTCATACTCCTCCGGCTTCGAACAATTCACCGATCTCGACGCCACCGTCTGGGGGATCAGCCCGCAGGGCCTGGACAGCCACGAGCGTTTCGCCCGCAAATACGACCTGCGGATGCCGCTGCTCGCCGACACCGAGCACAAGGTGGTCGAGGCCTACGGCATCGGCCTGGGCAGCAACGCCCTGCGCCGAGCCGTCTTCATCATCGACGCCGAGGGCATCCTGCGCTGGAAACACGTGGCCCTCGTCGGCCTCACCTACCGCGGCATCGACACCCTCACCGCCCAACTCGCACTCCTCCGCCGCTGAGCGTGTCGGTGCTCCCGGAGGGCGAGCCGGGAAGTTCGGGGGTGGGAGGCAGGTGGGGCGGTTTCGGGTGGGTCGCCGAGCGACTCCGCGCCCCGGGGACGGGGCTCAGAAGTTCAGGGGTTGGATGAAGGTGGGGGCGCCTTCGGGTGGGCCGCCGCTGATCAGGGCGACTCCGGTGGGGCCGGTGTGGACCGGGCCGCCGGAGTCGCCGGCGGCGCCGGATTGGGTGCTGCGGGCCAGGCCGGTGACCGGGCCCTCGGGGTAGTTGACCGTGACGTCGGTGGCGTCGATGGTGCCGCAGCGGGTGCCGCTGGTGGCGCCGGTGCCGCAGACCCGGTCGTCGAGTCGGGGCCGGGCGAAGCCGGTGATCGTGGTGGTGGAGTCGCCGTCGAGGATGTCGGAGGCCAGGGCCAGGCCCTCGGCCGCCGGGATGACGGCCCAGTCGGCCCCGGGGAAGCGGGACTCGTCGACGGTGCCGATCAGGGTGCCGGTGCCGTCGTACCAGGTGGGTGCGTCGCGGGCGCAATGGCCCGCCGTGCCGGTCGTGTTCGCGCGGTATCCGTTGAAGCCGGCGGTGCAGATGAAGACCGTGCCGGTGAGCCCGCTGTAGAGCGGGCTGCCGCCGTGGAAGCCGGTGGTGGCGGCCCGGGTGTGGGGGCCTGTGGCGGGCCGCCTGGCCACGCGGGTGGTGACCGGCGCGCCGAGTTCGGTGATCTCGACCAGCGCGGGCAACATCCGGGCGGTGTGCAGGAAGGCCGACGTGACCGGGTCGGCGGCGCCGCGCAGCGTCGCGATCGCGAGCGTGCAGCGCCGGTGATCGACGTACCAGTACTGGTTGTTGCCGGCCAGACCGCTCAGGGCGAGCTCGTCCAGGCGATGCCGGAGTGTGCTCAGTCGCGTCAACCGGTCGGCGAGGCAACCGCCGCTGGGCGGGTCGGCCGTGGCCGGGGCGGCCAGACCGGCGAGCACGAGCACGGCCGCTGCGGCCATCGACACCATCGAACGCGTCACGGTGGTCCGCTTCATGCGGGAAACCGTACGGACCGGCGCCCGGCCACAGGCACCGATCACGCCACGGTCACCCGTACGGGCGGCCGAGATCCCCCGCAGGGGCATCGAACGTGTGCCGCTCGGGCGTGACATGGGCCACCCGGATCGATGGGAACCCGTACCACCTTGCGGAACGCATGCAAGGTAAGGCTAACCTAAGTGCGACCTCGCGGGTCGTGCCGTGCCCCGGCCTCCCGCCCTTCCTCGCGCCCGGAGTCCCAGATGTCCTCTTCTCATCGCTCGCTCGCGACCGCCCGGCGGCGCGTGGTTCGGCTGTTCGCCGTGGCGGGGGCGGCCGGCCTGCTGCTCACCGGGTGCGGTTCCGACTCCGACTCGAAGTCCGACGACAAGCCCGCCGCGAGCCAGGGCAGCGGCGCGCCGGCGGGCGGCGACTCGGCCGGCGGCACGCGCACGGTCAAGGACGCGACCGGCACCGCCGTCCAGGTACCGGCCGCTCCCCAGCGGATCGTGGTGCTCACCCAGGAGGATCTGGACGCGGTACTCGCCCTCGGCGTCAAGCCGGTCGGCATCACCAACGGCCAGGGCCTGGACAAGCCGCCGGCCTACCTGGCCGACAAGGTCAAGGGCATAGAGGTGGTCGGGAACCTGCTGCAGCCGGTGATGGACAAGGTGATCGCGGCCAAGCCGGACCTGATCCTGGCCGGCGACATGCAGGACGAGCAGGTGCTCAAGCAGCTTCGCAAGATCACCCCGGCGACGCTGGTCACGATGGCGCCCACCGACGACTGGAAGTTGTCCTTCCGGGGCATCGGCAACGCGGTCAACAAGCTGGACCAGGCGAACAAGGTGATCACCGACTACGAGGCCAAGGCCAAGAAGACCGGCGAGGACCTGACCGCGAACAAGGGCGCCGCAGTGAGCATCGTGCGCTGGAACCCGAACGGCCCGAGCTGGATGGAGAAGCGCCAGTTCGCCAGTGGCGTCGCGCTCGACATGGGGCTGACCCGGCCCAAGGCGCAGGACAAGGACGGCAACGCGCACACCCCCGCGTTGAGCCTGGAGAAGATCTCCGAGATCGACGGCGACTGGCTGTTCCTGGGCACGCTCACCTCGGACGGCGCGAGTGCCCTCAAGGAGGTTCAGGACAAGCCGGCGTACAAGGAGTTGAACGCGGTCAAGAAGAACCACGTGGTCGCCGTGGACGGTTCGGTGTGGTCCACCCGAGGCGGCCCGTTGGCCGCCGGCGTGGTGCTCGACGACCTGAGCAAGGCGCTGTCCGCCACCTCCTGACGTGCCGTCATCGGCAGTGCTCGGCCCCGGGAGCGTCACGCGCCCGGGGCCGAGCCCGTATCGGGGCCGGGCCCGGGGCGGACCGAGCCCCGTGCCATGGCCCGGCCCGCGCCGGACGGCGGCCCGTGGGACCGGGCCACGGTGCCGCCCGCGGGGTCCCGACCGCCCGTTTCGTCTTCGCGCAGAAAGCGACCAGCATCATGGACACACCCATCCTGCACGCGCTGACCGAGGCGGTCGCCGCCGGACGAGTCGACGCCGGGCCCGAGTTCTGGGCCCGGGTCGAGCAGGTCGGCGCCCCGCTGATCGAGCCGGATCCGGGCGATCCCGGGCAGCGGCTGGTCACCTTCGTGTGGCGGGACGACCCGGCGGCGCCCGCGAACGACGTACTCGCGCTGCTGCACACGTTCACCGACCGGGACCGGCACGCGGGCGATCTGACGCCGCATCTGATGCGTCGGGTCGCCGGCACCGACGTGTGGGCGATCACCCATCGGCTGCCCGCCGACCTGCGCGCGTCGTACCAGTTCTTCGTCGGCACCGGTGCGCGCGGTCGGACGTTGCGCACCGATCGCGCCGCCTGGCTGGGCGTGTTGGACGCGGCGGTGCCCGACCCGTACAACCACGCGCCCACGCTGGCCGCGCGGGACGGGCGCAATCCGTCCTCGGTGCTGGCGCTGCCGGACGCGCCCGGGCAGCCGTGGGCACGGCGCCGGCCGGGCGTACCGCGCGGGACGCGGCTGGACACCACGGTGGACGGACGCCGGGTGAGCGTGCTGGTGCCCGCGGGCGTTCGGCACGAGCCCTACCGGGTGGCGGTGTTGCTGGACGGCGAGGTCTGGGGCTCGGTGCTGGAGATCGGTGACACGTTGGACAACCTGCACGCCGACGGCCGGATCCCGCCCACCGTGGCGCTGCTGGTGGACACGATGGGTCGGGAACGGCGGATGGCCGATCTCACCTGTAGCGAATCGTTCGTGGACTGGCTCGCGGACGTGCTGCTGCCGTGGGCCGGCCGGCGTCACGGGGTGAGCGGGGATCCCGCGCACACCGTGCTCGTGGGGCAGAGCGCGGGTGGGCTGACCGCGGCGTTCGGGGCGTTTCGTCGACCGGACCGATTCGGCAACGCGCTGTCCCAGTCGGGGTCTTTCTGGTGGCCCGACCCGGACGAGAGCAACGACGGACCGGAGTGGCTGACCCGACGGTTCGCCACGAGCGAGCGCCTGCCGATCCGGTTCCACCTGGAGGTGGGACTGCTGGAGTGGATGCTCCTCGCGGAGAACCGCCGGTTGCGCGATGTCCTGCTGGAACGCGGATATCCACTTACCTACACCGAGTTCGACGGCGGCCACGACTACGCCTGTTGGCGGGGCGGGCTCGCCGTCGGACTCGTCGACCTGCTGTCAGCCCCGGACGGGCGCTGAGGCTCCGGCCGAATCGGTGCGGGCTGACTCGGGCTCGGGAGCAGTCCCCGGATCCGCTCCCGCTTCGGCTTCGTGACCCGTCCCGGGTGCGGCGCCGGGTCCCGTCCCGGGACCCGGCTCGTCGTCGTCCTCGAACGGTGGCGGTGCCGGTGCCTGGTGTGGCAGGCGCAGCGCGAACAGCGCGCCGAGCGCGACCAGTCCGGCGGTGACCCAGATCGCCGCGCGATACGGCCCCGGCGCACCGGCGTCGTGGCCCGAACCGCCGCCCGCCTCGATCACCGCGGCGCCGGCCGCGATCCCGAGCGAGCCGCCGAGCGTGCGGACGATGGTGAACAGCGCCATCGCGTGACCCATGTCGGCGGGCTCGATCTCGCCGAACCCGGCGATCTGTACGGTCAACACCGCCGTACCCAGAACCAGTCCGACGCAGAACATCAACACCCGTACCGCCCACGCGTTGTCCGCGACGCCCGGCAGCGCGAGCGCGCCGAACACCAGCGCGGCCAGGACCAGGGCCGGTGTGGTGAGCCGGCGCGGGCCGAGTCGGGGCAACAGCCGGTCCACCACCTGTGACGCGAACATCAGGCCGACCGCCTCGGGAAACACCCCGAGCCCCGCGTCCAGCGCCGAAGCGCCCAACGCCGCCTGGTACAGCAGCGGGAAGACGAACAGCACGCCCATCAGCCCGGCCGAGGTGACCAGGGCCAGCGCGGTCGCCGAGCCGAAGGCCCGATCGGCGAGCAGCCGGAGCCGCAACAACGGCTCCTCGGCCCGCAGTTGGTGCGAGATCGCGACCACCGACAGGACCAGGCCGAGGATGCCGGCGATCGCGATGGCGGGCGTGGTCCACCCCTGCGAGGGCCCGAAGCCGAGCGCGTAGGTGAGCAGCCCCAGGGTCGGCGCGGTGAGCCAGAACCCGGTGCGGTCGAACGGCCCGACCACACCGGCGCGGTGCTCACGCAGCCCGAACAGGCCGAGCAGTACGGCGGCCGTGCCGATCGGCACGTTCACCAGGAACAGCCAGTGCCAGGAAAGGTGTTCGGTGAGGAATCCGCCGAGCGGCGGACCCAGCGCGGGCATCAGCGCGGTCGGCACGATCAGCCACTTGGCCAGCCGCATGCGCTCGTGCGGCGCGAACGCGGTGAACAGGATGGTCATCCCGACCGGAGTCAACAGGCCGCCGGCCAGGCCCTGTACGACGCGTGCCAGGACCAGGGATACCAGGTTCTGGGACAGGCCGCACGCGGCCGAGGCCGCGGTGAACACGGCCAGCGATCCCAGGAAGACGCGTTTCGTGCCCAAGCGGTCGCCGAGCCGGCCGGCGACCGGGAGCGCGGCCACCAGGGCGACCAGAAAGGCGATCTCGACCGTGTTCGCGGCCACCGCGGGCCGGTCGAAGTCCTTCGCGATGGTCAGCAGGGCCGGATTGACGATGGTCGAATCCAGGCCGTTCATGCACATCGCGGCGGTGTAGACGGCCACCACGATCCACGCGGACGCACCCTTCGCGGTCGCCGGCGGAGCGGGTCGGGCGCGCTCGCCGGCCGCCGCGGGACCGGGTTCGTCGCGCTCTTCGGTCGCGGCGGAAGCCGGTCCACCGCGCTCATCGGTCACCCCGAAAGCCGGCTCGCTGTGCTCCCCGCTCGCCTCGGGGGCCGGTTCGATGTGCTCCCCGGTCACCGCGCGGCCGGGCCGAGGTCGGTCCAGTGCGTGCCGATCCAGTCCAGCGCGACCGAGCGCGCGCACGGCCCGTGCGCAAGTGTCCAGCCGTCCGGCACTGCGGCGAATTCGGGCCACAGGGAGTGTTGCCCGAGGTCGTTCACCAGGACCCGGAACTCGCCGTCCTCGTCGTCGAACGGGTTCGTCGGGGTGTCGTGGTCACGAGAGGTCATGGGAGTCGTTCTCCAACTCGGTGAGGCGGTCCAGGACCACACGCGCGATCTGCGCGATCGGGCCGGGCAGGGTCATGTCCTTGTGCGAGCAGGCCACGTTCGTGTTGTCGATCCGACCGCTTACGTACGGGGCCCAGGTGTCGGGGGTGAGCGTGTCGTCGATGGTGTCGACGGTGGCCCGGAAGAACAGCACGTCGCCGCGGAAGACCCGGTGGTCGAAGGCCCGCACGAGGTGGTTGGTGTTGAGGTAGATGTCGTTGAGCGCCTCGATCGTGGCCTCGTCCAGCCCGGCCAGCGGACTGCCCTCGCGGCGCAACACCGCGATCACCGACCCGAGTTCGAGCGGCGCGCCGCCCAGACTCTCCGGTCCGTAGCCGCCCATGGTGAGCAGCGCCTCCAGCGCCTCCGCGCGATCGGGCACCGGCAACTCGCGAAAGCCCTCGGCCGGATACGCGTCCAGGATCGCGAGCAACTCGACCTCGTGGCCCAGGTCCTGCAGCCGGGTCGCCATCGCGTGCGCGATGATCCCGCCGGTCGACCAGCCGAGCAGCCGATACGGGCCGTCCGCCCGGACCTCGCGCAGCCGGTCGACGTAGTGCGCGGCCAACTCCTCCAGCGTCCGGGGCAGTGGTTCACCGGCGGTCGCCGGGCCGACACCCTGGGCCTGGAGGCCGTGGATGGGCAGATCCGCCGGCAGGTGCCGGATCAGGCCCGCGTAGCACCAGGACAGGCCACCGGCCGGATGCACGCAGAACAGCGGAGCCCGATCGGTCGAGCCGGCCGGGCGCAGCGGCAGCAGTACGTCCAGCGCGTCGGTGTGCTCGGCCGCCTCCAGCGCGGCGTCCAGGCCGGCGGCCGTGGGCGCCTGGAAGATGGTGCCGATGCCGACGTCCGCGCCCAGCGCGGACTTGATCCGGCCGGCCAGGCGGACCGCGAGCAGCGAGTGGCCGCCGAGGTCGAAGAAGTTGTCGTGCACGCCGACCGCGGGCACACCGAGCACGTCGGCGATCAGCGCGCACAGCCGCTCCTCGCGCGGTCCACGCGGAGCCCGTCCGGCGCCGGCCGATGCGGTGTGGTCCGGGCGCGGCAGTGCCTTGCGGTCCAGCTTGCCGTTCGCGGTCAGCGGCAGCCGGTCGACCACGACCACGGCGGAGGGGACCATGTGGACCGGCAGGGTCGCGGCGGCGTATTCGCGCAGCGCGGGCCCTTGGACGCCGGCCCTCCGGACATCGACCGCTTCGACATCGACCTTTTCGGCATCGGGCCCGGCGACACAGGGCCCGGCGACATCGGGACCGCCGACATCGGGACCGGCGACATCGGGACCGGCGACCACGTAGCCGACCAGCCGCTTGTCCCCGGGGGTGTCCTCGCGCAGCACCACGGCGGCGTCGGCGACCGCCGGATGCCCGGCCAACACCGACTCGATCTCCCCGAGTTCGACCCGGAAGCCGCGAATCTTGACCTGCTGGTCGGCCCGCCCGAGATAGTCCAGGCCGCCGTCCGCGCGGCGGCGCGCCAGGTCGCCGGAGCGATACATCCGGGCCCCCCGCTCGCCGAACCGGGCCGCGTGCGGGTCGGCCACGAAGCGGGTCGCGGTCAACGCGTGCCGACCCAGGTAGCCGCGCGCGAGGCCCTCGCCGGCGACGTACATCTCGCCGGTCACCCCGGGCGGGACCGGTTGGAGCCGGTGGTCCAGGACGTAGACGCGCAGGTCGGGGATGTTCACCCCGATCGTGCTCGCGCTCCCGGCGGCTGCCGACGCGCGAGAGAGCGGATGGTAGGAGACGTGCACCGTGGTCTCGGTGATCCCGTACATGTTCACCAGTCGCGGTGCGTCGTCGGGGTGCCGCTCGTACCAGTCGGCGAGTCGGGCGGGCTCCAGCGCCTCGCCGCCGAACACCACGTAGCGCAGCGCGAGGTCGCGTCCGGGCCGTTCCCGGTCGGCGGCCACCAACTGGTGGAACGCGGACGGCGTCTGGTTGAGCACGGTGACCCGTTCGTGGGCGAGCAGGTCGAGGAACTCGGCCGGGTCGCGGCTGACCAGGTGCGGCACCACGACCAGGCGACCGCCGAACAGCAGCGCGCCCCACAACTCCCAGACCGAGAAGTCGAACGCGTAGGAGTGGAACAGGGTCCACACGTCGTCCGGGCCGAAGCCGAACCAGTGGTCCGTCGCGGTGAACAGGCGGGCCACGTTGTGGTGGGTGACCGGCACGCCCTTGGGCCGGCCGGTGGAGCCGGAGGTGTAGATCACATAGGCCGGATCGCTCGCGCGCAGCGGGCGCTTGCGCTGCTCCTGACGCAGGTCGGAACCCGGGTAGGTGTCGGCGTCCTTGCCGTCCACCGGGATTCGGGGCAGGTCGTGCGCGGGCAGTCGACGTGCGGTCGCCGAGTCGGTGAGCAGCACGGCGGGCGCGGCGTCGTCCAGCATGTAGGCGAGCCGGTCGGCCGGGTAGTCCGGGTCGAGCGGCAGGTAGGCGGCGCCCGCCTTGGCGACCGCGAGCAGCGCGACCACCAACTCGGGGGAGCGCGGCAGCGCGAGCGCGACGATGTCGCCGGGCCCGATGTCGCGGGCGACCAGCAGCCGGGCCAGACGGTTGGCCCGGGCGGACAGTTCGGCGTAGCTCAGCGACAGGCCCGCGCAACTCACCGCGATCCGCGCGGGGTGCGCGCGGGCGGCCTGCTCGTAGCGGGCGACCAGGGTGGCCGAGGCGGTCGCGGTCGCGGTGGGCCCGGCGTTCCACTCGACGAGCGCGCGGTGCCGCTCGGGCTCGTCGAGCAGAGGCAGGGTGTCGATCGGCGCGTCCGGGTCGGCGACGGCGGCGGTGAGCAGTGCGGCGAGCCGGCGGGAGAGCCCGAGTACGGTGGCCCGGTCGAACAGGTCGGTGCGGTACTCGACGAACCCGCCGACGCCCCGGCCGGGTTGCTCGCCGACGTTCAGGGTGAGATCGAACTTGGCCGTTCCGGACGGCACGGCGGTCATCCGCGCGGTCAACGGGCCGAGCGCGAACTCGGTGTCGGGCAACGACTGCCACGCGATCAACACCTGGAACAGCGGGTGTCGGCCGAGCGAGCGCGGCGGGTTGAGCTCGTCCACGACCCGGTCGAACGGCAGGTCGGCGTGGTCGTACGCGGCCAGTGTGGCGCCGCGCACCCGATCGAGCAGGGTGCGGAAGCTCGGCGATCCGGACGTGTCGGCGCGCAGCACCAGGGTGTTCACGAAGAATCCGACCAGGTCGGCGGTGGCGTCGTCGTCGCGCCCGGCGACCGGCGTGCCGAGTGGGATGTCGGTGCCGCAGCCGTGCCGGGTGAGCAGCGCGGCCAGCGCGGCCTGAACGGTCATGAACACGCTGGTGCCGGTCGCTCGGGCCAACTCCGCCAGGCCCGCGTGCGCGGTGGCGTCGAGGTGGAACGGGACCGTGTCGCCCGCGTACGAGGCGATCTGGGGGCGCGGTCGGTCGGTGGGCAGCGCGAGTTCGTCCGGCAGGCCGGCGAGGGTGCGCTTCCAGAAGTCCAGCTGCCGGGTGGCGGACGCGGTGGGTGCGGTGGCGGTGCCGAGCAGGCGGGCCTGCCAGGCGACATGGTCCGGGTAGCGCACCGCGAGCGGCGGGAACAGCGGTTCGCGATCGGTGACCCGGGCCGCGTAGGCGGTGGCCAGATCGCGGGCGAGCGGTGTGGTGGAGGCGCCGTCGCCGGCGATGTGGTGCAGGAGCAGGACCAGCGTGTGGGTGTGTCCGTCGGTGCGGAACAGCGTGCAGCGCAAAGGTGGTTCCGCGGCGAGGTCGAAGCGGTGGCGCACGGCGTCGGCGATCGTCTCCCCGGACGCCGCGAGGCGCAGCTCGGGGCGGGCCTGATCGGGCGTCAGGATCCGCTGGTAGGGCTCGTCCCCGTCCTCGCCGAGCACCGGGTAGACCGTGCGCAGCGTTTCGTGCCGGGCCACCAGGTCGGCCAGCGCGCGCTCGAGCGCGGAGTGGTCCGGCGAGCCGGTCAGGGTCAGCACGAGCGGGATGTTGTAGGTGGGGCTGGGTCCTTCGAGCCGGTACATGAACCACAGTCGCTGCTGCGCGGGCGACAGCGGCAGTCGGTCGCCGGTGCGCGGCACCGGTTCCAGTACCGGGCGCGACTCGGGATCCGTGCCCGCCCGGACCAGTTCGGCCAGGCCGGCGGGGGTCGGCCGGCGGAAGACGTCGGCCAGACCGATCGGTGCCTCGAAGCTCTCCCGGGCCCGTGCGGCGAACCGGGCGGCGAGCAGCGAGTGGCCGCCGAGTTCGAAGAAGTCGGCGTCCCGGGAGGGTTGTTCGGGCAATTCCAGGACGGCGGCGTACAGATCGCAGATGATCTCCTCGTGCAGACCGCGCGGACCCTCCCGCAGACCGGGCGCCACGGGCGTCGGGTCCGGCAGCGCGCGGTGGTCGATCTTGTCGTTGGCGGTGCGCGGCAGCGCGGGCAGGACGAGCACCGCGGCCGGGACCAGGTGTTCGGGCAGCAGGTCGGCGAGGTACGCGCGCAGCGCCTCGGGGTCCGGGGTTTGACCGGCGACCGGGACCACGTAGCCGAGCAGTCGTTTTCCGTGCGCCGCGTCCCGGGCGATCACCGCGGCCTGTGCGACGTCCGGGTGGGTGGCCAACACCGCCTGGATCTCGCCCGGTTCGATCCGGAAGCCGCGAATCTTGACCTGTTCGTCGGCCCGGCCGAGGAGTTCGAGGGTGCCGTCCGCGCGACGCCGGGCGAGGTCGCCGGTGCGGTACATCCGGCCGCCCGGATCGCCGTGCGCGGCGCCGAACGGGTCGGCGACGAAGCGCTCTGCGGTCAGGTCGGGCCGGTTCAGGTAGCCCCGGGCCAGGCACGCGCCGGCGATGTGCAGTTCGCCGGTGACGCCGACCGGGGTCGGCCGCAGCGAGTTGTCCAGGACGTAGGCGCGCGAGGCGCGGACCGGGGCGCCGGCGCCGTCCGGGCCCCAGAAGTAGGCATCGACGGTGGTCTCGGTGGGTCCGTACAGGTTGATCGGCCGGCTGCCCGGGATCGCGGAGAGTCGTTGCCACAGCGGCTCGGGCACGCTCTCGCCGCCGACCACCACGACGGCGGGGTGGTGCCGGCCGGGGGCGTCGAGGCCCTCGGCGAGCAGCGCCTCGGCGTAGGTGGGCGTCACGTCCAGATAGTCGACCCGGTGCTCGTGCAGGTAGTCGAGCAGCGTGGTGGGGTCGCGGTAGCCGGCGTCGTCGAGCAGGTGCAGTTCGTGACCGTGCGCCATCCACAGGATCGGGTCCCACGAGGCGTCGAACGCGAACGAGGCGCTGTGTCCGATCCGCAGCCGGGTGCGCCCGGTGCGCTCGACGGCGGGCGCGATGTGGTCGGTTCCGTGGCTCGCGTACAGATTGGCCAGCGAGGCGTGCGAGACCGCGACACCCTTGGGCCTACCGGTGGAGCCGGAGGTGTGGATCACGTACGCGCTGTGCTCGGGGCGCGGCGGTCGCGGGGTGCGGTCCGGGTGCGCGGCCAGTCGGGCACGGGTGTTCGGGTCGTCCAGGAGCACGGTGTGGATGTCGTGCGCGGGCAGGCCCGCGACCGCCTCGGCGGTGCCGATCAGGCAGCCGGGTCGGGTGTCGGCCAACACGTCGGCGATCCGCCGGGCCGGGTGGCCGAGGTCGAGGAACTGGCAGACGCCGCCCGCCTTGAGCACGGCGAGCAGGGCGACCACGGTGTCCGCGCCGCGGTGCAGCGCGACGGCGACCGGGACCTCGGCGGTGACGCCGGCCGCGATCAGCTCGTGGGCGAGTCGATTGGCGGCCGAATCGACCTCGGCGAAGGTGCGCGCGTCCGTGCCGGCGCGGACCGCGATCGCGTCGGGCGTGCGGGCGACCTGGTGCGAGTACAGCTCGGGCAGGGTCGTGGTGACCGGTGGTTCGGCGCGACCGGCGGTGGCCCGCACGACCTCGTCGGGGGTGAGCAGGTCGATCCGGCCGATCGCCTGCCGGGGTTCGTTGTGCAGCAACTCGACGAGCGCGTCCAGGTAGCGCAGCAGGCCGAGTTCGTGATCGGCCAGAGCGGACGCGCGGTAGCGGGCGGGATGGGCGTCCAGTTCGATCCGCAGGCCGCCGCCGGCGGTCGGCACGACGCCGACGGCCAGGTCGTCCACCGGGCCGGCGGCCAGGTTGTGCACCCGGGCGACCGAGCCGTCCAGATCCAGGTCGCCCTCGAAGGCCTTGATGTTGATCATCGGCCCGTACAGCGGTTGTTCGCTTGCGACGGCGCCGAGTTCGCGGAGCAGGTCCTCCTGGCGGAAGCGCTGGTGTCGGCGGACGGCGCGCAGTTCGAGCACCACCCTGCGCAGCAACTCGGGCGCGGTGTCCCGGGGATGGACCGCGACCCGCAGCGGCAGAATGTTGACCGCCATCGCCGGGGTGCGCAGCGCCGTGGGGCTGCGCCGGTTGAGCAGCGGGAGGCCGAGGATGATCTCCCGGGCACCGGTGGTGCGGTGCAGGTAGCCCGCGGTGGCGGCGATCAGCAGTTCGGCCCAGGTGGCCCGGGCGATCGAGGCGGCCTCGGTGAGCCGGGCGGCACGGTCGGGCGGAAGTTCGACGGCGCGGCGCAGGATCGGGGCCGCGGGCAGGGGAGCCGCGGGCTCCGAGGACAGGGTGACCGGTCGCGGACGGTCGGCGAGGTGATCGAGCCAGAACGCGCGATCGGTGTCGTACGCTTCGCTCGCTCGGTAGTCGACCTCCTCCGCGACCAGGGCGCGCAGGCTGCCGAAGGGGTTGGGGGTGGGCTGGTCTCGGCGGGCGAAGGCGGTGTACAACTCGGCGACCCGGCGGCCGATCAGGGTGAGCGCGTACGCGTCCACGGCGACGTGGTGGACCCGCCGGTACCACCAGTGGTGGTCGTCGGCGAAGCGGAACAGCGCGTGGGTGACCAGGGGTCCGGCGCTCGGGTCGACCGCCCGGTCCAGATCGGCGCGCATCCAGGCCCGGGCCACGGCCTTCGGGTCCTCGGCGGTGCTCAGGTCGACGCGGCGCACCGGGTGCTCGTGGTCGATGACGCGTTGGGTCGAGGTGCCGTCGGCGTCCGCCACCACCAGCAGGCGCAGCGTCTCGGCCTCGACAGCGACCCGGTGCAGTGCGCGGGTGAACAGGTCGGCGTCCAGCGGGCCGCGGATCTCGACCCGGTCACCGGTGTTGTAGACCGGATCCCCCGGGGCCAGCGCCTGGGCGTAGACGATGCCGGCCTGGGCGGCGAGCAGCGGCAGCCGGGCGGCGTCGGGGCCGGCCGCCGGCTCGGGCACGTCGGCCTCGGCGAGGTCCGGGACGGCGGGATCCGGAACGGTGGTCTCGGCCTGGTGGTGAGGCATGGTGTGGAGACTCCCGGGGCGCGACGACGGCAGGCGGCACGTACCGATCCCCGGCACGCGAAGTTAGGTAAGCCTAAGCTATCTTCCGAGGGTCCGTCAGGGTGCCCCCGGGACGAAGAAATCTCGATGAAGCGGAGCGGAACATGAGCGTGGCCGACGTGGCGGACCGACCGGCCTCGGATGCCGACCGGGCCGCGATCCGCGATCGGGTGCTGGCGGATCGGGACGAATTGCTCGCGCTCAGCCGACGCATCCACGCCCACCCGGAGCCGGCCTTCGCCGAACACCGGGCCTCGGCCTGGTGTGCGGACGTGTTGCGCGCCCACGGCTACGCGGTCACCGCGCCCGTGTTCGGCCTGGACACCGCATTCGTGGCGAGCATCGGGTCCGGCCCGATCACGGTCGCGATCGCGTGCGAGTACGACGCGCTGCCGGGTCTCGGCCACGCGTGCGGACACAACCTGATCGCGGCGGCGGGTGTCGGCGCCGCCCTCGCGCTCGGCCCGGTCGCCGATCGGCTGGGCCTGACCGTGCGCGTGGTCGGCACCCCGGCCGAGGAGCGCGGCGCGGGCAAGGCGCTGCTCCTGGACGCGGGTGCCTTCGACGGCGTGGACGCGGCGATGATGGTGCACCCATGCCCGTTCGAGGTGGCCGAGTTCCGCTCCTTCGCACTCGGCACGCTGTCCGTGGAATACCTCGGCACTGCCGCGCATCCGAGCCTGAACCCGCACGAAGGACGCAGCGCCGCCGACGCGCTGACGGTGGCTCAGGTCGCCCTGGGTCTGCTGGGACGGCAGTTGCCTACGGACTGGCGGGTGCACGGCATCACCACGGCGGCGGGCACCTCGCCCAACGCGGTCCCGGAGCGGGCCACCGCCGAGTACGAACTGCGCACCACGGACGCGGCCGACCTGGCCGAACTGCGCGACCGGGTCGAGGCATGCTTCCGGGCCGGCGCGCTGGCGATCGGCTGCGAGGTCCGGCTGACCCGCCCCGAACCGGACTATCTGGACTTCCGCACCGACCCGACCCTGATCGCGCTATGGCGGGCCAACGCCCGGGAACTGGGCCGCCCGGACCCGATCGAGCGACCCCCCTTCGCGTGCACCGACATGGGCAACGTCTCGCACGTGATCCCGACCATTCATCCGGTCCTGGACATCACGGGTGGCACCTGCGGCCCGCACGAGGCGGCCTTCGCGGACGCGGCGATCTCCCCGGCGGCCGACCGAGCCATCCTCGACGGCGCCACGGCGATGGCCTGGACCGCGATGGACTACGCCCTGCTGCGCCGCGGAGGGGGAGCACCCGGCACGGCGGGATAGCGGCGCGAACGCCTGGGGAGCGCCGCGAACGCCCGCCGGCGCTGCGAACGCCCGCACATGGTGGGGTGGTTGCGCCAACCTTCGGCCGCGGTCCGACGGTCGCGCCAACGCCCGTGCACGCAGGGACGACCGCCGCGTTCGCGCCCACCGGTTCGGTCTGCCCCACCCAGGCCGCACCGGGTTCCACCACCTCGCGTCCGGGTGGCCGCACGGTCGTGGGCGGGCACAAGGGCGCGCGATGGTGGAGCGGTATCGGTGAACCCCTGAGGAGTCGTCGTGTCCGCACCCATGGTCCGTGTCCCCGGCAGCCCCGCCCTCCTGAGCCGCCGTCGCTGCTGTGCGCTGGCGGTGGCCCTGACCGGGTCGACGATCGCGTTGGCCCCACCGGCCACCGCCGCCGAGCGCCGGCCGCCCATCCGGGACCGATTGCGCCACGAGGCGGAGCAACTGCTGCGGGACGGCGGCTACGTGAACGCCGCGATCGTGGTGCGCGACGGGCGCGAGCGCAGTCAGGCGTACGCGGGGCCGGCCGACCTGCGCACCGGGCGGCCCGTACCGCACGACGCGCGGCTGCGGATCGGCAGCGCGACCAAGGCGTTCGTGGCCACCGTCGTACTGCAACTGGTGGCCGAGGGACGGCTCTCGCTCGCCGACTCGGTGGAGCGGTGGTTGCCCGGGGTGGTCACCGGCAACGGCAACGACGGATGCCGGGTGACCGTGCGCCACCTGCTCCAGCACACCGGCGGCCTGCACAACTACTCGATCGAACTCCCGGATACCGCGGCGGGTTTCGAACAGGTGCGGTTCCGTGACACGAACGCCCGGGAGTTGGTGGACGCGGCGATGCGCTTCGCCCCGAGCTTCCCGCCCGCCACCCCCGAGGACCCGACGCCGAACTGGGAGTACTCGAACACCGGTTACGTCCTGGCCGGGATGATCATCGAACGGGTCACCGGCCGTTCCTGGGCGGACCAGGTGCGCACCCGGGTGCTGCGCCCGCTTCGCCTCGACGACAGCTACGCACCCGGCGGCGATCCGACCCTGCCCGCGCCGTACGCCCACTCCTACCACCGCTTCCCGGACCGGGACGCCTGGGTGGACACCACCATCCGCAACATGTCCTGGGGCGACGCGGCCGGCGAGATGATCAGCACCCACGCCGATCTGGACCGCTTCTTCACCGCGCTGCTCGGCGGCCGACTGCTGCCGCCCGCGCAACTCGCGCTGATGCGCACGACCGTGCCGATGCCGGCCGACTTCGAGCAGGTCATGCCGGGGGTGCGCTACGGCCTGGGGCTGATGCGCCAACCGCTGCCGGGCGGCGGATACCGCTGGGGACACGGCGGCGACATCGAGGGCAGCAAGATCCGGATGGGCGTCACCGAGGACGGCCGACGCAGCGTCGTGATCGTGGTCAACGGCACCGACGACGGCGACGAAATCGGGCTGCGCGCCGAGGTGGCCGTACAACGACTGACCGACCGACTGCTCGCCCCCGAGGCATGAGCGCACGTCGGCCCCCGAAGCGGCGCCCACATCGGTCGCCGCTCCCGGACACCTCCACGGAGGAACACGCGATGAACTCGATTACCACACGGGTACGTTCGAGGCCGTACCGGGCCGCCTGCCTGCTCGCCGTCGGCCTCGTGCTCGCCACCACGAGCACCGCCACGGCGACGGCGAGCGAGCCGGCCGCCGCACACGACCCGGCCGCCTCCCGCCTCCAGCGCGACACCGACGCGATCCACGACGCCGGCGCGATCGGCGTCACCGTGCGCTACACCGCGCCCGGCACGGTACGCACCACTCGAAGCGGCGAGGCCGAAGCGCACACCGGCCGACCGGTGCCCCGGGACGGCCACTACCGGATCGGCAGCACGACCAAGACCTTCGTGGCCACCGTCACCCTGCAACTGGTGGCGGAGGGCCGGTTGCGGCTGGACGAGCCGATCGAGACCTGGCTCCCGGGTGTGGTGCGCGGCAACGGCAACGACGGCCGCCGGATCACCCTGCGGCACCTGCTCCAACACACCAGCGGGATCCCCGGCTACACCGCGCTGCCCTCCGCCGTCCCGGCGCTGTACTCGGCACGCGGCTACCGGGAGAACCGCTTTCGGCACTACCGGCCCCAAGACTTGGTCGCCGCCGCGCTCACCCTGCCCGGCCGGTTCGAACCGGGTACCGCGTGGGCCTACTCGAACACCAACTACCTGCTCGTGGGCATGATCATCGACCGGGTCACCGGCCGCTCGTGGGGCGAGGAGGTACGCGACCGGATCCTGCGCCCCCTCGGCCTGCACGACACCCGGGTCCCGGGCGACGACCCGTATCTGCCGCAGCCGCACGCGCAGGGCGGGCACACCTTCGCGGGCGACAGCCGCCCCACCGACACCACCGTGCTCAACCACACCGTCGCCGACGCGGCCGGGGCGATGTACGGCACGCCGAGCGATATCGACCGCTTCTTCGCCGCGCTGCTCTCCGGTCGGCTGCTCGGGCCCGGCGAACTCGCCGAGATGCGCCGCACGGAGCCGATCCCGGACGAGCCCGGGCGCGGCTACGGCCTGGGTCTGGAGAGCACCGAGCTCGGTTGCGGCGGGGAGTACTGGCACCACGGCGGCAACGATCTCGGCTTCTCCAGTGAGAACGGCGTCACCGCCGACGGTCGACGGGCCGTGCTGGTGGTACGCAACGGTGTCGACGAGAACGACGAGGCGGGCGGCGCGCGCCAGGACGCGGCGACCAGGGCGCTGATCGACCACGCGCTGTGCGCGCCCGACCCGTCTCGTCGGTGAACTATGGCTTGGATGAGAGCAATTCGGCCCACCCCTCCAGGGTGGGCCGCTCCGCGAGGTCGGCGAAGTCCACCACGACTCCGTATTCGCGGGTCCAGCGTTCCACCAGGGCCATCACCCGCACCGAGTCGAGGCCGTAGTCGACCAGGTTCTCGTCGTCGGGGATGTCCGTCGGGTCCTCGCCGAGGATGTCGGCGACGTCGGTGCGGATCAGTTCGAGAGTAAGCGCCATGTCCGTCTACTTCCCCGCGAACAGCGACGCGGTGTCGGTGACCACCGCACAGTTCGCCGCGGCCCAGTGCAGGGCCATCCGGTGGTTGTCCGAGGTGAAGTCGGCCACCGCGTCCGCCACCACGAACGCCCGGATGTCCTGCATCCACGCGTCGCACGCGGTGGTCATCACCCCGATGTGCGCGTACACACCGACGATCACCAACTGATCGCGGCCGAGGTCGCGCATCCACGCGCGCAACTCGGTGCGTACGAAGGCGCTGTACTTCCACTTGGTCAGCACGGTGTCGGCGGGCCCGGGTGCCACGGCGGGCACGATCGCCGCCGCGTGCGGGTCGTCCGGCAACCCCGGACCCCAGAAGTCCTGTTGGAGACCCCGCTGTTCGGCACTCTGGCCGCCGGGCTGCGCGGAGTAGACCACCGGCACTCCGAGCCGCGCGCAGTCGTCCTTGAGGCGGGCGACATTGGCGAGCAACTCGGTGACCGGGGAGGCGTCGGGTTCGAACGCGGACAGGAAGTAGTTCTGCAGATCGTGCACGAGCAGCACGGCACGGGCCGGGTCCACGGTCCAGTCCACCCGATTCGTCGGCAGATCGGCCGCGTCCGGCATCGGATAGGGGGCGATCTTCGGCAATGCCATGGCGGGTGCGGCCTTTCGGGGCGGGAATCGACGGGGGGCGGGGGAGTTCGTTGTTCAGTCGCGGTGTTCGGCCAGTCCGGCGGCGATCGCCGTACGCAGGTCCTTCTTGCTGACCTTGCCGACGCCGGTGTAGGGGAACGTCTCGACGAACTCGACGTGGTCGGGCACCTTGTACCCGGCCAGGCCGCGCTCGCGGACGAAGCGGCGGATCGCGACCGGCTTGAGCGGTTCGGCGCCGGCGCGCAGGATCACGTACGCGCAGGTGCGCTCACCCAGGTAGGCGTCCGGCACCGCGACCACGGCCACGTCGTGCACGGACGGGTGGGCGAGGATGTGGTTCTCCACCTCCTCGGCCGCGACCTTCTCACCGCCCCGGTTGATCTGGTCCTTGGCCCGGCCCTCGACCACGAGATGGCCGGAGGGGAGCCGGCGGACCACGTCCCCGGTGCGGTAGAAGCCGTCCTCGGTGAACGATCTCGCGTTGTGCTCGGGCGCGTTCCAGTAGCCGCGAATGGTGTACGGACCCCGGGTGAGCAGGTGTCCGGTCTCGCCTTCGGGCAGATCCACGTCGGCGTCGTCGACGATCCGGATCTCGTCGTCCGGCGAGATCGGCCGCCCCTGCGAGGTGACGATCACCTCTTCCGGGTCGTCGAGTCGGGTGTAGTTGACCAGGCCCTCGGCCATCCCGAACACCTGCTGGAGCGTGCAACCGATGGCGGGGGCGACCCGGCGGGCCGCCTCCGCACTGAACTTCGCGCCGCCGACCAGCAGAACACGCAGGCTGCTCAGGTCGAAACCGCCGCGCTGGGCCGCCTCGGTCCAGGCCAGCGCCAGCGGCGGCACCACGCCCGTGATGGTCACCCGTTCGCGCTCGATCAGCGCGAACGCCACGTCGGGAGTGGGCCTGGGGCACAACACGACGCGCGCTCCGGCGTACAGCGCGCCGAGCGTGCCGGGCGAGCTGAGCGGGAAGTTGTGCGCGGCGGGCAGCGCGCACAGGTACACGCTGTCCGCGTCCACGGCGCAGATCTCGTTGGAGCCGCGCAGCGAGTAGATGTAGTCGTCGTGCGTGCGCGGGATCAGCTTGGGCACGCCGGTGCTGCCACCGGACAATTGCAGGAAGGCGAGTTCGCCCGGGCCGGGCGGGTCGGTGATCTCCACCGGGTCGCCGTCCACGTCGGCCAGCGCGGTGTGCTCGCCGGGGTCGCCGACCACCAGGACGTGCTTGAGCGAGGGCAGGTCGGCGCGCACCCTGCTCGCCAGCGCCCGGTGGTCGTAGCCCTCGCAGACGTCCGGGATCACATAGGCGACCGCCTCGGTGAACGCGCAGAAATAGGCGATTTCGGTCTCGCGGTGCGCGGGCAGCGCGAACACCGGCAGCGCACCGATCCGGAACAGCGCGAAGACCACGCCGAAAAACTCGGCCACATTGGGGAGTTGCAGGACCACCCGGTCGCCCCGGCCGATCCCGCGGGCGAGCAGCCCGGCGGCGATCCGGTCGGCCCGCTCGTCCAGGTCCGCGTAGGTCCAGCGGCGGTCGCCGTCCACGATCGCGATCCGGTCCGGGTGTGCGGCGGCGCGCTCGCGCAGCATGCCGCCGAACGTTTCGCCGCGCCACCACCCGGCGGCCCGGTAGCGCTCGGCGAACTCGGCGGGCCAGGTGGGCGCGGGCACGAAGTTCGGGGCGCTCATCGCCGACCCGCCACGGCGTGCAGGAAGGTGCCGAACTTGGCCTCGGTCTCGGCGGTCTCCGCCGCCGGCGAGGACGCCGAGACGATGCCCGCCCCGGCGTACAGGCGCAGCGTGTCCGCGTCCGCCTCGGCACAGCGGATGGTGACCACCCATTCGCCGTCGCCGTCCGCGTCGCCCCAGCCGACCATGCCGGTGTACAGGCCCCGGTCGAACGGCTCCAGGTCGGCGATGGCGCGGCGCGCGGTCGTGGTCGGGGTGCCGCACACGGCCGGGGTCGGGTGCAGCGCGCAGGCCAACTCCAGCGCGGAGGCCGGGTCCTGCGCCGGAAGGGTGCCGGTGACGGTGGTGGACAGGTGCCACATCGCGGCAGTGCAGACCAGGGTCGGCCGCTCGGGCACCTCCAGCGTCTCGCAGTACGGCGCGAGCGCGGCGCGCACCGCGGCCACGACCACGGCGTGTTCGTGCAGGTCCTTCTCGGATTCGAGCAGGCCGGTCGCGCGGCGCACATCCTCGGCCAGATCGGCGCTGCGTTTGGCGGAGCCCGCCAGGGGGTTGGCCAGCACGTTCCGGCCGGTGCGCGAGACGAGCAACTCCGGGCTGGCGCCGATCAGCGTGCTGCCGGGCCGTACGCCCGGCACCGCGAACGTGTAGCCCTGCGGGTCGCGACGGGCCAGCCGTTGCAACAGCACGGGTATGTCCAGGGGTTCGGACGAGCGCAGTTCCAGCGTGCGGGCCAGCACCACCTTGTCGAGCGCGCCCGCGCGCATGCGCCGCACGGCCTCGGCCACGCCCGCCTCGTACACCTCGGGTGCGGGCACCGGGCGGATGTCCCAGGCGGTGCCGGTCGGTTCGGGCGCGGCGAGCGCGATCAGCGGGTCGGCGGACAGCGGCGGTCCCCAGGTCGCCGCCTCCGGGACCACCAGCGCGGCGCGCTCGCCCTGGTCGAACGGCACGGCGCCGAGCACGATCGCACTCCGCCCGCCGACCGGGCTCGCGGCCGCCAGCGTCTGTGCCACCCGAGTGGCCAACGGCCGCTCGTCGTCCTCGACTTCGGTCTGCGTGCCGTGGGTGAGCAGGGTGCGGGTGGGGGAGGCGAAGAAGCGCGCGCTGCCGGGGCGATACGCGTCGAGCAGCGCGGTCGCCGCGCCGACTGTGGCGAGACCGGTGGCTTCTGGGGTGGTCACCTGAGGCTCCTTTGATTCTCCGGCGGGATGCCGCGGAGTCCGAGCGGCTCGATCGGACGCCGAGCCGAAGCGGTGCGGGGTGCGGGTGGTGCCCGCCGAGCCGGGCGGGACGGGTGTGGGTCGTGGCCCGGCGCGGGTGCTGAGGGTCCGTCACACGTGCAGCGTCGCGCCGCCGTCGACGTACATGTTGTGCATGGTGATCTGTTTGGCCCGGTCCGAGGCGAGGAAGACGACCGCCTCGGCGATGTCGGCGGGGTCGGCGATCCGGCCCAGCGGGATCCCGGTGCGGAAGCCGGCGAGGTCGCCCTCGATCACCCGTCGCGGCGCGTCCGCGTCGGTCCACAGGGCGCGTTGCATGGGGGTGTCGGTGGAGCCGGGTGAGACCACGTTGCAGCGCACGCCGCTGCGCGCGAGTTCCAGGCCCAGACACATCGTGAACATGGTCGCGGCGGCCTTGGACGCGGCGTACGCGGCCATCCCGGCGCGGGGGATGCCGGCCGCGTTGGAGCCGACCGTGACGATGCTGCCCGTTCCGCGCTCGGCCATCGGACCGGCCACCGCGCGGCTGGTGTGGAAGACCCCGGTGCTGTTGACCGCGAACGTGTCCGACCAGGCCCGGTCGGTGAGTTCGGTCACCGGCGAGGTGTGCAGCACGCCGGCGACGTTGACCAGGATGGCGATCGGGCCCAGGTGCCGCTCGATCGCGGCCACGGTGGCGGAGACCGCCGGGCCATCGGTGACGTCGAGCGGATAGGCGACCACCGCGCCGGTGTCGTCGTCGGCCATCAGGGCCTTGACACCGACCGGATCGCGGTCGGTGGCGGCGACGGTGGCACCGTGGTCGACGAGGGCCCGGACGACGGCGGCCCCGATGCCCTGCGCGGCGCCGGTGACCACCGCGACGCGGCCGGCGAGGTCTGATGGGTGCACGAAATTCCCCTCGGCAAACACAGCCCCCGAGTCGAGGCTTAGGTGAGCCTAACCTAACTTCGCACGTACGGTCGATGGTGGTGGGGCGCCCTCGAGCCACCCGACCCCGCGTGGCCGACCGGCGCCCCACCCCCGGCGCCCACCCCTTCGAAACGCCCCTCGGGGGCCTGCGACGACGGCGCCTCGGCGTCGCGTTCACGGGTACTCGATGGGGTCCGGGAGGGTGCCCGGGGGTGCTCGGGAGCCCCTCGAAGGGCCTTGTGTTCTTAGGTTAGCCTCACCTTATGACTGTGCATCAGCCGATTCCGGGAAAGTCGGCGGGTTTCCCGAGCGACCCCGCCGACGCGACGCCCGAGCCCGCCTCGGACGATCGCCCCGACGCCCCGTCGAGGAACCCGCACGGCCGGCGCACGGTGCTGCTCTCGGCGATCGTGCTGGTGGCCGGCGTGCTGGTGTTGGCCGGGCTCTCGCTCTCGGTGGGGGCCGGCGAGGTCGGCGCGCGCGGCGCGTTCGACTACCTCTTCGACCGGGGCGGCGCGCGCTCGGACAGCCATCTGACCCTGGTCATCCGCGATCTGCGGCTTCCGCGCACGCTGACCGCGCTGCTCGCGGGCGCCGCGCTGGGTACGGCCGGCTGCCTGCTCCAGACGGTCACCCGCAACCCGCTCGCCGAGACCGGCCTGCTCGGCGTCAACGCCGGCGCCTCGCTCGGCGTCGTACTCGGCATCACCCTGGTCGGCGTGCAGACCGGATACGGCTACCTGCTCTGGGCGTTCGCCGGCTCGGCCGTGGCCGGACTGCTCGTGCTGCTGATCTCCGGTCAGCGCGGCGGCGGTTCGCCGATGCGCCTGGTGCTCGCCGGCGCGGCGCTGAGCGCGACCTTCGGCGGCATCACCAACGTGCTGATCGTCAACTCGGCCGAGACGTACGACACGTTCCGCTTCTGGGTGCTCGGCTCGCTGGCCGGCATCCAGGGCTTCGAGTCGCTCGGCACTCTGTCCCCGGTGCTCGCGGTCGGGTTCGCCATCGCGCTGCTGACCTCCCGATCGTTGTCCGCCCTGGTCCTGGGCGACGACCTGGCCCGCAGCCTGGGGCACCACCCCGCGTGGACCCGGGTCCTGGTCGCGTTGGCGGTGACCCTGCTCACGGCTTCCTCGGTGGCCCTGGTCGGCCCGATCTCCTTCCTCGGCCTGCTCGCGGGCTTCCTCGCCCGCACCATGGTCGGCCCCCGGATCCCGGCGCAACTGTGCTTCGCGGCGCTGATCGGCGCGAGCGTCCTGACCGCCGCCGACGTGGTGGCCCGCGTGGTGTCCCGGCCGTTCGAGGCCCCGGTCTCGATGATCGTCGCGCTGATCGGCGCACCCCTGCTGATCGGCGTGGTCCGCTCGCGGCGGCTGGGCGCGCTGGGCCTGACCGACCCGGCCACCGCCGAGCCGGTGACCCGCAACACCCGTCGCTCGCCGCTCCGGCCGCTGCTCGCCCGACTGCCGCGCAGGCTGCGCGCGGTGCCCGAACACCTGGTGCTGCGCCGGGGCGGCCTGTCGCTGCTGCTGCCCGGCCGGGCCGTGCTGACCACGACCGTGCTCGCCGTCGCCCTGGTCGGCGCGGTCGTACTGTCCGTCTACTCCGGACAGCGCGAACTGGGCCTGGTTCGCACCTTCAACGCGGTCTTCGGCCGCGGCGACCACTTCGACGTGCTGCTCGTCCGGGAGTTCCGGCTCGGCCGGATCATCGCCGGGGTCGCGGCGGGCGCGGCGCTGGGCGTCGCGGGCTGTCTGACCCAGACCCTGGCCCGAAACCGGCTGGCCACCCCGGAGTTGCTCGGTGTCAACGACGGCGCGACCGCGGCCGTGCTGATCTCCGTCACGTTCAGTGCGAGCGGCACCTTCGGCGCGTGGTGGGCCGGACCGATCGGCGCGATGGTCGCCGTCGTGGTGGTCACCGCGGTCGCCGGCGGCCTGGGCCAACGCGGGTATCGGGTCCTGGTGGTGGGCCTCGCGTTGTCCGCGCTGGCCTCGGCGATCACCCAGGTGGTGCTGTCCCGACGCTCGCTCAACTCGGCCAGTGCGCTGTACGTGTGGAGTTCGGGCAGCCTGAACGGGCGCGGCTACGACGTGGCCGGGCCGGTACTGATCGGCCTGGCCGTGCTGGTCCCACTCGCGCTCGTGCTCGGCCGCAAGCTGGACGTGCTGCGCTTCGACGACTCCACCGCCGCCTCGCTGGGTGTGGACCCGGCCCGGATCCGGATGATCTGCCTGATCGCGGCGGTGTGCCTGGCCGGACTGGCGGTCGGGATCTGCGGACCGGTGGGCTTCATCGCGCTGGCCGCGCCGGTGATCGCCGGCCGACTGGCCGGGCCGCTGCGGGTGCCGATCCTCGGATCGATGCTGGTCGGCGCCATCCTGATCGTGCTGGCCGACATGCTCGGCCGAGTCCTGTTGGACGGCGCGGAGATTCCGGTCGGCGTGGTCAGTACGGTGCTCGGGGGACCGTTCCTGCTCTGGGTCCTGCTGGGCCGATCCGGCGCGACCCGCGCGTAGACGTGTTCTGAGATATTTCCGGGCCGAACACGTGTACGTCCAAAGTGGCGGGGCAATTATGGCCGGGCACCGCTCATCACGCACCATGTGGGGCGCGGACGGGCAGTACACGGACGAGTAGGCTACGGATCAGTACGTCACAAACCGGTATGTCACAGACAAGTACGCCACAGACAAGCACGACACAGAGGGGGAGGTCGACCATGAACCCGGGCACCGACACCGCGTCCATAGCCGCCGTGGAGGCCACTCGCTTCCCGTTTCCCGGTGCGGAGGAGACAGTCGAGGTGCCGACTGTCGAGCTGCCGGCCGTCGAAGACATGGCGGAGGTCACCGCGAGCGACGCGCGCGCGATGTCCAAGGTGCTCTTCGATCGACTGCGGGTGTTGGAGGAGGGCACGCACGAGTACCAGTACGTGCGTAACACCCTGATCGAGCTCAACATCCCCCTGGTCCGGTTCGTGGCCGCCCGCTATCGCTCACGGCACGAGACGACCGAAGAGATGGTCCAGGTCGGCACGATCGGGCTGATCAAGGCGATCGACCGCTTCGACGCGTCGTTCGGGACCGAGTTCCCGACCTTCGCGATCCCCACCATCTCGGGTGAGATCAAGCGCTTCTTCCGGGACACCAGTTGGGCCGTGCACGTGCCGCGCCGACTTCAGGAGCTGCGGCTTGAACTGGCCCGCGCCCGGGACGCGTTCACGTGCGAGTTCGACCGGGAGCCGACGCCCGGCGAGTTGGCCGAGCGACTCGGCCTCAGCGTCGAGGAGGTCACCGAGGGGCTGACCGCCGCCGCCGGCTACTCGGCCGCGTCGCTGGACGCGCCGGCCGGCGACGACGGTCCGACGGAGAGTTACGCCACCCGGTCCTCGTTCGTCGACCCCGGCTTCGAGATCGCGGAGAACCTGCACGTGCTCAAGCCGTTGCTGGCCGCGCTGCCGGAACGCGACCGGGCCATCGTGTCGATGCGGTTCGGTGAGGAGCTGACCCAGGCCCAGATCGGCGAACGCCTCGGGATCTCGCAGATGCACGTGTCCCGATTGCTCAATCGCATCCTGACCCGACTGCGGGCGGACATCCTGGCCGACTGAGCGACGGGCGCGCGGGCGCCCGGGTCCGGTATCCGCAGCGGCGGGTACCCGCGCGGCGACCTCGCCGACGCGGGGTCGGACCGGCGCGCGCGCCCGGGAGTTCAGGCCCGCGCGTGGTTCAGCAGCGCGGCCATCGCCTTCGGGAAGTCCGCGGTGATGGCCGCGCCCGGTTCCGGGCCCACCCGGTCGGCGTCCGGATCGGTGATCTCCCGTCGATGCACGACTCGGGTGCCGCCGGTCGGCAGCCGGGTCAGGGTATGGCCGAACCGGAGCCGCAGGCCGTCGGTCCCGGTCTCGTCCGCGTAGCGCGCGTTCTCCTCGATCGCCACGATCAGCGGGCGGATGGGCTGTTGTCCGGTCGGGGTCATCGACACATGACCGCCGACCTCGAACGGGCCCTCCAAGGAGACCGCTTCCATCGAGGTGTCCCAGCGCGCCCAGCTGTCGACGTCGGCCAGGACCCTCCAGATCGCGTCGGCGCCGATCCCGGTGTCGACCGTGTGTTCCTGAATCCACATGACGTACTCGCTCCGTCTCCCGTACGCCCATTTAATCTACGCAAAGATTATCTTTGCAGCGATCGAAGCCCAGTCGGCCCCTGATCCGCCGAGAGGGAACAGGCGCATGGCTCGCTTCGTTGTTCGGTCGGCTGCACCGGGCCGAGCCGTCGGGCCGGGCGTGGGCCGACGCGATGGTGTCGGCGTGCGGGACGCGGTACATGGGACGCGGTGCGTGGGACGCGGTGCGGGGCGTGGGGCGTGGACGCCCATCGCACGGCGGCCGGCGTACCCAAGACGACACGGGTGCGCACGCGCCCGCGGAAGTGGAGGCCCAGTGGGATCGTCCGGTGCTCTCACCCGGTCCGTACGTCGCCTCCTGGGCAGACCCGGAACGGTGGCCCCGACGAGCCTGCGCCCGCTGGTGCGGCGCGCGGCAGAGCGCGAGTCGGCGCTGCGCGAACTCTCCGACGCGCGGTTGCGGGCGGCGGCGGACGCGCTGCGGACGCGGGCCGCGGCGGGCGCATGGGACGACGACGCGCTGGTCGAGCTGTGCGCGCTGGGCCGCGAGGCCGGGTATCGCACGTTGGGGGAACGAGCCTTCGACGTACAGCTCCTGGGTGTGTTGAGCCTGCTTCGCGGCACGGTGGTGGAGATGGCCACCGGCGAGGGCAAGACCCTGGTGGGCGCGTTGGCCGCGGCCGGGTTCGCGATGCAGGGCCGGCGGGTGCACGTGCTCTCCGTCAACGACTACCTGGCCCGCCGCGACGCGGAATGGATGCGGCCAATCTACGAACTCCTGGGCGTACGCGTCGCCCATGTGACCCAGGACGCCACCCACGCGCAGCGGCGGACGGCCTACGCCCAAGACGTCGTGCACGTCGCGGTCGGTGAGGTCGGCTTCGACACGTTGCGCGACCGATTGCGCACCGATGCCTCGGAGTTGGTGCTGCCCGAACCCGACGTGGCGATCGTCGACGAGGCCGACGCGGTGCTGATCGACGAGGCCCGGATCCCGCTCGTCCTGGCCGGCGGCGTCGCCTCGGGCCCGGACGAGGCCGAGGCCGCCCGGGTGGTCGCGGACCTGGTCGAGGGACGGCACTACGAGGCCGAGACGGACGGCATGACCGTGCACCTCACCGACGCGGGCGTGAGCGCGGTGGAACGCGCGCTCGGGGTGGACAACCTGTTCGCGCTCGGCATGGACACGCGCTTGTCCCAGGTCAACGTCGCGCTGTACGCGAGCGTGCTGCTGCGTCGCGACGTCGACTACCTGGTCCGCGAGGGCCGGATCAGCCTGGTGGACGCCAACCGCGGGCGGGTGGCGCAGCGGCAACGCTGGCCCGACGGCCTGCACGCGGCGGTGGAGGCCAAGGAGGGCCTGGTGGCCGGTCCGCGCGGCGAGGTGCTGGACCAGATGATCGTGCAGGACCTGATCGGCGGCTATCCCACGGTGGCCGGGATGACCGGCACCGCGGTGATCGTGGCCGAGCAACTCCGCGAGTTCTACCGCCTGGAGACCGGCGACCTGCCCACGAACCTGCCGTGCGTGCGGATCGACGAGCCGGACCGGCTGTACGACGGCGAACAGTCGCGCGACGCCGCGCTGATCGACCTGATCGAGCGCACCCACGCCACCGGTCGGCCGATCCTGGTCGGCACCCGGGACGTGGCCAAGTCCGAGCAGATCGGCGCCGCGCTGCGGGAGTCGGGGCTGCGCTGCGCGGTGCTCAACGCCCGGGACGACAGCCGCGAGGCGGCGATCATCGCGGACGCGGGAGGGATCGGGGCGATCACCGTGTCCACCCAGATGGCCGGGCGAGGCACGGACATCCGGCTCGGCGGGATCGACGGCGCGGACCATGAACGGGTCGCCGAACTGGGCGGGTTGCTCGTCGTCGGCGTCGGCCGGTACCCCACCCGCCGACTGGACGACCAGTTGCGCGGCCGGGCCGGCCGACAGGGCGACCCGGGCACGTCGGTCTTCCTGACCAGCCTGGACGACGAATCCATCACCCGACACGCCTTCGACCCGCCGCCCCGGCCCACCCGGGTGGAGGCCGACGGCCGCATCCGGGACGCCTCGGTGCGCCGCTGGGTCGAGCAGGCCCACCGGGTGGCCGAGGGCGCGCTCCTCGAAGGCCACCGCACCACGTGGCGCTACAACCGGCAACTCCGGCTCCAGCGCGAGGAGGTGCTCGAACTGCGCCACCGCGTCCTGCACGGCGACGAGGCGGCGCGCGTCCTGGCCGACCTGCGCCCCGAGCGCTGGGCCGAACTCCTGGACGCGGTGGGCGAATCGGTCCTGGCCGAGGCCGCCCGACAACTCTTCCTGTACGAACTGGACGAGGCCTGGAGCGAGCACCTGGCCCGCACCGCCGATCTCCGCGAGGGCATCCACCTGCGCGCGCTCGGCCGACAGAACCCGATCGACGCGTTTCACGCCGAAACGCAACGCGCCTTCGTCCCGCTGATCTCCCGCGCCCGAACCGCTGCGGCCGACCGCCTGGCCACCGCCCACATCACCGAATCCGGCCTGGACACCGAACGCTCCGACATCCAACGCCCCAGCTCCACCTGGACCTACATGATCCACGACCAACCCTTCGCGTCGATGGAGGACCCCTTCCTGACCACCATCGCCAAACGCGTGCGCTCCGGCGCCGGGGAGGACTGAGCGGGCGAGGGCCCGGCCGAGATCGAGGATCGGCCGTGGCCGCGCGACCGAGGCTCGTGGTGCCCGGCCGCGGCCTTCCGGCGGGCCGGCCCGCCGACCGGAGCCGGCGAGGGGACCGGCGCGGGGCCGTCGGGCTCAGGGGCCGGTCAGGGTGGTGAGGAGGCGGCGGGCTTCGGTTCGGGTTCGGGAGGGGCCGGGGGCGGCGGCTTCGGGGAGGCCGGGGATGGGGTCTCGGGCGCCGGTGGTGGCGGCCACGTGGACGGCCAGTTCGAGGAGGTCGGCGTGGCGGGTGGGTGGTGGTGTGGCGGCCAGGGTGTGCGGGAGGGCGGCGCGGAGGAGGTCCCATACGGTTTCGGCGGCGCCCGCGTCGGCGAGGTCGCGCAGGGCCGGGACGACGCGGGTCAGGGTGAGTTCGCCGTCGGTGGTCATCCGGCCCAGCAGCTCGCCGAGGTGGGCGCCGTCCGGGAGGCCGCGCGCGGCGAGGATGGTCAGTGCGTCCGTGGCGTGCGTACGGTCGGTGCGGTCGCGGGCGTTGAGGCCGTGGGCCAGGGCCAGGGCGAGCCCGACGCCGACCGGGCCGTCCGCGCCGGCGAGCATCGGGAGCAGGTGCCCGTCGCCGCGTCCGGACCGGGTGCGGTGGGCGAACTGCGGTACCAGGTGCGCGGCGATCAGGTCCCGATCGACGGGCAGGAAGGACGGCAGGCAGGACGACCAACGCGCGACGGACTCATAGTCGTAGCCGTCCAGGAGCCACTGCTCGGGTGTGCCGAGCCCGAGTCGGGTCCCGGTCGGCACCGTGGCGAGGGTCGCGGTCACCGGCTCGGCGTTCCGGTACCCGTACCGACCACGGTCGGTGGAGCGCCGCACGGCCTCCGCCGGCCCGGCCGAGGGCACGTGTCCGGCGGCCAGCCGCAGCGCCGCCCGGTCGCCCTCGGGTGTGCCCAACGCCGCTGCCCGCAAGGCGAGTTCGGGCTCCGGATCGATCGGCAGCCGGCGCAGCGCGTGCTCCAGGTCGAACGGCCAGGGTCGCCATCCCTCGGCCGCCGCGCGGCTCAGCCGATCGACGAGCGCGCCCGGGTCGATCAGGCCGTTCACCGCGGTGGGCGCGGAGAGCAGGATCGGCCGGGGCGCATAGGCCACGCCGACCGCGATCGCGCGCAGCCGGCGGGCGTACACCTCGTGCAGCGGGGTCGACTTCGGTCGGTGCAGCAAGGCGCGCCAGTGCTGCTCGCCGGGTGTCGGGTCGACGCCGGGATAGGGGTCGGCGGGCCCGCCCCGGGCGGGTGCCATGGCCGCGACGACCATGTGCGTCAACGGGTCGGCGTACGGCGGCGGTTGGTAGGGGTCGTCGGCGGATACCTCGGGAAGCTCGCCCGACAGGTACGGGAATTGCGCGCGGACCGGTTCCAGCGCGGTCCGCAATCCCGCTCGATCGGCGGCGGAGAAGGCGACCAGGGCGGCGAGTACCCGCTCGATCGCGACCGGGTCGGGCCCGCCGCGGGACTGCCGCCACAGCGCCGCGATCTCGACCGCCAATTCCATCGGGTCCACGATCGGGGGGGGCATCTCCTCGGGAACGAACTCGGGCAGTGGCAGCGGCTCCGGCGCGGCCCGACCGCGCCCGGCGCCCAGCCTGTCCCGCTGGTCCGGAGGCAATCCGGCGGCAGCGGCCAGCAGTTCGTCCCGATCCCGACGGTTCGCGTGATCGATCCAGCGCAGCGCCGAGGAGACGGCCCGGTGCTGGAGATCCGCCGGCTGCTGTGCGAACGTGACGGCGAGCACCGACAGCGCGGCGCCGGCGCGCGCCGCCGGGTCGCGCCCGGTCACCGTGTCCAGCCACCCCAACGCGGTGCGGACGATCTTCTTCTCGGTCCGGGTGCACGCGGCGCCCACGGCGTCCAGGGCAAGCTCGGCCGGCAGCACCCCGGCGCCATCGGCCCGGATCAGCGCGGCCAGCGCGAGGTTCGCCACCGAGCCGGGCGCCATCGTCAGCAGGCCCACCAACTCCCGGGCGTGTGCGGTGATCTCCTCGGGGGTGGCGGCCAGTGCGTCGAACACCCGGAGATGGCCCGCAAGTTCGGTGGGCCGGCCGGGCCGACCGAGTCGGGCGACACACGCGGCGATCACGTCCGCGCGGCCGACCCGGCCCTGCGCTATCAGGTCCGGGAACGAGGCAGGCCAGGTCGGCCACCGGTCGAAGAGCGCGCCCACCCCGTCGACCTCGAACAACCGCAGCAGCAGCGCCGCGCTCCGGTCGCGGTCGACGGGCAGCCGGGAACTCCCCAGCGAGGCAAGGGTCGACGAGGCGGGGATCGACGAGAGGCGAGGCGACAGGAGGGTGCTGTTCCACGGCTCGCGGAGCCAGGCCAGCAGGTAGCCGTCGCTCAGCGGCGGAGGCGTCCCGGTCGCCGCCGCCAGCGCCTCGACCAGGAGGTAGCGCTGCCGCTCTTCCTGTCGCACGGGCAGCCGCTCGGCCAGGTGGGTCATCAGTACCGTCAGCCAATTCGGCGCCCGATCCGACAGCGCGGCCATCACCAGCTCCACGCCGACCTCGTCGGTGACGTCGTCCGACCACATGCGCAGCGGGTTCCGGCCCAGCCACGCGGCCAGGGGGACGGCTCCGGGCAGTACCGCCGCGCCCGCCACGGCCAACGCGGGTCGGCGGCGCCAGGCCCGGGCGCCGCCGCGCCGTTCGGCACGTTCATAGGCGACGAGCGGCGCGACCAGCGCCTTGCGCCCGGCGGCATCGAGGCCGTGCAGGGCCGCGCCGACCGCGCGCGGGTCCTCGGCCTCGATCAGCTTGTGCAGCGTCGCCCACTCGGTCATTCGATCCCCACCGCTCTCGCGCCTCCCATGCCGATCTTCTCGACGGATCCGACCGCTCCCGACGACGCGTCGTCGCGCGACGTCGCCGCATACGGTGCCGGCGTCGGCCGACATCGCGCGACCGGGGGCGGACGGGCGGTGCGGCGGGCGGCTCGAAACGCGAGTGGGACGGAACGAGGACGGGCGGTGCGGCGGGCGGGTCCAAGCGGGCGGCGGCCCGGAACGAGGGCGCTGCGGGCCACGACGGAGGTTCTCGTTCTAGAGTCGGGTCATGGCAACGACAGACGAGGGGACCGTACGGGTCGACAGTTGGATCTGGTCCGTGCGCCTGACCAAGACCCGCTCGCTCGCCGCCGCGGCCTGCAAGGCCGGGCACGTGCGGGTCAACGGCGACAAGGTGAAGCCCGCCCAGTCGATCAGGATCGGCGACGAGGTGCGGGTGCGGCAGAACGGCCACGAGCGGATCGTGGTGGTCAAGCGCATCGTCCGCAAGCGAGTCGGGCCGCCCGTGGCCGCCGAGTGTCTGATCGACAACAGCCCCCCGCCGCCGCCCCGCGAAGAGGTGGTCGTGGTCGCCCGACGCGATCGTGGCGCGGGCCGCCCGACGAAGCGGGACCGGCGGGTGTTGGAACAGTTCCGCGAGCATTGACGGGTGGTGGGCCCGACTCCCCGAGCGGGCCCACCGACCCGGGTCAGCGCTCCGCCGGACCGCTCGGTCCGGTGGATCCGCTCGACCCCGCGGGCGCGACCGGCGCGGGCGGCGGCTCCGGCTCGGCCACCGCGCGCGGCAGTGTCTCGCCGCGGAAGAACGCCGGATGCGCGAACCGGTACCCGAGCATCAACACGGCACCCAGGAGCAACGCGCCGATCCCGGTCAGGAACACCCCGCCCAGTTGCCAGTGCGGCGGGAACGGCAGGGTCCAGTAGGTCGTGCCGTAGTCCTTGTCGGCGTACACGAGGCACGCGTCGACGAAGAAGTACGCCAACAACGCGCCGCCCAGGCCCGGCATGATGCCCTTGGTGATCAGATCGCGCCGGCTACGGGTGAGTACACGTCGGTAGAACCACACGCACGCGAACCCCGTGATGCCGTAGTAGAACGCGATGGCCAGCCCGATCGAGCCGATCGAGTCGGTCAGCACGTTGGTACTGACCCGGGTGATCGCCACGTAGAAGGCCACCGACGCGATACCCATCCCGACTGTGGACCAGGTCGGCACCAGGTTCCTGCTGTGCACGCGGGCGAACTTCTCCGGGATGGCCCGGTGCGCGGCCATCGACAGCGCGGTGCGCGCGGTCGGCAGGATCGTGGTCTGGGTGGACGCGGCCGAGGAGGTCAGCACCATGAACACGAGCAGCTTGGCCATGAACCAGCCGAACCCCTCGGTGCCGAACACGCTCGATCCGAGCCCGGACAGCACGTCCCCGGAGTTGTCCGGATTGGCCAGGCCGCCGCCGGTGTCGCCGGCGCCCGCGAAGGACAGCGCCGAAGTGCTGATCAGTACGTAGATCAGGAGCAGCAGCACGGTCGAGATGACCGCGGCCCGACCGGGCGTGTGCTTGGTGTCGGCGGTCTCCTCGTTGATCGCGACGGCCGTGTCCCAACCCCAATAGATGAACACCGCGGCCAACACGCCCTTGGTCAGCGCGTCGATCGAGTCGATCTCGAACGGGTTGAACCACGACCAACCGATGTGCACCGAGCCGTCCGGCGCGTTGCCGAGGTAGACCTTCCACAGCGCGGTCAGGCCGAGCGCGATCAGGACCACGACCTCGATGGTCAGCAACACCTTCTGGAGGTTCGCGGACAACTCGATGCCGACGTAGCAGATCCAGGTCATCAGGACGATCCACACGACACCGGCGAACGTCGTCCAGAAGGTGTCCTCGGCCAGGCTGTGGGCGCCGATCAGTCGGAAGCCGTACTCGCCCGCGATCTGCGCGAGGTTGGCCATCACGATGACGTCCGCGACGATGATCGCCCAGCCGCCCATCCAGCCGGTCATCGGGCCGAACGTACGCGATCCCCACGTGAACGTGGTGCCGCAGTCGGGGGTGTCCTCGTTGAGTTCCTTGTAGCCGTAGGCGATCAGGAACATCGGGATGAAGGACAGGACCATGACGATCGGCGACTGGAGACCGACGCCTGCCACGATGATGCCGAGCGTCGCGGCGATGCTGTAGGCCGGTGCGGTGGAGGCGAGTCCGATCACGACACTGGAGGCGAGGCTCAGCGCGCCGGTCTTGAGGCCCTTCTCGCCGGCTGCGCGACGCAGCGGCGGTTCGGACGAGGCTGGTCTTGCGGGGTCGCTGGTGACCATGGCGAACCGTCCTGTCCTAGACGGGTGCTATCCACCCGTTTGACCGAAAACGGACCATCGGAAGCAGGCCATCAGATTAGACCCGCCGACAACCCGACCGGCAGCCCCGAAGCCCAGGGAAATCAAGGGACCTGATGCCACGTCAGGCGCATCGGACCGGCCCGTCGCGGGATGCGACGGGACGGTCACGTCGTGGCGCGGATTCGAGGCGGGCGGGTAGCGGGTTGTCGGGTGTTCGTCGTGGTGGGCGTTGGGTGTCGCGGTTGGGTGTCGTGCTCGTTCCCATGTCGCGCTCGCGCGTTGGGTGGGTGTACGTCGCGTTCGCCCACCGCGTCCGAGTCCGCGTGCCGCTACGCCGTGAGCCCGGCCGGCTCCGGTGTCGTGACGGTCGGCGTCTCTGGCTCGGTCGCGCCGGCTCGGGTACGCATGCGCGAGTCGATCCGGGCGGCGGCCAGTCCGGCCAGGCCCAGACCCGCGCCGACCCAGGCGACGGCGGCGTAGTCGAAGCCCGCCGCGATCACCCGACCGCCCAGGAGCGGGCCGATGGTGATCCCGACGTTGAACGACGCCGTGTTGGCCGCGCCGGCCAGCGTGGGTGCGTCGGCCGCGATGGCGAACACCCGGGCGTTGACAGCCGGGTTGGCCGCGAAGCCGGCGAGTCCGAGGAGGAAGACCAGAGCGAGGGTGATCGGGACGTTCTCGGCGGTGAGCGCAAGCAGGATCGACACGGCCACGATGGTGCCGATGCTCGCGTACAGCGTGCCGAACGGGTGCTCGTCAGCCACTCGGCCGCCCATGGTGATGCCGACCACCGCGCCCACGCCGTACCAGGACAGCACGAGCGGTACCCACGCCTCGCCGATGCCGGTGGTGTTGGTCAGCATCGTGCCCAGGTAGCTGAAGACGGCGACGACGGCGCCGAAGCTGAACGCGGTGGTCGCGTAGGCGACCCATAGCTGTGGCCGGCGCATCGAGCGCAGTTCGGTACGTACCGAGCGCGGCGCCTCGTGGGTGGGGCGCCCGGGCGGCAGGACCACATACACCGCCACGGTGCTCAGCGCGGTGAGGGCGGCGACCGCCCAGAACGCCGCGCGCCAGCCGGCCCAGTTGCCGATCATGGTGCCGAGCGGAAGGCCGACGACGGTGGCCAGCGACAGGCCGCCCGCGACCACGGCCATCGCCTTGGCCTTCGCGTTCGACGCGACCAGGCCGAGTGCGGTGACGGCGGCGACGGCCCAGAAGCCGGCGTACGCGACGGCGCTCACGAAGCGGGTGGCCAGCACGAGCCAGTAGCCGGGCGCGAGCGCGCCGACCACGTGGCCGAGGATGAAGACGACCTGGAACGCGATCAGCGCGGTACGGCGCGGCCATTGCAGCGTGGCGACCGCGAGCAACGGCGCGCCGACGACCATGCCGACGGCGAAGGCCGAGATCAGCAGGCCGGCGTCGGGGATGGACACGCCGAGGTCGTCGGCCATCGTTTCGAGCAGCCCGGAGAGCATGAACTCCGAGGTGCCTTGCGCGAATATGCCTAGGCCGAGGATGTAGACGGCTAGGGGCATGGGGACTCCCGAGTCGGTGGGTGTGCGGGGGGAGGGTGGCGAATCTCGTTTTGTAATGAACGGTTCAAAATCTGGGCATGCGTGATCCCGCTTGATCCGCAGTGATGGCGATGGCGCGGGCGTGCGGGAGCGAGGGTGCGCGGCGTCGGCCGTCGAGCCGTCGGGCCGGTCGTGTCCTTTGTGTGGTGGCGATGTCCTACAGCAGGCCGAGCGTCGTGTTCGCGATCGCATCCAGGCCGGCGCGGTTCACGCCGCTGCGTGAGGCCAGGCGGATGGCCGAGACCGTGCCGATCACGGTGTGCGCGAGGGCGTCGGTGTCCTTGGCCGGATCCACGTCGCCGTCGAGCCGGCCGACGTCGATGGCCGCCTTGATCGCGGCATGCCGGCGCTCGTAGTCGCGCTTGAGCAGCGAGGCCACCTCCGGGTCGCGGCCCGCGAGTTCGATCGCGGTGTTCACGACCAGGCAGCCCCGGCGGTCGCCGGTCTCCTCGTCCTCGTCGATCACGATCGCGGCCAACAGTTCGCGGATCTTGTCGTGGACGGGCCGATCGCTCTCCAGGTTCGCGACCTGAATGGTCGTCATGTGCTCGATGTAGCGACGCAGCGCCCGCAGGAACAGATCGTGCTTGCTGCTGAACGTGTTGTAGATGCTGCTGCGGCCCAACCCGGTCGCGTCACAGAGATCCTGCGTCGACGTCGCCTCGTAGCCGGTCGCCCAAAACGCCTCGAGCGCCGCCTGCACCGCCTGCTCCTCATCGAACTGCCGTGGTCGAGCCATGCAAGAACGCTAACAGATTCTGTAACCACCAGTCCAATACTCTCGTCCCGTGCGCGCCTCGTGCTCATGCGTCGCACCGCACCGCACCGCACCGCGTCGCACCGGACCGTGCCTCGCCAACCGCCCCGCTTCCGCCCCGCCGCACCGCGCGTGTGGCGCCTTCCCCCGGCCCCGCGCGTCGTGCCCATCGTGCGCCGCACCCCAATCCGTCGTCGCGTCCCGCGTTTCGCGTGTACCCCGGCGTGTGGTGGTGGCGGCCTATGGGTGGAGGTGGGGGGCGAGGGTGGTTGGGGTGGTGGCGGTGGTGAGGAGGCGGGTGCGGATTGCGGTTGTGGCTCGGGTGTAGGCGCTTTTGTCGTCGTGGAGCATGCTGATGCCGTTTGCGGTTTCCAGGAACGCGATCAGTTCGAAGACGAGTTGGGCCGCGTCGAGGTCGGCTGGGGCCTCGCCGGTGGTCTTCGCGGCTTCGGCCTCGGTGATCAGGAGTTCGCGCCATCCTCGCCACGATCGCGCGAGCGCATCGCGGACCCGGCCCGGTCGTGCGTCGAACTCGGCCGAGGTGTTGAAGAAGAAGCAGCCGCCGGGGAAGACCCGGTCGCGGGAGTAGGCGATCCAGCCCTCGGTCAGCCGCCAGAGCCGGAGCAGGCCGGCCGGCTCGGTCCGTGCGGGTGTCACGACGTGCTCGATGTAGATGTCGGTGGCCGCGCCGATCGCCGCGAGCTGGAGTTCCTCCTTCGATCCGAAGTGCGCGAACACCCCGCTCTTGCTGATCTCCAGGTCGCCCGCGAGCCGACCGATGGAGAGACCTTCGAGTCCCTCCACGGACGCGATGTCGGCGGCACGCCGGACGATCGCCTGTCGGGTCCGGTCGCCCTTGCGGACCCGCCCATCCGTCGGAGACGCGCTCACGACCACTCCTAGCTCCGCCGGCCGGCACGTCGGCCGGTCGGCCGATCGGCGTCGATTATCTCCCGGTCCGTCTTGACAGTCTCTTGGTGTTCGATAAATAGTACGACCGGTCGTGCAGTTTTGCCAGACTGCTGCGGCGCGACCGGCTCGCCGGCCGTTCCCGGCCGTTCCCGCGACCGACCACACGTGCCATCGACCCATCGAGCGACTCAAGGGGCACATTCATGACGGATACCAAGGCACCCGGCGGCGGCACGCTCGCCGTTGTCGGGTCCGAGATCGACGCTCTCGACGTGCGGGCGTTGCATCGCCGCGCGATCATGTTCGCGCTGGACACGCTCCGATCGGTCCGGAGCGGGCAGATGGACCTGCCCACGCCGTGTGCCGGGTGGGATCTCCGCGATCTGATCGGCCACATGGTCGCGGAGAATCGAGGCTTCATCGCCGCGGCCGGCGGCAGTACCGAACCGGACGCCTGGCGTGACGACGCGCTCGGGGGGGACCCATGGGTCGACTTCGCCACCACGGCGGTCGACGTCGTGGCGGCGCTGGCCGGTGACGAGGTGTCGGAACGCAGTTTGCTGATCCGGGAGTTCGGGTCGTTCCCTGGCTCGGTCGCGATCGCCATGCACTTCGTCGACAATCTCGTGCACGCCTGGGACGTCGCCCGCACGATCGGCGCGCCCGACACCATCGATCCCGAACTCGCCCTGATCGCACTGGACTTCGCCGAGCGCTGGAAGCTGGGCAAGCCCGGCGGCGCGTTCGGCGGCGCGGTCGAGGCCCCGGCGGACGCGACGCCGGGTGAGCGTCTCGTAGCGCTGCTCGGTCGGATGCCGGATCGGCGGGCCGGATGAGCGCCGTCATGACATCCGTGCGAGTCGCGCTCCGGGCCACGGGCGTGGTGTCCCCGCAGGCGGCCGGCGCGCTTGCGTACCGCTTCTTCCATCGCCCGGTCATGCGTGGTCGGGTGCGACCCGCCGAGCGCTCGGCGCACATGTTCGCGACCACCGAGACGCTGGACGTCGGCGGCAAGCGGGTGGTCACCTACCGGTGGGGAGACGGCGCCGAGCCGGTATTGATGCTGCACGGCTGGCAGTCGCGCGGTTCGCGATTCGCGGCGTTCGTCGAGGAGTTGCGGGCCCGCGGGTTGACCCCGATCACCTTCGACGCGCCCGGGCACGGGGATTCGGGCGGAACCTGCACCAATGTCCTCGAATACGCCGAGATCGCCCGGCGACTCCAGGATCGGTACGGCGACTTCCGTGCCGTGCTCGCCCATTCCCTCGGCGTGCTGGGCGCGTTCCAGGCCCTGCGCTCGGGGGTGCGGGCCGAGCGCGTGGTGGCCGTCGGCGCGGTGTGCGACATGGAGTACCTGCTGGACCGGTTCAGCTCCGAACTGGGTCTCGCCGCACGGGTCAAGGCCGAACTGCGGGCGCGGGCGGACGCCCGGCTGTTGGCTCCGGAATCGGACATCTGGCAGCGCTTCTCCGCGTCGTACGGTCCCGAGTCGGTGCGGGTCCCGATCCTGGTCGTGCACGACGAGGACGACCACATGGCCCTGGCCGACCAGGGGCATCGGCTGGCGGCGGCCTACCCCGACCAGGCTCGGTTGTTCGTCACCCGGGGCCTGGGCCACAGCCGAGTGCTCGGCGATCCGACCGTGGTCGCCGAGGTACTGCGCTTCCTCGACGCGGCGCCCCGGCGGGAGCCTGCCGAGGAGTGCGCGGCGTAGCGAAGGCGGTCGGCGCCGGCGGGTGGGCGGGCGCCGACCGCCGCGTCACCCGCCGGATCCCGCTCGCCGGCCCGAGGTCGGGTCGACGCGCCGAGTCGAATTCCACGGCGCCTTCCACGGATACCGATCCAGGACGCGCACCGGCGGTACGACACCCGACGTCGGGTCGTCGACGATCCGGTTGTACCGGAGCCCGAAGTAGTTCGCCGTCGGCAGGCCCGCGAGCAGCGGACCGTCGAAGCTGCCGGTGCCCTTGGCCATGTCGGTGTGCGCGTTGGCCAACTGGATGTAGGTGAACGTACGCGCGCTGCGGCTCACCCATCCGGTGAAGATCACCACGTGGCCGTCGTCGGTGTCGTCGAGGGCGTCACCGGGGAGCAGGTCGTTCGGATCGACCCGGACGGTGACCGAACGCCGGTCGAGCGAATCGGTGTTGACGTCGGTGTTCGGGAGGTGCCACGCCATCGCGACCATCCCGGAACAGTCCGTGCGGTAGTCGTGGGCACCTTCCGGGTCCGGGGCCTCGGCGGCTTGGTCGTACTGGACATCGCGGTCGTACCAGTCCTCGGCGCGCTCCAGTACCTCGGAGCGGGTGATGTCCCCACCCGGCTCGGACGCGACCTCGGACACGGCTCCCGAGACGCCCCCGGAGACCGTCGGCACCGCGGCTTCGGCCCGAGGCGCCGCCGCCGATCCGCCGAGCACGACGGAGCAGAGCACGGAGAGCCCGATCAGGAGGCGCGGGTGAAGAATTCCGGCGAATAACATGAATCGACGCATTTCACCAGATTCATCCATCATCATGCGCTCCTTGCGGACCGGCGGGCCATCAGGCGTGTCGGCCGCAAGGTGACCGGCGAACTCGCCCGGCCCGGTCGGGCCGCCCGGATCGTTCGGGCCCGGCCGAGACGGGTGCCGGTTCCGGTGCCGGTACGTCGGTGTGGGCGGCGATGCTGGGCCGCGCGGGGACGACGACCGCGCGCTGATGCTTTCATCGATGCACCGCTTCGGTGAACGGGCACTGCGGCGGGTGGCTGCCGGGTGGGGGCGGCTCTGGCATGGCGCGGGGTCGCGTGTCAACATCCGACGATGGACATTGGCGAGGTCGGGGATTGCGCGGTGGACACGCCACTGGGGGAGTTGCGAGTCCGGGACGGCGGGCGCGGCGGTGTCGGGCCGGTGGCCGAGCTGCCGGAATTCTTCTGTATCGACGGTCGCGGGTTCGGCGGGTACACGGCCGCGATCGCCGCGCTGGGCGCGACGCGGTACGCCCCGGGCAAGCAACTGCGCAGCCTGCGGGCGGTGTTCACGAAAACTGCGGTCGCGGGCGAACTGGAGCTGGAGGTCCTGCCGTTGGTACGTGGACGGACCGCGACCTCGGTGCAGGTGATGGTGCGTCAAGGCGGGGAACCGGTGGTCGCGGCGTTGACCTGGTTCGCCGCTCCCGGGCTGCTTCCTGCCGAGGGCGCCGGTCGGCGCGCGGTGGCGGGGGTGCCCGGGCCGGAGGGCTGCCCTCGGCTGCCGTGGCTGGCGAAGATCGTGCCGTTCCTGGGCGGGTTCGACGAGCGGGCGGTGGACTACCCGTTGTCGGCGGAGGAGTTCGACGGGGACTTCCGCGGGGACGACGGTGACTCGATCGCGCTGTGGGCGGTCCCGCAATGGCCCGCACCGCGCGACGGCGGTGGTGGTGACCGGGACGAGGGCGAGGGCGAGGACACGGTCTCGGCCGCGATCGCGGAGCGTCTGGTCGATGTGATGTTGTTCGACGCGCACCTGATGGACGCGGCGTATCGCGGGGCCGCGCGGGGGACGGTGATGACCTCGCTGGACCTGGACGTGACGTGGCACGCGGAGGCGGGCGCGGGCGGGCCGACGCTGTTCCGGGCGCGGGCGGAGTTGGACGGGCTGGTGGCGAACACGTCCGCGACACTGGCCGACCCAGGCGGCACGGTACGCGCGACGGCGACCAGCCAGTGTCGGGTCTATCCGCCCAAGGGCTGAACGCCGAGCGCGGGCGCAGGTCGCGGGCGTCCGGCACGGGCGCCGGTCACCGCGGACGCGAGCCGTGTCGCGGCCGACCCGGGTGCTCCTCGAGTGACCGTTCGGGCGCGGCGCGATCACTCACCCATCGCCGCGCGCGATGCGAGCAGGGTGGCGGCCTCGATCGACGCCGGCGGCGTGCGGCCTGCCGCCAGGTGCCGACGCACCGCCGCGTACGGGATGTCCACCAGCGCGAAGGTGACCCGCTCCAGGGCGGCCGGGGAGACCCGGCCGAAACGTGCCCGGGTGTAGGCCCGCAGGGCGTTCGCCACGGCGTCGTTGAGCATGGTCGCTTCCGGACCCAGTTCCTCGGGCCACCGCGCGATCAGGTCTTCGCGGCGATGCAGCAGGAGCACCGCCGCCTCGTCCGGGCTTTCGCGCACCCACGCGAACACCGCCCGGATCGCGCGGGTGGCGCCCCGGGCCGGATCGGGGTCGGCCAGTGCGGCCAGGAACGGTTGCTGGAAGCGTTGCACCGTACGCAACCACAGCCGGGCGAGCAGCAGGTCGCGCGACGCGAAGCGGTGATAGACCGATCCGACCGGCGCGCCCGCCTCGGCGGCCACCGCCGCGACGGTCACGGCGCCGGCGCCGGTACGCGCGGTGACCCGCAGCACGGCATCGAGGAAGTCGTCGTCGCCGAATCTCGGTTTGCGGCCCACGAGCACCCGTCCTGACCTGTTCGTACCTTGAAGTTTTCTGGAATCCGTATTCTAGTATGGTTCAACCAATACGGCCATCGGAACGCGACCGAGACGGCCACCGATACGGCGAATGATTGGCGGTGGATCATGCCGACCTCCCCGGTCGACACCCCGACCCAGCCCGACCCGACCCAGCCCGATTCGACCCAGCCCGATTCGACCCAGCCCGATTCGAACCTGCGCGACGCGGCGCTGCGCATCCTGCGCTCGTACCCGCTGGGCTTCCTGGCCACCACCGACGACGCCGGTGCGCCGCGCGTGCGCCTGGTGCAACATCTCGCGGTCGAGGACGACGCGACGATCTGGATCAGTACGAGCCCGCGCTCCCGCAAGGCGCTCGACCTGATCGCCCGACCGGAGGTGTCCTACTCGGTCGAAGATCGCGCGACAGTGGCCTATGCGACGCTCTACGCCCGCGCGGAACTCCTGTGCGACGGGCCGGAGTTGGTCAAACTGTGGGATGAGACCCTGCGGCCGTTCTTTCCGGCCGGGCCCACCGGGGACGATTTCGCGCTCGTCCGCCTGGTACCGCACCGGGTGGAACTGCTCGACTTCTCCGCCGGTGTGCATCCGGATCCGTACGGCCTGGTCCCGGCGATCTCGGTGCTCTCGCCCGTGCCGCGGGCCGAGGGTCAGGCCGGGAAGTCGAACGTGTAGCCCTGTTGCACCAGCCAGGGCAGCAACTGCTCGAGCGCGGCCAGGGTTTGCGCGCGGTCGCCGCCGGCGTCGTGCATCAGGATGATCCCACCGGGTCCCAGTTCCTTCTCGGCGGTGGCCAGGATCTTGTCCGCGCCCGGCCGCTGCCAGTCGCGGGTGTCGTCGGACCAGTCCAGCGAGCGCATGCCATAACCGGCCGCCATCGCGCGCACCTGCGGGGACCAGTCGCCGCCGGGCGCGCGGAACCAGTCCACCCTGGTGCCCGGACCGCCCGCCGCGACTATCTGGTCGTGCGCGGTGGTGATCTCGTACTTGATCCGGGACAGCGGGCGCTTGGCGATGCCCTCGTCGTGGGTGACCGAGTGGTCGCACAGCCGGTTGCCGTCCGCGACGACCTGCTTGACCAGCTTGGGATTGGCCTTCGCGTTCGGGCCGAGCATGCAGAACGTCGCCTTGGCCCGATACTCCTTCAACAACGCGAGCACCTGCGGCGTCCATTGTGGACTCGGCCCGTCGTCGAAGGTCAACGCGACGGTACGCCCACCGTTCGCCGACTTGCGCACCAGCGCGTCCGGCACCAGCGGGGGCGGCACCGAGGTGTTCGGATCGGCCGCCGTCGGCGCGTCGGACGGGGTCTGCCCGGCCTCCGCGGCACCCTCGCGGCCACCGGGTTTCGCCGTTTCGTCCCCCGAGTCCGACGAACACGCGGCGGTACCCACCGCGAGTGCGCCGGCCACGGCGAGAACGGTCAGGCTGCGCAGGGCACGACGGGCGGAAGGGCTCGACACCGGTTGACTCCAAGGGCTGTTCGGAAGCGGGAACACACTTGCGAACACGCCCACACCCAACGGACGGGTTCCGCCCCGGAGCCCACTTTGCGCCGACTTTGATCGTTGTCGACCCATCGCAGACACGAACCCTGTGAACCCGCCGACGCAACGCGAATCACGCGAGCGCGCCGAGCCGACCGCCCGCACCGAGCGACCGCGCGGGCGCTCGCCTTGGCCGGCACCTCAGTAGGCCGGCATCGGCGAAGCCCGCCTGCGCGCAGGCCCGGCTTTGCTCGATCCTCGCTTCGCTCAGACCCGGTCGAGGGCCGTCAGCGTCGTGGCCAGGTCCGGGGTCTCGGGCGCGGGGCGGTTGTGCGGGAGCTTGCCCAGGACCGCGGCCATGCCGCACGTGTTGGTGACGGCGGAGAAAACCAGGCCGGAGCCGATCGCGCCGGCCAGCAGGCGGGCCTTGGGCGTACGGCGACCGGCCGCCAGGCCCAGCACGACCAGCGCGCCGGCGGCCAGGCGGACCTGGCGTTCCATCGGCCACACGTTGCGCGCGCCGCTCGGGCCGTCCAGGGCGTGGCCCTCGGAGACCCAGGCCGAGGTGCCGCCGGTCAGGTGCGCGGCCTCGATCCCGGCGGCGGTCAGCTCGGCGCGGGCCCGCTCGGAGCGAGCCCCGGACGCGCAGACGATCAGCAGCTCGGGGTGCCCGGCCCGCTGGAGCACCGGCACCGCCTCGCGCAGCCGGTCGAGCGGGACGTTGTGCGCGCCGGGGATGTGGCCGGTCGCGTACTCGCCGGGGGTGCGCACGTCCAGCACGGTGAACTCGGTCAGCCGGGCGCGGACCTGCGCGGGAGCCAGGGCGGTCATGGTGAATGGGCCTTTCGACGGGGCCCGGCGCCGGTCCGCGAGGGGCGCACCAGGTGCGGTGGATCCCCACGGCCGGGCACCGGGCGGGCGATGTGGAGGGCTACCTACCGGTTGTCACTACCTCCGCCTAACGGTGGGACCGAGCACCGTGTTCCGAGGCGGGGCCGGGTTTGTGACGCGATCCACGTTTTCGGCGGGATTCGCGTCGCCGGTCCGCTCCAACAATTCGGCGAGCAGGGGTGCCACCTGGTCGAGTTCGATCAGGAAGCCGTCGTGGCCGTGCGGCGACTCGACCACCCGCAGCGGACCCGCGCCCGGTATGCCCTCGGCCAGGGTCCGCTGCTGGCTCGGCGGATAGAGCCGGTCGCTGTCCACGGCCGCGACCACGGTCGGCGCGGTGACCCGTGCCAGGGCCGCGGCCACGCCGCCCCGACCCCGGCCCACGTCGTGACTGTTCATCGCCTCGGTCAGGACCACGTAGCTGCCCGCGTCGAAGCGCGCGGTCAGCTTGGCGGCGTGGTGGTCGAGATAGGACTCGACCGCGAACCGCCCGTGCGGGCCCTCGTCCGGCTGCCGGGTGCGGCCGAAGCGGACCGCCAATTCGGCCTCGCTGCGATAGGTGACGTGTGCGATCCGCCGGGCCAGGCCGAGCCCGCGCCAGGGCCCGGACTCGGCCGGCCGGTCGTGATAGTCGCCGCCGGCCCAGTCCGGATCGGCCCGGATCGCGTGGAGCTGGGTCGAGCACCACGCGATCTGCTCCGCGCTCGCCGCCGCCGTGGTGGCGATCAGGAACAGCGCGCCGACCCGGTCCGGATGTGTCACCGCCCACTCGACGGCCCGCATGCCGCCCATCGACCCGCCCACCACCGCCGCCCAGCGCCGGATCCCGAGCAGGTCGGCGGCGGCCACCTCGGCCGCCACTTGATCGCGAACGGTCAACCGGGGGAAACGACTTCCCCACACCCGACCGCCGGGCCCGGGCGAGGCGGGACCGGTGGTGCCCCGGCAACCGCCGAGCGCGTTCGGGGCGACCACGAAGTACCGGTCGGTGTCCAGGGTGCGGCCCGGCCCGATCAGGCCGTCCCACCAGCCCGGGGTGGGAAAGCCCGGCCCGGCCGGACCGGCGACATGGCTGTCGCCGGTCAGCGCGTGCAGGACCAGGACCGCGTTGGAGCGGTCCGGAGCGAGTCGACCCCACGTCTCGTAGCCGACGCGGACCTCGGGCAGCAGTTCCCCGGACTCGGTCCACAGCGGCCGGGGCAGGATCAGCGAACGAGGCCCCGCCGGGACGGGAACGGTGGGCGTGTCGTGCGTCATGGTGCGTGGTCCGTCCGAATTCCCGGCTAGTCCGCCTGCGCGGCGCGGAAACCGGCCACCAGGTCGGCGCGCAGGTCGGCCAGGCCCTCGATGCCGACCGAGAGCCGGACCAGCCCCGGGGTGACCCCGGTGGCCAGCCGCTCCGCTTCGGTGAGCTGGGCATGTGTGGTGCTCGCCGGGTGGATGACCAGGCTGCGCACGTCGCCGATGTTGGCCAGGTGGCTGAACAGGGACAGCCCGTCCACGAACCGCCGGCCCGCCTCGATCCCGCCCTTGAGCTCGAACGCGACGATCGCGCCGGCGCCGCGCGGCAGATAGCGCTTGCCCGCGTCGTACCACCGGCTGCTCGGCAGACCCGCGTAGTGCACGGTCTCCACCTCCTCCCGGGCCTGCAACCACGCGGCCAGCGCGCTCGCGTTCGCCACGTGCCGCTCGATCCGCAGCGACAACGTCTCCAATCCCTGGAGCAGCAGGAAACTGGTCAGCGGCGCGATCGAGGCGCCGACGTCGCGCAGCAACTGCACGCGCAGCTTTGCCGCGTACGCGCCCGGGCCCAGGTCCGGCCAGTAGCGCAGTCCGTTGTAACTGGCGTCCGGCTCGCTGAAGCCGGGGAAACGGTCCGGGTGCGCGCCGAAGTCGAAGGTGCCGCCGTCGACCACGACGCCGCCGATCGCGGTGCCGTGACCACCGAGGAACTTGGTCGCCGAGTGCACCACGATGTCCGCGCCGTGTTCGAGCGGCCGGAGCAGATAGGGCGTGGGCACCGTGTTGTCCACCACCAGCGGTACGCCGGCGGTGTGCGCGAGGTCGGCGACCGCGGACACGTCGAGCACGTTGCCACGCGGGTTGCCCAGCGTCTCGGCGAACAGCAGCTTGGTCTGCGGCCGGATCGCCGCGCGCCACGCGTCCAGGTCGTCCGGGTCGTCCACGAAGGTGACCTCGATGCCGAGCTTGGGCAGCGTCCAGTGGAAGAGGTTGTAGGTGCCGCCGTACAGCGAAGAGCTCGACACGATGTGGTCGCCGGCCTCCGCGAGGTTGAGCACCGCCAGCGTGGTCGCCGCCTGCCCGGACGCGGTCGCCACCGCCGCGACACCGCCTTCGAGGGCGGCCACGCGCTGCTCCAGCGCGTCGGTCGTGGGGTTGTGGATCCGGGTGTAGATGTGGCCCTCCTGGGACAGGTCGAACAGCCCGGCGGCGTGCTCGGTGTCCTGGAAGACGAACGACGTGGTCTGGTAGATCGGCACCGCGCGAGCCCCGGTGGTCGGATCGGGCGAGGCGCCGGCGTGCACCTGCCGGGTCTCGAAGGACCACGACGCGATGTCGTCGGCGGGCACGGCCTCGACCGTGGGCGGTGCGTCGATCGTGGACGGCACGTCGGTCGTGCTCGGCGCGTCGGTTGCTTCGATGGTCATCGGGAAACTCCTTGCGGGGTAGGGGAGTCGGCGGTGAGGTCGGGCCGTCGGGAAGAGCCGGGACAGGCCGGGGCAAGCCGGCGAAGGGCATGCGCGGATCCCGCGGTCGGGTACGCGGAGCCGACCGCGGGCGCGGCGAACCGGCCCCGACGCGTGGTGTTCGCGACCGAGGACCGAGCCGACACGGGCCCGAGCGGGAGGAGAGCGGGAAGGGCGGAGCGGGACGCGGGGAGTCGGCGGGTCAGCGCCCGGACTCACACACCGCGCGAACCACCGGGACCGAAACGGTCACCGGGGTTCAGTGGGACATTCGACAGGCCATGCTGGTCACGCGCACGAGATCCACGTGGCGGCGACTGACGAGCATGGGGCTGGACATGGCGGTGAGTCTAGGCGGCCCGATCGCCTTCGCGCCACGGGGTAACCCGGAGGATCCGCGCGACAGCGGCCGGCGGTGCAGGAGATGGGCCCGGCGGGCGGACTCGGCTCGCCCCCGGGTATCCCGCACACCCGGCCCCGGGAAAGCCGGCTGGACCAACCCGCCTTCCTCGTGCTTTCATCACCGCCATGACTTCGCGTCAGGTCGCTTCCACGCTGCTCGACCCCTTCTGGGTGGGTCGACGAGCCGACCACTTCGACCAGACCTGTCGCTGAACCCTGCGTTCGTGCGGCCTTTCGCCGCCGAATGAGCAGAGCGTGCCCCGCCCCGCGTGACCCCCGTCGGTCCGCCGCGCCCGGGCCCGGCTCTCCCGCGTCGCCGCCGTTCGTCCCGCGACGTCCGCGTACACGATCCAGCCCCATTCGCCGCACGTTCGCCCCGCCCCGCTCGGCCCTTTTCGGGCCGCCGCCCGGCGCGGGTGGACCGAGGCTGTACCGAGGACCCAGCCATGGCAACCACCGCACCGCCCACCCTCCCCGTGATCGACATCTCCCGATTCCGCGACCCCGCCGCGGACGTGGCCGGCTTCCTGGCCGAACTGCGTTATGCGGCCCGCGAGATCGGCTTCTTCTACGTGGTCGGCCACGGCGTCGACCCGGACCTGCGCGCCCGCGCCCTGGACGTCTCCAAGCGCTTCTTCGCGCTGCCCGAGGCGGACCGGCTCGCGGTCGAGAACGTCAACTCGCCGCAGTTCCGGGGCTATACGCGCACCGGCACCGAGTACACCCAGGGCGGACCCGACTGGCGCGAGCAACTCGACATCGGCCCGGAGCGCGCCGCGCTCACGCTCGGCCCGGACGACCCCGCCTATCTGCGCCTGATCGGCCCCAACCAGTGGCCGGCCGCGCTGCCCGAACTGCGCGAGACGGTGCTCGCGTGGCAGGAGGAGGCGCTGCGGGTCAGCCGCGAGGTGCTGCGCGCGCTGGCCGCCGCACTGGGTCAGGACACCGGCTACTTCGACGAGTGGTTCGACGAGGAGGCCGCGGTCCACGTCAAGGTCGTGCACTACCCGGGCCGGCCGAGTGCCGACGTCGACCAGGGAGTGGGCGCGCACAAGGACTACGGCTACCTCGCGCTGCTGCAACAGGACGACATCGGCGGCCTCCAGGTGCAGGCCCGGGACGGCTCCTGGATCGACGCGACGCCCCTGCCGGACGCGTTCGTGTTCAACATCGGCGAGATGCTGGAGATCGCCACCCGCGGCTACCTGCGTGCCACGAAACACCGGGTGATCGCCCCGCAGCCCGGCGTCGACCGCTACTCGCTGCCGTTCTTCCTCGGCCCGCGCCTGGACGCGGTGGTCGAACCGCTCACCCTGCCCGCCGAGTTGGCCGAGGTGGCCGACGGCGTCACCGAGGACCCGAGCAATCCGCTCAAGCCCGCCTACGGCGAGAACGCGCTGATCGGCTGGCTGCGCTCGCACCCGCGCGTGGTCGAGCGGTGGTGGTCGGACCTGGTGCCGGCCGAACCGGCAGGCGACGGCGACCGCGGTGCCGGGTCTTCGGGTGCGATATCCGCCGCCGAGTCGCTCGAGTCGCTCGAGTCGCCCGAGTCGCCCGAGTCGCCCGAGTCGCCCGAGTCGCCCGGCGCGCCCGACGCGCCCGACGAGTCGGCCGATGCCGAGCGGGAGAGCGAAGTACCGCCCACCGAACCGGCCTTCGAGACCCTTCAGGTACACGCCGGCGCCCGACCCGATCCGAGCACCGGCGCCCGGGCCGTGCCGATCTACCAGACCAGCAGCTACGTGTTCCGGGACGCGGCGCACGCGGCCGACACGTTCGCGCTCACCGACCTGGAGACGCACGCCTACACCCGGTTGTCCAACCCCACCACCGCCGTGGTGGAGGAGCGGATCGCCCAGCTGGAAGGCGGTACCGCGGCGGTGGCCGTGGGCAGCGGCCAGGCCGCCACCACGCTCGCGCTGCTGAACCTGGCCCGGGCCGGCGACCACCTGGTCGCGGCGGCCTCGCTGTACGGCGGCACCCGCACCCTGCTCGAACACACCTTCGCCGATCTCGGCATCGAGGTCACCTTCGTGGACGACCCGGACGACCTCGACGCGTGGCGCGCGGCGATCCGGCCGGGGACCAAGGCGCTATTCGGCGAGAGCGTCGGCAATCCGCGCGGCAACGTGCTCGACCTGGCCGCCGTCGCCGAGATCGCGCACGAGGCCGGCGTGCCGTTCGTGGTGGACAACACGGTGCCCACACCGTACCTGCTCCGCCCGTTCGAGCACGGCGCGGACATCGTGGTGCACTCCACCACCAAGTTCCTCGGCGGGCACGGCACCGCGATCGGCGGGATCGTGGTCGACGGCGGCACCTTCGACTTCGGCGCCCACCCGGACCGCTACCCCGGCCTGGTCGCCCCCGACCCGACCTATCACGGCCTGTCCTTCTGGGAGCGGTTCGGCGCCGACCGGATCGCCTACGCGCTGCGCCTGCGGGTGCGACTGCTGCGCGACCTGGGCCCGGCGGTGTCGCCGCTGAACAGCTTCCTGCTGCTCCAAGGCATCGAGACGTTGTCCCTGCGCGTCGAACGGCACACCGCCAACGCCGAACGCGTCGCGGCCTGGCTCGACGCGCGGCCCGAGGTGCTGCGCGTGGACCACCCGAGCGTGCCCACCAGCCCGTGGCACACCGCGGCGAAGCGCTACCTGCCGCGCGGCGCGGGCGCCGTACTCTCGGTGGACCTGGCCGGCGGACTGGCCGCGGGTCGGCGATTCGTCGAGGAACTCCGGTTGTTCAGCCACCTCGCCAACATCGGCGACGCGCGCAGCCTGGCCATCCACCCCGCGTCCACCACGCACGCCCAACTCGATCCGGAGCAGCAGGCCCACGCCGGAGTGACCCCCGGGCTGGTCCGGCTGTCCATCGGCCTGGAAGGTGTCGACGACCTGCTCGCCGACCTGCGCCGGGGCCTGGCCGCGGCGACCGGCGCCGGTGAACTCGCGGACGGCGAGGTCGGCCGATGACGACGAGTCAGGCGGTACACGAAAGCCGGATCCGCGGCGCGCGCGGCGAGTTCCACCTGCGCGTGTGGCCCGTCGCCGACGAACCCGTCGCGGTCGTGCTGTTCCTGCACGGCCTGGGCGAACACGCCGCACTGCACGAGCCGTTGGCACACCGCCTCAACGCCGACGGGATCGAGGTGTGGGCCCCGGACCAGATCGGCCACGGCTTCAGTGACGGCACCCGCGTCCTGGTGGAGAGCCTGGACGCACTCGCCGACGACGCCGAACTGATCCTCGAACGCATCGCGGCCGGCCGCCCCGACGTGCCGCTGATCCTGGCCGGCCACTCGCTGGGCTCGGCGGTCACCCTGCTCCTCGCGGGCACGCGTACCGCCGCCGCGCCCGCCCGCGCCCTCGTGCTTGCGGGCGCGGGAACCGGCCTGTCGTCGGGGGAGAGCGGCCTGCGCGCGTTGTTGGCCGAGCACGGCATCGACCCGATGTCGCTGCGCAAGGACCCGGGCGAGTTGTGCGGAAACGCCGAATACGCCGAACGGCTGCGCAACGACCCGCTCGTGTGGTCCGGCGGCCTGCGCCCGGAGACCCTGGACGCGCTGGAGGCGGGCGGCGAGCGGATCGCCGAACTGATCGCCTCCGGCGCGATCACCCTGCCGGTGCTCTTCGTCCACGGCGAAGCCGACGACCTCGCGCCAGCGAGCGCCGTGTCGGCCGCCGCGAAGACGCTGCCCAACGCCCGGGCCCGGATCTTCCCGGGCGATCTGCACAACGTGCTCGCCGAGAACGACCGCGCCCAAGTCCACGACGAGATCGTCGAGTTCGTCCTGGCCGCCGCGCGCGACTGACCACCCGCCCCATTCGGGCGCCACCGGCCCCGGCGAGTTCTCGAATCCCATCGGACTCCTCCACGCCGCGTCGAACCGGTGCGGGTCCGACGGGGCGTGAAGACCCGCCCGGCCATCCCCGCGACACCCTTTTCCAGCAAGGAGATCGATCCACCATGCGCCGCTCCGCGCTCCGCATAGCCGCCGTCCTCGCCCTGGCCGGACCGGTCCTCGCCGCGTGCGGCTCCGGCGGCACCCCCACCCCCGGTGCGACCGGCGCCAACACCCAGGCCCCGGCGCCGGCCGACAGCGCGCTCGATCCGAACGCGACGGCCAAGGTGCGCCTGGTGCTGGAGCCGACCAGCCTCAACCTGACCACCACTGCCGGCGTCGCGGTCGAGCAGGTCCTGCTCGACAACGTCTACCAGGGGCTGCTCAGCGTCGACACCAACGCCGACAACAAGATCGTGCCCGCGCTCGCGACCGGCTTCGAGACCTCCGCCGACGGCCTCACCTACACGTTCCACCTCACCCCCGGCGCGACCTTCCACGACGGTTCGCCCGTCACCGCCGAGGACGCCGCGTGGTCGCTGCAACAGGTGCTGGCTCCCGGCTCCAAGCAGCCGAACGCCAAGACCCTGGCCTCCATCGCGAACGTCGCCGCGCCCGACCCGGCCACCGTGGTGATCACGCTCAAGCAGCGCGACAGCAACCTGACCTGGGCACTCACCCAGCGGGTCGGCGTCGTCTACAAGAAGGGCACCGACTTCGGCAAGTTGGACGCCGCCGAGAACGGCACCGGCCCGTTCAAGCTGGACGGCTGGCAGCGCGGCTCGGCGATCACCCTGGTGCGCAACGACGCGTACAAGGGCGCCAAGGCCAAGGTCGCCAAGGTCGTGCTCAGCTACATCCCGGACCGCAACGCCGCCAACAACGCGCAGGCCACCGGCCAGACCGACATCGAGACGGCGGCCGAGGCCACCCTGCTCCAGCCGTTCACCGGCAACGACAAATTCACCGTGTTGCGCGGCACCACCACGGACAAGTACACGCTGGCGATCAACAACGCCAAGGCGCCGCTGAACAACCCGGCCGTGCGGCACGCGATCCGGCGCGCGATCGACAAGGACGCGCTGATCAAGACGCTCGGCGGGGCCGGCGTTCGGCTCGGCGGACCGATTCCCACCTCCGACCCGGGCTTCCAGGATCTGAGCACGATCGACCCGCACGATGCCGCGGCGGCGCGCAAGGCGCTGTCCGAGGCGGGCGTGGACAACCTCAAGCTGACCCTGAAGATCCCCAACATCTACCCCGCCGCGATCGGCGACGTGCTGGTCGCCAACCTCAAGGAAGCGGGCATCGAACTCACGGTCAAGCAGCAGGAATTCACCGCCTGGCTGAGCGAGGTGTACACCGCGAGGGATTACGACCTGAGCCTGGTCAACCACGCCGAGCCGCACGACATCGCCAATTTCGCCACCCCCGGCTACTACTTCGGCTACGACAACGCGCAGGTGCGCGAGTGGTACGCGCAGGCGGTGGCCGCGCCGGACGAGCGCACCCGAACCGACCTGCTCACCCGGATCGGCCGCCAGGTCACCGAGGACGCCGCCGCCGACTGGCTGTTCCAGGCGCAGACGCTGACCGTCGTGCGCAAGGGCGTCAGCGGCGCCCCCCAGCACCACACCAGCAGCCGACTCAACCTCGCCACCATCGGGATCACCAAGTGAGCTCGCGCCGAAAGCCGTTGCGGCAGCCGGAGCGGGCCGGTCGGATTCGGCCGCACCGGAGGCCCCCGCGGAGCCCGGCATGACGGTGTTCGTCGTGCGCCGGCTGGGACTGCTCGTGTTGTCCCTGCTCGGTGCGAGCGTACTGACCTTCGCGCTGCTTCGGCTGCTGCCCGGTGATGCCGCCACCTCGGTCGGCGGCATCACCGCGGACTCCGCCCAACTGCGGGCGATCCGGCACGACCTGGGCCTGGACCGGCCGTTGCTCGTCCAATACTGGACGTGGTTGATCGACGTGCCGACCGGCGACCTGGGTCGCTCGCAGCTCAACGGTTCGTCGGTGACCGCCGAACTGGGCGAGAAGCTCCGGGTGACCGGTCCGCTGGTCATCGGCGCGCTGGTGCTCGCGCTGGTCTTCGCGGTGCCGCTGGGGATGCTCGCGGCGGTGCGTCGTGAACGCCGCGACGGCACCGCCATCAGCGTGGTGAGCCAACTGGGGATCGCGCTGCCGACGTTGTGGGTGGGCCTGGTGCTGATCCTGCTGTTCGCCGTGCAGACCCCGCTGTTGCCCGCGCAGGGCTTCCCGGTCGACGGCTGGGCGGACCCGGGCGAGGCGAGTCGCAGCCTGGTGTTGCCCACCCTGACCCTGGCCCTGTCCGAGGGCGCGGTACTGCTGCGGTTCGTCCGCTCGGCCACCCTCGATGTGCTGCACCGCGACTACCTGCGAACCGCGCGCGCGGCGGGCCGCACCCGGACCGGCGCACTGCTGCGGCACGGCGTGCGCAACGCGGCCGGCCCGGTGTTGTCCATGCTCGGTGTGCAGGTCGCCGCGCTCCTGGTGGGTGCCATCGTGGTGGAGAAGGTCTTCACCCTGCCCGGCGTCGGTTCGATGCTGGTCGCCGACGTGGGCAACCGTGATCTGGTCAAGGTGCAGGGCGAGGTGATGCTGCTGGTCGCGATCGTGCTGTTCGTGGGCTTCCTGGTGGACGTCGCGCAACGACTGATCGACCCGCGCCTGGCGGACGTTCGCACCCGGGAGGTGTCCGCGTGAGGAACTCGAACGCGCCCGAGAGCGTTTCGGTCGGGGCCGACCAGGGCGCGGCGCTTGCCGAGAAGGGCGCGGCCACCGCCGCGAACGTCCCGGCGGGCCGTACCGTCCTGCGTGCGCTGCTACGCGACCGCAACGGCGTGATCGGCGGCACGCTGGTCGCGATACTGGTCGCCTCGGTGTTGTTGTCGCTGATCTGGACCCCGTACGACCCCACTGCCGTCGACCCGAACGCGCCCTGGCTGCTGCCGTTTCGGGACGGCCACGTGCTCGGCACCGACATGCTCGGCCGCGACCAGTTCAGCCTGATCCTGGTCGGCTCCCGGGAGACTTTGCTGATCGCCCTCGCTTCGGCGGGCATCGCCGCCGCGCTCGGCGTGCCGCTCGCGTTGGCCGCGGCGCTCGGACCACGGAGGTTCGCGGCCGGCGTGGTGCAACTGATCGACATCGCCATCGCGTTCCCGGCGTTGCTCACCGCGATGATCCTGGCCGCGGTGTTCGGCGGTTCGGTGTGGACCGCGTCCGGTGCGCTCGGCGTCGCGTTCGGGGTGCACCTGGCCCGGATCGCGCGTGCCGAGATCGAGCGGGTACACGGCACCGACTACGTGCTCGCGGCCACCGCGAGCGGATCGAGCACATGGCGCACCGTCCGCCGACACATCCTGCCGAACATCGCCCCCACCCTGCTGGTGCAGCTCTCCCTGGTGATGGCCGTGGCGTCGCTGACCGAGGCCGCGCTGTCCTACCTCGGCTACGGCAGCCCCGCGCCCGCCGTGTCCTGGGGCCGGATCCTGCACGACCAGCAGCCCTACATCTCCGCCCGACCGCTGCTCGTGATCTGGCCGGGGCTGGCCGTCGCACTGTCCGTCCTGGGCTTCAACCTGCTCGGCGACGCGATCCGCGACGCGAGCGATCCACGCCTGCGACACCGTGCCCCGAAGGTCGGGGCCGACGCACTCTCCGAGGCCGAAGTCCGGGTGCCGGTCGCACCGTTGGCCACCGAGGGCGCGCTGCTTGAGGTCTCCGGCCTGACCATCCGGATCGGCGGTCGTACCGTGTGGTGGACGGCGTCGACCTGACCCTGGCGCCCGGCGAACGACTGGGCCTGATCGGTGAGTCCGGCTCCGGCAAGTCGCTCACCGCGCTGGCCGTGCTGGGCCTGCTGCCCGAAGGTGCCGAGGTCACCGGCAGCATCCGCCTCGACGGCGTGGAACTGCTCGGCAGACGCGAGCGCGAACTCGCGCGCATCCGCGGGGATCGGGTCGCGATGGTGTTCCAGGAGCCGCTCACCGCGCTCGACCCGACCATGCGGATCGGCCGACAGATCGCCGAACCACTGCGCCTGCACCGGGGCATGAACCGCCGTCAGGCCGACCTCGCGGCGATCGAACTGGCCGAGCGGGTGGGTCTGCCGGATCCGGCCGAGTTGGTCCGGGCCTGGCCGCACCAACTCTCCGGTGGCCAGCGTCAACGAGTGGGCATCGCGATCGCGCTCGCGTGCCGACCCGCGCTGCTGATCGCGGACGAGCCGACCACCGCGCTGGACGTCACCGTGCAGCGGGAGATCCTCGCGCTACTCGACGCGTTGGCCCGCGAGCAGGGCACCGCGCTGCTGTTCATCACGCACGACCTCGCGGTGGTGTCCCGGGTCAGCGACCGGATCGCGGTGCTGCGGACCGGTCGGGTGATCGAACACGGGCCCCTGGAGCGCATCCTGTACGACCCCGACGCGCCCTACACCCGCAGGCTGCTGGCCGCCGCGCGGGCGACCGCGTTCGACGCCGGCGCGTTCGAGGCGGCGGACCCCGAGCCGGCGGACCCCGAGGCGGGCGTCCGTACCGCGACCGAGCCCGTGGAGGCACCACTGTGACCGCGACCGCGCCCGCCGTACTGCTGCGCGCCGAGGGACTGACCCGGACGTATCGCCTGCCGCGCCGATCGTTGTGGGGCCCGGCCGGGCAGCGGTACGCGCTGCGCGGCGTCGACCTGGAACTGGCCGAGGGCGGCTCGCTGGGCGTGGTCGGCGAATCCGGCGCGGGCAAGTCCACCCTGATCCGACTGCTGCTCGGGCTCGACCGCCCGGACGGGGGAACGATCCACTATCGCGACCGCGAGGTACGGCCCGGACCGGCGCGCTCGCTGGCCTGGTTCCGGCGCGAGGTACAGATCGTCCTCCAGGACCCGATGAGCTCGCTCGACCCGCGCTCGCGGGTGCGCGACATCGTGGCCGAGCCACTGGAATGCCTGGGCGTCGAGGGCGACCACGACGCTCGGGTGGACGAGGTCCTGACGTCCGTCGGGTTGGATCCGGCCATGCGTACCCGCCATCCCCACGAATTCTCCGGCGGCCAGCGCCAACGCATCGCGATCGCCCGCGCGCTCGCACCGCACCCCCGCGTCCTGGTCGCCGACGAGCCGGTGAGCGCACTCGACGTCTCCGTCCGCGCCCAGATCCTGGACCTGCTGCGCGACCTCACCACTCGACTCGGATTGTCCCTGATCCTGGTCTCCCACGACCTCGGCGTAGTCCAACACCTGTGCGACCACGTCCTGGTCCTCAAATCAGGCCACCCCGTCGAATCAGGCCCCACCCCCCAAGTCCTCGGCCACCCGACCCACCCCTACACCCAATCCCTCCTGGCCGCGATCCCCACCCTCCCGCCCCCACCCCCAACCCCCACCCACGAGGACGCCCCCACCCACGAAGGCGTCCTCACCAACGCCGGCGCCCCCACCCACGAGGACGTCCTCACCAACGCCGGCGCCCCCACCAACGCCGTCGTCCCCACGGACACCTGCGTGCCAACCGACAAGGACGTCCCATCGGACAAGAGCGTCCCCACCGACGAGGGCGTCCCCACCGATGCCGGCGTCCTGACCAACCCCAGCGTCCCGAGTGAACCCGCCGCACCACACTCAGCCCGGCCGGCGTTTGAGGCCAAGTAGCCGGGCCGGCGCTTGAGGCCACCTCGGCCGAAGGCCGGGTAACTCCAGCCGGGCCGGCGTTCGAGGCCAACCTCAGCCGGGCCGGCGTTCGAGGCCAACCTCAGCCGGGCCGGCGTTCGAGGCCAACCTCAGCCCGGCCGGCGTATGAGGCCACCCCAACCGACCCGTGTATCACGCACCAAGGGGGGTACCAGCCCAGATCCCGGGCCGGGCGAACACGGCCCGAGAGCCCTCCGGAGGGACCATGCCACTCGAGCCCCCCGCCGACGAAGTCGAGCTCCACGTCAACGGCGAAGCCCGACGGCTCCGCGTCGACCCCCGCGTCACGCTCTTGGACGCGCTACGCGACGGGCTGGGGCTGACCGGCCCCAAGAAAGGCTGCGATCTGGGCCAATGCGGCGCCTGCACCGTGCTCCTCGACGGCCGCCGCGTCACCTCGTGCCTGACCTTCGTCCTCATGCACGACGGCCGCGAGGTGACCACGATCGAGGGCCTGGACGGCGACCCCGAAGGGGAGTTGCACCCGGTGCAACAGGCGTTCGTGGACCACGACGCGTTCCAGTGCGGCTTCTGTACACCCGGCCAGATCATGTCGGCGGTAGCCCTCCTCGCCGAGGGCCACGCCGGCGACGACGACCAGGTCCGCGAATGGATGAGCGGCAACCTGTGTCGCTGCGCCGCGTACCCCAACATCGTCGCGGCGATCGCCGCCTCGGCCGGGCGGTAGGCCGCGATGCGCCCCTTCACCTACACCCGTCCGGCCGAACCCGCGCGGGCCTGGACCGAGCTCGGCCCGGACGCGATGTACATCGCCGGCGGCACCAACCTCGTCGACCTGATGAAGTGCGGTGTCGCCACACCCACCCGCCTCGTCGACATCGGCCGGCTGCCGCTCACCGATCTGACGCCGGACCCGGCCGGCGAGACGATTCGGATCGGCGCCCTGGTCCCGAACAGCGACCTCGCCGCCCACCCGGTGGTGCGCGAGCGGTTGCCGGTGTTGTCCGAGGCCCTGCTGGCCGGCGCGTCCCCACAACTGCGCAACCTGGCGACGCTCGGCGGCAATCTGCTCCAGCGCACCCGCTGCGGATACTTCCGCGACCCGGCGATGTCGTGCAACAGGCGCGAACCCGGCTCCGGATGCGCCGCATTGGACGGCGACCACCGGGGCCACGCGGTCCTGGGCACCAGCGAGCACTGCATCGCCACGCATCCCTCCGACCTCGCGGTCGCGCTGCTGGCGCTGGAGGCCCGGGTGTCGATCGACGGGCCGAACGGCCCGCGCGTCGAGCCGATCGAGACGTTCCATCTGCCGCCGGGGGACACCCCGCACCGGGAGACCACGCTGACCCACGGCGAGTTGATCACCGGGGTCGAGGTGCCGACGACCGCGCTCGGCGCCCATTCGCACTACCTCAAGGTGCGTGAGCGGGCCTCGTTCGCGTTCGCGATGTGTTCGGCCGCGGTCGCACTGGAGGTACGCGAGGGGATCGTCCGGGACGCCCGGATCGCGCTCGGCGGCGTGGCGACCACACCGTGGCGGGCACGTTCGGCCGAGGCCGCGCTGATCGGCGCACCGCCGAGCAGCGCCGCGTTCGCCCACGCGGGTGATGCCGCCGCCGAGGGGGCCGTGCCGCGCCGGGACAACGCGTACAAGGTCGAACTGATCCGCCGGGTGGTCGCCCGCGCCCTGAGCACCCTGGCCGCCCCGAGCATCCTGGCCGCCCCGAGCAGCCCGGAAGACCCGAGCAGCCCGGAAGGGGATCCCGCATGAGCCCGGAAACGCCCTGGATCGGCGCCGCCGAACCGCGCGTGGACGGCCCGGTCAAGGTCACCGGCACCGCGATCTACACCGGCGACGTGGCACTGCGCGACCTCGCGCACGCGGTGCTGGTGCAGAGCACGATCGCCAAGGGAAGGATCACCGGAACCGACATCGCCGCCGCCGAGACCGCGCCCGGCGTACTGGCGGTGTACATCTCCGACGGGTCGTTGGGCATCGGCCCGGTCGCGTCGTTCTACTCGGCCGACAACGGCCCGATGGGCGACGGCCGCACACCGCTGTCCGACCCGGTGATCCACCACCACGGGCAGCACATCGCGATGGTGGTGGCGGAGACCCTCGAACAGGCGGTGGCCGGCGCGGAGTCGATCCGCACGCGGTACCGCCACGAATCGCCGCTGGTGCGGATCGAGGATGCCATCGCGCAGACCCCGCCGGGCCGCGAGGACATCGTCCGGGGCGACCTGGCAACCGGTCTCGCGGTGGCCGATGTGACGGTGGAGGCGTACTACGAGACACCGCCGCAGCACATGAACCCGATGGAGCCGTGCGCGACCACCGCGCGCTGGTCGGGCGATCGGCTCACCGTGTACGACTCGACGCAGTATGTGGGCGGGGTGCGGGTCGCGCTGGCTGCCGCGTTCGGGCTGCCGGTGGACAAGGTCCGGGTGTTGTCCGGCTTCGTCGGCGGCGGCTTCGGCAGCAAGGGCACGGTCTGGCCGCACGTGCTGCTGGCCGCGGCGGCGGCGCGCCGGGTGGGCCGGCCGGTCCGGCTCGTGCTGACCCGCCCGCAGATGTTCACCTCGTGCGGCACCCGGCCGGCGACCCGGCAGCGGATCGTGCTGGGCGCGCACCGGGACGGCCGACTGACCGCGATCGCACACGACGGCACCACCGCCACCTCGCCCGGCGAGAACGTGGTCGAGTCGACCGGCGGGATCACCTCGACCCTGTACGCGTGCCCGAACGTCGCCATCCGGCAGCGGATCGTACGGCTGGACATGCAGCCGCCCACCTTCCAACGTGGTCCCGGGCGGGCCCCCGGATCCTTCGCGCTGGAATCCGCGCTCGACGAGTTGGCCCACGAACTGGGCATGGACCCGCTGGAGTTGCGGTTGCGCAATCATGCCGACATCGATCCGTCGTCGGGTCGGCCGTGGTCGAGCAAGCACCTTCGGGAGTGCTACCGCGTGGGCGCCGAGCGGTTCGGCTGGGATCCGGACGACCGTACACCCGGCACCCGCCGCGAGGGCGACGTGCTGATCGGCACCGGGATGGCGACCGCGGCCCACGAGATGGACCCGGGAGCGGCCGCCGCCCATGCCGAACTGCGGGTCGACGGTTCGGCGGTGATCGGTGTCGCGTCGCACGACATCGGCACCGGGACGTACACGGTGTTCGGGCAGATCGCCGCAGACGTGCTCGGCCTCGCGCCGGACCGGATCATCGTCCGCCTCGGCGACACCGACCTGCCTCAGGCGCCGCCGTCGATCGGCTCGCAGACCGTCGCCTACGTGGGCCCGGCGATCCGGCGGGCGTGCGAGGCGGTCCGCGACGATCTGCTCGCGGCGGCCGTCGCCGATTCGGAATCGCCGCTGTACCAAAAGGAGATCGGCGCGATCGAGTTCGGTGCCGATGTGTTCGCGAGCGAGTTGGCACGGATCGGGGTGCCCTCGTTGTCGGCGGTCGGCCACCACCATCCCGACGCGAACTCGCCGTACGCGGTGCAGTCGTTCGGCGCGCACTTCGCCGAGGTCGCGGTGGACTCGCTGACCGGTACGGTCCGGGTCCGGCGGATGGTCGGCGCGTTCGACATCGGCCGGGTGGTCAATCCGCGTACCGCGCGCAGTCAACTGCTGGGCGGGATGACCTTCGGGCTGGCGCAGGCCCTGATGGAGGCGACCACGATCGACCCGCGCCGGGGGCAGGTGGTCGAACCGCACCTGGCCGGCTACCACCTGCCGGTCAACGCCGATGTCGGCACGCTGGACGTGCTCTTCGTCGGCGACGCGGACCCGCACCTCAGCGACCTCGGCGCGCGGGGCGCGGGCGAGATCGGCGTGATCGGCGCAGCGGCGGCGATCGCGAACGCGGTGTTCCACGCGACCGGCGTGCGGGTGCGTACGCTGCCGATCACGCCGGATCGGGTGGTGGCGGGCTCGGGCGCCGGGTGGTAGCGGGCAAGCCGGCGGCGACGTGCCGGGCGCCGCCTATGCGTTCCGCGCCCTCCCGTTCGGACCCTGCCCATCCGGATTCTTCTCGGCCGGAGTCTCCTTGGCCGGAGTCTCCTTGGTCGGAGTCTCCTCGGTCGGGGTCTTGGCAGTCGGGGTCTTTTCGGTCGGCGACCCCGTGGGCGGTGTCGCTGCGGGTGGTTCCGTCATGGGGAGGGTGAAGGTGATCCGGGTTCCGGTGGTGTGTTCGGGGTCCAGCGCGATCGTGCCGCCGTGGAACTCGACGATGCGCTTGCACATGGCCAGGCCCATGCCGTTGCCCGGATACGCCTCACGGGTGTTCAGGCGCTGGAAGATCACGAAGATCCGGTCGGCCTGGGCCGGATCGATGCCGATGCCGTCGTCGGTCACCGAGATCCGCCACATTCCGTCCATCGGCTCCGCGCGTACCGCGACGTGCACCGGCCGGTCCGGTTCGCGGAACTTCACCGCGTTGGCGATCAGGTTCTGGAACACCACGGACAGTTGGGTGCGATCACCACGCACGGTGGGCAGCGGGTCGTGGTCGACCTCGGCGTCCGCCTCGCGGATCGCGATGTCGAGGTCGCCGACCACCGTCTCGAACACCGCGTTCAGGTCCACCGAAGACTCGTTCGCGGGCCTGCGGCCGATCCGGGAGAAGGCGAGCAGGTCGTCGATCAGAGCCTGCATCCGGACCGCGCCGTCCACCGCGAAGGCGATGTACCGGTCGGCGCGCTCGTCCAGTCGACCCTGGTACCGCTTTTCCAGGAGTCGGCAGAAGCTCGCCACCTTGCGCAGCGGTTCCTGGAGGTCGTGCGAGGCGGCGTAGGCGAACTGTTCCAGGTCCGAGTTCGAACGGCGCAACTCGGTGGCCTGCTCGGCCAGGCGACGGCGGGCGTGGTCGGAGAAGGCCAGTTCGTCGGCGAGCCGGCGGCGCATCGCCTCCATCGCGTCGGCCAGGGTACGCAGATCGGCCGGTCCGGTGGGGGTGATCTCGTGCCCGAACTCGCCCCGGGCCACCGCGTCCGCGTCCGCCACCAGTCGGCCCACCGGGAGCGTGACACCGCGACGCAGCCCCGCGAACACCATGACCGCGCCCGCCGCGATCACCAGCGCGATCGCGCTGAACACCCACGTACGCAGGTCGCGGACGTCCTGGAGGTCGGCCCGGGCCAGGTCGCGCTGCCGCTGGAGGCGCTCCCGCTGCTCGCGCGTGGCCGCGCGCAGCGCCGGGTAGGGCGCCGGGTCGGCGACGGCCGCGCGTACCTCCGCCGGCGGCGCGGTCCCGGGGGCGACGCTCAGGGCCGGGCGGATCACCCGGTCCTCCCACGCCCGGGCGCGCTCCAGCACCAGTCGCAGGCGATTCGTCGCGGCCGGGTCGCCGCGCAACAACTCGTGTAGTACCGCCACTTGTTCGCGCTCGACCTCGTGGCTCGCCGAGTACACCTCCAGGAGCGGCGCGTTCCCGGTCAGGACGTAGTCCCGGACCGAGGCGTCCTGGTCGGCGTAGGCGGTCTCCAGCCGCACCGCCGCGATCAGTGCCGGTGAGCTGTGGTCGACCAGATGCCCGTTGACCGAGGTCGAACGTGCGAACACCCAGGCGCCGAGCAGCGCGAGCAGGGTCAGCACCACCAGCGTCGCGGAGACGCCCACGAGCAGCCAGCGCCGGGTGTCCCAGTCGTGCCGCCGTGCGCGGGTCGTCGACAGCCGCGATCGTGGGCCGGCCTCGTCGTGTCGCTCCACCGCACCGTCCCCATTGTTCGATCGTCGTGAACCCGCCGCCGGTGCCGGCGAGCGGCCGGACCGGGTACGAGGACCGGTATCTGCCCGGAACGATGATCTTTGCACCCGATCGGAACGGTGGATCGCGCGTTCACGCTGCGCACGCCGCGGGGCTGGAGGTCCTGGCCGAGGCGGGCACCATCGTTTTCCGGGGCGGGCCGACCCGACCGCGCGCTCAGCCCGCGGAGCCGGCCGCCCCCGCCGACGCGGCCCAGCGGCGCTGCTCGTCCTCGACGATCCGCCGGGCCATCGACACGTCGGACACGTCCACCGCGTCCGGGGTGGACTCTGCCACGTCGCTGCGCCGGGCGAAGGCGTCGAACAACCGCGACTTGTCGGCCGGGATGTTCAGCATCCGCTGATCGACGCTGTCCGGAGACAGCAGGCGATGCACCTGCACGGTGCGCACCTGGCCCATTCGGTTCACCCGCGCCTCGGCCTGATGCTCCATGGTGGGCTTGATCTGCGGTTCGCAGATCACCACGACCGAGGCCGCCTGCATGTCAACCCGGTCCCGCCCGGCCTGGATCTGCGCGAGCAACACCGCGTGCCCGGACACCGCCGAGAAGGCGTCGACCATCTCCTGCCGCCGGGCGGCCGGCACCGCGCCGTCGATCGGGCCGAACCGACGCAGTCTCCTCGACCGCGCGGGCGATCTGCCGCGCGGCGGCCACCGCCTGCGCCACGGTCTGCTCGCCCACCCCCGGCACCCGGCGCAGGGCGTACGGCTGCGCGTCGTGCACACTGCCCACCGACGTGTACCCGGCCTCCTCCAACGCACCGAGCCGCAACCGCCCGCCGGTCGCCTCGCGCAACTGGGCGATCGGGATCTCGCGCAGGGCCTCGGCCACCAGTCCGGCCTGGAGCGGCCACAGCGCGGCACGTACCGCGTCGAGCGCGCCGGCGTGATCCGCGGCGACCGCGCGTGCGGCCGTGTGCAGTTGCTCGGCCGCCGCGAGGACGGGCAGCGCCCGTCCGCCGACGGCCGGATCGACGGGCTCGGGTCCGATCGCCGCCATCGCGTCCCCCGCTCGTGCCGTTGTGTGCGATGCGGGGAATCCTCCCATGCGGAATGTCGGGTGAGGGACGGGTTCGGGGCGTATGCGGGACGGGCGGTGGCCGCGTGCCCGACCGGTGAAGTGGGGCCCGGTGGGGCAGGACAGACACGGTGGCTTCGGCGGGATCCGCCGGGGTGTGGTCGACGCGGAGGGGACGGGTTCGAGGGATGGCACTCGACGGTTTGCGGGATGCGCACGACGCCTGGTGGAAGTCCGCGGTGGTGTACCAGATCTATCCGCGCAGCTTCGCCGACTCCAACGGCGACGGCATCGGGGACCTGGCCGGGATCACCGCGCGGCTCGACTATCTGAAGGAACTGGGCGTCGACGTGTTGTGGTTGTCGCCGGTCTACCCGTCGCCGCAGGACGACAACGGCTACGACATCAGCGACTACCGGGATATCGAACCGTTGTTCGGCACTCTGGCCGACTTCGACCGGTTGCTCGCGTCGGTGCACGAGCGCGGGATGCGGTTGGTGATGGACCTCGTGGTCAACCACACCTCCGACGAGCACCCGTGGTTCCGCGAGTCGCGCGAGGGGCCGAACAGCGCCAAGCGGGACTGGTATTGGTGGCGGCCGGCGCGAAAAGGCGGGGACGCGACGGGGGAGGGGGCGGGTTCGGAGTCGGCGGGCTTGGTGTCGGCGGGTTCGGAGTCGGCGGGTTCGGAGTCGGCGGCGCCGAACAACTGGGGGTCGTTCTTCTCCGGGTCGGCCTGGCAACACGACGTCGCGAGCGGCGAGTACTACCTGCACCTGTTCTCCCCCAAGCAGCCCGACCTCAACTGGGAGAACCCGCAGGTCCGGCAGGCCGTGTACGCGCTGATGCGGTGGTGGTTGGACCGCGGCGTCGACGGTTTCCGGATGGACGTGATCAACCTGATCTCGAAGGACCCCGACCTCCCGGACGGCGCGCTGCACGGCGACGGCCTCTACGGCGACGGCTCGCCGTACTACATCTGCGGTCCTCGGGTACACGAGTACCTCCAGGAGATGCACCGCGAGGTCTTCGCCGGGCGGCCCGAACGGCTGCTCACCGTGGGCGAGATGCCCGGCGTCACGCTGGAGCACGCCCGCCTGTTCACGGATCCGGCGCGCGGCGAGGTGGACATGGTCTTCCAGTTCGAACACGTGGGGCTGGACTTCGGCCGCAGCAAGTTCGACGTGCGGCCGCTGCGACTGACCGACCTCAAGGCCTCGCTCGGCCGCTGGCAGAGCGGCCTCGCCGAGGTCGGCTGGAACAGCCTGTACTGGAACAACCACGACCAGCCGCGGATCGTCTCGCGATTCGGCGACGACGGGCCCGAGCATCGGGTGCGCTCGGCGACCATGCTGGGCACCGTGCTGCACCTGCACCGGGGCACGCCCTACGTCTACCAGGGCGAGGAACTGGGCATGACCAACGCGCCGTTCGCCTCGATCGAGGACGTGCACGACATCGAGGCGCGGGGCCACTACGCGCAGGCCGTCCGGGCGGGCGAGGACCCGGCGCGGGTTCTGGACGGGCTGCGCGCGCGGGGCCGGGACAACGCGCGTACGCCGATGCAGTGGGACGCGTCCGAGCACGCCGGATTCACCACCGGCATACCGTGGTTGCCGGTCAACCCCAACCACACCACGATCAACGCGGCGGCGGCGGTCGCCGATCCGGAGTCGGTGTACCACCACTACCGCCGGTTGATCGCCCTCAGGCACAGCGAACCGGCGGTCGTACACGGCGACTTCACGATGCTGCTTGCCGACGACGAGCGGCTGTACGCGTTCACCCGCCGGTATCGCGACACCACGCTCCTGGTGCTCGCCAATTTCACCGGCGAGGCGGTTCCGGTGCCGGCCGACCTGGCGGCGGAATGGGCGGACGTGCCGCTCGTGCTCGGGAACGCGGGGCCGATCGACGCGACGGTGCTTCGACCGTGGGAGGCGCGCGTACATCGGCGCGTGTAGCCAACCGCAGCGGTGGATACAGAGAGTGCATGAAGACTATTGCATCGGTTACCACACTTGCCCTGGCGTCGTCCGTCCTGGTCGCCGGCGCGGCCTCGACCGCAGGCGCCGGGGGGAGCGCCGCCGCTCGTGCGCGCGCGTGCGCCGAGGACTCGCTCGTCTACGACGCGCGTGCCCTGCCGCCGATCGCGAGCAGTGTCGTACTCGTCACGGTCACCAACGTCGGCGGCTCGGCCTGCACGATCGACCGCTTCCCGACGGTGACCTTCGCCGGCCTGGACGGCTCGGCGCGGCCGGTTCCGCCGGTGTCGAGCGGGGAGCGGCGGCTCGACGCCGACGGGCGGTTGTACGCGGCCCTGCGCACCGACGACCGCGGCGGCTCGGCGCGCTACGTGCCGAGCCTGACCGTCTCGGCCGATCCTGCGTACGTCGGCAGCACCTTCACCGCGAGCGAGATCGGCGCTCCCGCACCCGGGATCGCGGTCTCCGACCCGATCACCACGCTGTGGCAGGACAGCGCGGACGAGGCGGTGAACGCGCTGCCCAACTGAACGCGGGGAGCGGGGTGCGGGGTCCCGGGCCCCGGGCGTGGGGTGCGGGGCGGGCCGCGCGGGGCGGGGCGCGCGGCCCGGCTGGGGCCCGGGGGCCGGCTTCAGGGCGGATACTTGGGGTCTACCTAAGGAATCTCATGATTCGCAGGACCCGCATGACCATCGGCATTCTCGGCTCCTCGCTCAAGGAGAACGAGCACCGGCTCCCGGTTCACCCGCTGCACGTCGAGCGGATCGCGCCGGACGTGCGCGAGAACCTGTTCCTGGAGGAGGGGTACGGCGAGCGCTTCGGCGTCGCGGACGGCGAACTGGTTCGGCACGTGGCCGGTCTGCTGCCGCGTAAGCGGCTGCTCGCGGAGAGCGACGTGGTGTTGTTGCCGAAGCCGACCCACGAGGATGTCGCCGCGTTGCGCGACGGCCAGGTGCTGTGGGGTTGGCCGCACTGTGTGCAGGATCCGACGATCACCCAGTTGGGGATCGATCGCCGGCTGACGATGATCGCGTGGGAGGAGATGAATCACTGGACCGCGGCAGGCGCGTTCAGCGTTCATGTGTTTCATAAGAACAACGAACTGGCGGGCTACTGCTCGGTGTTGCATGCGCTTGCGCTTGGTGGCGCGACCGGCAGCTATGGTCGCCGGATGCGTGCGGCGGTGCTCAGCTTCGGCGCGACCGCGCGTGGCGCGGTGATAGCCCTGGAGGCGATGGGTGTTTCGGACGTGACGGTGTTGACGGCGCGGGACGCGGTGGCGGTCGCGTCGCCGATGCCCTCGGTCGTGATGGGCCACTTCCAGTCGGGTGAGGACGACCCGTCGCGGTTGGACGCGCTCACCGAGGACGGGCCGGTGCCGCTGGGTGCCCACCTCGCCGGCTACGACATCGTGGTCAACTGCATCCGGCAGGACACCGACGCGCCCTTGACGTTCGTACTGAACCGGGATCTGCCGGCGTATCGGCCGGGTTCGTTCTTCATCGATGTCTCGTGTGACGACGGGATGGGCTTCGAATGGGCCCGCCCGACCACCTTCGAGGAACCGATGTTCACGGTCGGGGACAACTGCCACTACTACGCGGTCGACCACAGCCCGTCCTACCTGTGGGACTCCGCGACGTGGGAGATCAGTGAGGCACTCGTCCCCTATCTCGGCACGGTGATGGACGGCCCGGCCGCGTGGGACGCGGACCCGACGATCGCGAAGGCGATCGAGATCCGCGACGGCGTGATCCGGAACCCGAAGATCCTCAGCTTCCAGGGCCGTTCCGCCTCGTACCCGCACCTCGCGGGGACGGGGACGGGCGCGACTGCGGCGGCGAACGGGTAGTCGGGAGGGTAAGGGGCGCGGATGCGGGTTCGAGTGCTGCGATGTGCGGATGCCGAGCCGAGACGGGTCGTGTTCACGTCCGAGATCGGCGACGGGATCGGTTATTGGAACGTCGGGCCGTGCTTTCCGCAGCAACTCCCGATACAGGGGGAGTGGTACGACGTCGAGGTCGATGCGCCGGAGGACGTCGTGGACTGGACGCGCGTGCCGGTGGGGGTGCCCACCGGGTTCTCGCCCGTGCGGGACGGGATGGCGGTCTCCGGCGCGCTGGAGCGGGTCGGTGGGTCTGATCCGCGCGAGGTCGTGATGCGGCTGGGCCTCGGGATCATCACGATCGACGTGGCCCGAGGGGTCGAGGACCTGTCGGTGGGCGACGTGATCCGCTTCGAGACGCCCTGGCTCGAACTTTGGCCGTACGTGTTGTGAGCACACTCGGCGAAGGCCCTCGTACCCGCTCGGGTACGAGGGCCTTCGCCGGGCCGTGCTGCTGCTCGTCTACTTGTTGTCGTTCCAGTTGGGGCCGTGGGAGCCGCCGGGGCCGGTGCGGCTACGGGGGTGGTCGGCGGGATCGGCGGACCAGGTGGCTGTGGTTTGGTCGGCTGCCCGGGGTTCGTGGCCGGTGTGCTCGGCATGGGCTTCGGCCTGCGCGGCGCGCTCACGGGCCTGGGCGGCTTCCTCGCGGGCGGCGGCGGATTGGCGTTCGAGGGTGGCGCGATCGAGGGCGCGCCGCTCGCGGTTGCGGCGAGCCCGGCTCATTCGCGCCTTGCCGCCCATCATGAGCAGGCCGACGCAAAAGATCAGGCCGAGCGCCAAGCCGGCGCAGAAGATCGCCAACGAGTTGAGCGTGACCATGTCGGTGTCGAAGATACTCACCGTGTACTCGGGCCCACCCGACGTGTTGTAGGCGATCAGCAGAGCCGCGAACGCTCCGGCGCACGCGGCGAGCAGCAGTCCCAGAAGGAACATGGCTTCATCCTTGTCCAGAGGCGGATGATCGTCCCCCGCAGAAAACGCCTACCCGCTCGACCCCACCTCACACGAATACGGGGACGGGGACGGGGGCGGGCGCGATGCCGCGGGGGCGCGGGGTGTGGGGAGCGGCGAGATGGGGACATGGCCGTGCGGTGCGTGGTGGCGTGGGGGCGCGGCCGAGCGGTGGCGCGGTGGACCGGGGGTGCGTGGATGCCCCCAGGGTTTGCGCGAGCGGTCGGTGCCCTGACGGTCCCGAGCCCGGACACTCAGTTGGCGCGGGGCGCGGGGCGCGGGGCGCGGGGCGCGGGATGCGGGTTGTGGGCTGGGGGCTGGGGTGAGGGCGTCGGGGTGAGGCGCGAGGGCGGAGGGGTGGGTGGTGGGAGGTGGTGGGGGTGTTCGGGGGCGGGGCTAGGGTCGGTTGGTCTGGTTGTTGCCTGAAGGGAATGTCCGCGTCATGCGCCTCGCCTTTGCCGGATTCGCGCACAGCCATCCGTTCACGGACGCGGGCGTGGCCCGGGAGTTGGGCGTTCGGCTGATCGACGGGTGGGACGCCGGCGAGCCGGAGCGGTTCGCGGCCTTTCGGGAGCGGCACGAGTGCGAGTCGGCCGGGTCGCTCGCGGAACTGCTCGCGCGCCGGCCGGACGCCGTCGTGGTGACCGTACGGCCGGCGTTGATCGCGGACACCGTGGCCCGGATTCTGCGGGCCGGCGTGCCGTGCTTCGTGAACAAGCCGGCCGCGTCCTCGGCCGCCGCGCTCGTCGAGTTGGATCGGGCCGTGGCGGGCCACGAGGAGCGCTTCCTGACCACGTCCGTGCTGCGCTTCGCGCCGGCTGTGGTCGAGTTGGCCGAGCGTACGGCGGGCCGCCGGATCCTGAGCGCCCGCGCGCTGGTCCGGCACGACATCGCGGGCTTCCTGACGCCCGAGCGCGCCTGGCAGGACGACCCGGCCGAGGGCGGCGGCACTCTCATCTCCCTCGGCCTGCACGGCGCCGAACTCCTGGACGCCGCGGCCGGCCCGGGAGCGCGCGTGCTCGCCGCGACCCGCTCGGTCCTGGTACACTCGACCACCCGCTCGGAGGACGTCGGCGCGATCCTGCTCGGCTGGCCCGACGGCCGCGTGGGCACGATCGAGGTCGCCGGTGTGGGCGGCGACGAGGTGTACGAGGTGGCCGTACAAACCGAGGACGGCGTCGAAATCGCGCGCCTCGGCGGCACCGACTGGCAGGAAGCCCTCGGCTACCGAGCCACGATGCGCACCGTACTCGCGATGGCCGCCGGTGCCCCGTCCCCCATCCCCTGGCACCGCACCCGAGCAGTCCTCACCTGCGCCACAACCGCCGCCACCCTCGCCCGCCCCTGACCCACCCCCGCCGGCTACGAGGCCGAGACCGCCGGCCCCACCGTCGGCACGCTGCGGGCCCAACCCGAAACCCGCAGGACACCACCGGGCCTCGCCCACGCCGCCCCCGCCCACGGGAGCCCGCCGCGCCGGCGTCGCGCAGGCCGTTCGCCAGGGCCGGCCCCGCCGATGCGGCCCGTCCGGGCCGGTTCGCCCGCGCCGGCCTCGCCCGGGGCCGGTTCGCCGGGGCCGGGCCCATTCGCGCCGGCTCACGCACAGTCCGCCCATGTCGGCTTGCTCGCGCCGGTCCCGCTTGTGTCGGTTCGCCGGGGCCGGGCCCATTCACGCCGGCCACCTACGCCGGCCCGGCCCGCGCGGGTCACCCGGGTCGATCCGCTTCGTGCCCGGCGTCCTCGCCTGTCGCCGGCGCCGGCCCGCGTCCGGGCCCGGTACCCGCCCGCGTTCGCGCGGGTCACCCGCCCGGCTTCCCCGCGTGCTGGTTGTGCCTTCCGTGGCACCGTGGCTGCTGCCGCCCGGGACGCCGCGTCCCGTGTCTGTTGTCGGGGGCGGGCTTATCGCGTGGCTCGCGCCGGTCTCGCTGGTTTCGGTTCGCCGGGGCCGGGCCCATTCGCGCCGGCCACCTGCGCCGGCCCGGCCCGCGCGGGTCACCCGGGTCGATCCGCTTCGTGCCCGGCGTCCTCGCCTGTCGCCGGCGCCGGCCCGCGTCCGGGCCCGGTACCCGCCCGCGTTCGCGCGGGTCACCCGCCCGGCTTCCCCGCGTGCTGGTTGTGCCTTCCGTGGCACCGTGGCTGCTGCCGCCCGGGACGACGCGGCCCGTGTCCGTTGTCGGGGGCGGGCTTATCGCGTGGTCAGGGTTGGGGCTTGGGGTGGGTGGTTTTGTGGAGGAGGGGGATTGAGGCGATGAGGAGGATCGGGAGCAGGAGGAAGGCGGTGCGGACCGCCATGAGGTCGGTGGCGAGGCCGAGGAGGAAGGGGGCGCCGCCGGCGGCGAGGGTGGTGGCTACGGCCAGGCGGGAGACGGCGAGGTCGGTTCGGCCGGCGGCGGCGCGGATGGCGGCGGCGGTGGCCAGCGGGAATTGCACGGACATGCCCAGGCCGGAGACGAACAGGCCGACGTAGGCGAGCCAGGGGACCGTGGCCGACCAGAACAGCGCGAAGCCGACCAGGTTCACCGCGACGGCGCCGCCGTACAGCCGATCCAGCGCGATCCGCAGCGCGAGCCGGCCGCCGGCCATGCGGCCCAGGAACAGGCCGGCCACCACGGCGGTCATCGCGGTGGCGGCGGCGCTCTCGGACATCCCGGTGCGATCGCGCAGCAGCGTGGAGGCCCAGAGGGAGAGGGAGAATTCGACCGCCACGGAGCAGACCGTCAACAGCCACGCCCACCAGTAGGCCGTGGGCAGCGGCCCACGCGACTTGCCCGACTCGGGTGACTCGCCGGACCCGCGCGGCTCTCCGGATTCGAGCGACTCGCCCGGCCCAGGCGACCCAGGAGACCAGCCCGGCCCAGGCGACCCGCCCGACCCGGACGGTCCCCCCGACGCCCCGGTGACCGGCGGAGGGGCCGGCGTCGTTCGCGGCAGGTCCGGGATCGGGGTGCGGGCGAAGGCCAGGGCCAGGGTGCCGAAGAGGGCCGGGACCAGGATCATCGCCCAGCGCCAGCCGGCGCCGGAGGAGTCCAGCACGCCGATCAGGAGCGGCGCGGCCATTCCGACGCCGGCCGCGAGGCCGTTTGCCTCGCTCAGGGCGCTTGGTCCGGCGATCGGACCGTGGTGGTCGGCGAGTGCCGTGCCGGCCACGTTGACCACCAGGAACGCGCCGAAGCCGCACAGCAGGGCCGCGCTCAGCGACACCGCCGGCGTCCCCGCCGCGCAGTACGCCAGCACACCCGCGCTCAGCAGCACACAGCCCGCCCACAACGTGCGCCCACGCCCGAACCGACGCATCGGCCGATCGCCCAGCAGTGCGATCAACACGCCCGCCGCCGCGTACGCCGTACTGTGCAGCGCCGCCACCGCGTTGCTCACGCCCAGGTCGTCGCCGAGCAGCGTGACCGAGGGGCCGAAGCAGTACAGGAAGTAGCCGAACGCGGCCATGTGCAGGTACAGCAGCCACGTCGCGCGGTCGCGGGTGAAGCCCGATATCGAGCCGTCGATCACGCGAAATCGCCCACTGTCGTCCTCGTCCGCCTCATGTGGCCCCGTCGCGGATCATCCCGCCCCGCCGGGATCGTATGCGACCGACGGGCACACGCGGGGTATTCGGCCCGCTACCCCCGGTCGAGCGGGGGTCGACCGCCCGCGACCGCCCGCGCGACCGGGCACGAGCACCCGCCCCCCCGCCCACCCGGAACCGACCCCGGCTCAGCCCCCGCTCAGGCCGACGTCCGCGTCCAGCGCGTGCGCAACAGGCGCTCCGCCTCGCCCCCCGGATCGGCCGGCGCCCGGCCGTCCGAGCGCAGTCGATCCAGGCCCAACAGCGCCGCCCCCACCACCGGCGGATCGACCGCGACCCGCAACACCGCCCGCGGCGCGGAACCCAGGATCAGCCGCTCGACCGCCGCCATCAGCAGCGGCGGCCGGGCCGCGAGGACCCCGCCGCCCAGCACGACGTCGGTCTCCTCCGCGAGCAGATCCAGCCGCCGCAGCGCGATCACCGCCATCATCGCGATCTCGCCGGCCTGGCGCTCCACCACCTCGCCCGCCACCGCGTCCCCGGCCTCGGCGATCCGGAACAACATCGGGACCAGTTCGTGCAACCGCTCGCCGGACAGCTCACCCAGGTGCACCGCCTCGGCCACCGCGGTCGCCGACGCCAGACCGAAGTGGTCGGCCGTCGCGCCCGCCAACGCGGTCGCCGGACCCCGCCCGTCCTCGGCCCGCACCGACGACCACATCACCTCCTCCATCAGGCCCAGCCCGCCACCCCAGTCGCCGGTCATCCGCCCCAGCGACGGGAAGCGCGCGGTCCGGCCGTCCGGCAACAGACCGACGCAGTTGATCCCGGCCCCGCACACCACCGCGACTCCGCGCGGGGTGTCGGTACCGGAACGCAGCACCGCGAACGTGTCGTTGCCGACGGTGACCGTACGGGCCCAGCCGCGATCCTCGAACTCCTTGCGCAGCCGCTGCTCCTCCACCGGCAGGTCGATGTTGGCCAGATACGCCGCGATGTGCTCCACCGGCCCGACCCCCGCGGCCGTCGCCAACACGTCCTCGACCAACGCGGCGATGCGCTCGACCGCCACGTCCTGGCCGAGTTGGTATGGCGCGTACCCCGCGCCCCGGCCGCGCCCCCACACCCGACCGTCCGCGTCGACGACCGCGACATCGGTCTTGGAGTTGCCCGCGTCGATCGCGAGCACGGCCGGCACCGATTCGGAGGAATCGGCCCCGCCCTCCGTCACCGGGCCCACGGCAGGTGCTCCTTGCCCGCCGCCAACAACCGGTCGGTGAGCGCCTCGGCGATGTCGTACTGCCCGACCAGCGGGTGGGCGAGCAGCGCGGTGACCACCCGATCGCGTCCACCGCGCAGCGCCGCGTCCAGCGCGAGCTCCTCGTACGCGGCCACGTGTGCCACCAGCCCGGAGTGCAGCGGCCCCAGCGGTGCCACCGCGAGCGGCGTCGCGCCGCTCGCGTCGATCAGGGACGGTACCTCGATCACCGCGTCATCCGGCAGGAACGGCAAGGTGCCGTTGTTGCGCACGTCGGCGACCTGGATCCGGTCGCCCTCGTCGGTGGTCGTGCCCAGCAGCGCGCCGACCAGCGCCACCGCCGCCTCCGAGTAGTAGGCCCCGCCCCGGTTCTCCAGCAGCGCGGGCTTGGTGTCCAGCGTTGGGTCCTGGTACAGCTCCAGCAACTCCCGCTCGATCGCCGCCACTTGCCGCGCCCTCGACTCGGTGTGCCGCTGCTGGGAGACCACCGCGTCGTGCGCGTAGAAGTAGCGCAGGTAGTACGACGGCACGGTGCTCTGCGCGCGCAGCAGCTCCACCGGCAGTTCGATGTCCGCGGCGATCGCCGGTCCGTGCTCGGCGAGCAGCGTCGGGAGCAGGTCCGGGCCCGGCTCGCCCGACTCGTCCAGGACGTGCAGCCCGCGTTCCCAGGTCAGGTGGTTGAGCCCGACGTGGTCCAGCCGCACCCGGTTCGGCGTCACGTCGAGCATCGCGGCGAAGCGACGCTGGAAGCCGATCGCGACGTTGCACAACCCCACCGCGCGGTGACCCGCGTCCAGCAGGGCACGGGTGACGATGCCCACCGGGTTGGTGAAGTCCACGATCCACGCGTTCGGCGCGGCGCGGCGCACCCGTTCGGCCGCGTCCAGCACCACCGGGACCGTACGCAGCGCCTTGGCCAGGCCGCCCGCGCCGGTGGTCTCCTGTCCCACGCAACCGCAGTCCAGCGGCCACTCCTCGTCCTGCCCGCGGGCCTCCTGACCACCCACCCGGAGCTGGAAGAGCACCGCGTCGGAGTCCTCGACCCCCGCGTCCAGGTCGTCGGTCAGCACCACCCGGGCCGGGTGGCCGTACCGGGCCAGAATGCGGCGCACCACCGCGCCGACCGGCTCGAGTCGTTCGATCACCGGGTCCACGAGCACGAGTTCGTCGACCGGCAAGGTTTCGCGCAACCGGCCCAATCCGTCGGCCAGTTCGGGCGTGTAAGTGGACCCACCGCCCACCACCGCGAGCTTCAACCCTTTACTCCCGTCAAAGTCACGCCCTCGATGAACGCCTTCTGGGCGAAGAAGAACACGAGGATCACCGGCGCCATCACGAGGAGTGTGGCGGCCATCATGAGATTCCAATTGACCTGATGTGCGCCCTTGAACGACTCCAGGCCGTAGGACAGGGTCCACGCGCCCGGATTCTCGGACGCGTACACCTGTGGACCGAAGTAGTCGTTCCAGCAGTAGAAGAACTGGAACAACGCGACCGCCGCGATCGCCGGCCGGATCATCGGCACCACGATCGAGATCAGGATGCGCAGCTCGCCGCACCCGTCCACCCGGGCCGCGTCCAGGTATTCGGACGGGATGGTGAGCAGGAACTGGCGCAGCAGGAAGATGGTGAACGCGTCGCCGAAGGCCATCGGGATGATCAGCGGCCACAAGGTCCCGCTCAGGTGCATCTGCTTGGCCCAGAAGATGTACATCGGGATGACGATCACCTGCGGCGGCAACATCATCGAGGAGATCACCAGCATCAGCGCCACGCCCCGGAAGCGGAACCGGAACTTGGCCAGCGCGTAGGCCACCGGCAGGCTGGAGACCACGGTGAACAGAGTGCCGAGTCCGGCGTACATCAGCGTGTTGCGCCACCACGTGCCGAAGCCCGGGGTCTCCATCACCTTCTTGTAGTTGCCCCACTCCCACGAGGTGGGCCACAGGTCGCTGGTCAGCGCCTGCTTGTTGCTCATCACCGAGGTCAGGAACAGGAACACGAACGGCAGGATGAAGAACAGTACGGCGGTGACGGCGAGCGTGTGCACGCCGATCCAGGTCAGTACGCGCTTGCGCCGTCGTGGGCGTGGCGGCGTCCGGGCGGGCGCGAGCGCGGGCTTGATGCCGGCGGCCTCGGCCGTGACGGTCTGGGCCATGGATCCGATCCCTTCTGGGCACGGTGGATCGTCGAACTCGGTTTTCCGGCCCGGGGGTTCCGTGACCGGCGAGGGGCGTGGGCGCGGTGCGCACACACGCTCGGTCGTCGTCGAACAGCCCGTCAGTCGTCGTCGAGCAGGCCCGAGCGGCGGCGCAGCAGCAGGAAGGTGAACGCCATCGCGATCACGAACAGGAGCAGCGAGATCACACACGCGGCGCCCGTGTTGAAGGTGGAGAACCCTTCCTCGTAGACCAGTTGCGGCAGGGTCAGGGTGGTGCCCTGCGGGTAGCCCGGTTCGAAGGACTGGCCGGAGTTGCCGATGATGCCGCTCGCGACCTTCCCGGCCACCATCGCCTGCGTGTAGTACTGCATCGTCTGGATCACGCCGGTGACCACGGCGAACAGCACCACCGGGGTGATCGCCGGCCAGGTCACGTAGCGGAAGCGCTGCCACGGCCCGACGCCGTCCAACTCGGCCGCCTCGTACTGCTCGCGCGGCACGTCCAGCAGCGACGCGGTGAAGATCACCAGCAGGTCGCCGATGCCCCACAGGGCGAGCAGGGTCAACGCCGGCTTGGACCAGTCCGGGTCGTTGAACCAACCCGGTTGTGGCATACCGATGTTGCCGAGCAGGTGGTTGACCGGTCCGGTGCCCGGGTTGAGCAGGAACGCGAAGCCGATAGTGGCGGCCACCGGCGGGGCCAGATAGGGCAGGTAGGACAACGTGCGGAAGAGCCCGCCGCCGCGCTTGAGCCGGATCGCCAACATGCCCAGGCCCAGGCCGAAGATCACCCGCAGGGTGACCATCACCGCAACCAGCCACAGCGTGTTGCGCAACGCCTGCCACAGCGGCGGGTAGTCGTTGAGCACGTAGTTCCAGTTGCGCATGCCCACCCAGACCGGCGCGTTGATCAGGTCGTAGCGGGTGAACGAGTAGTACACGGTCGCGCCGAGCGGATACGCGAAGAAGACCGAGAAGCCGATCAGCCACGGGGACAGGAACGCGAGCGTGCGCAGGTTCCGCCGGCGGCGCTGCCTGCGCAGCGCCGCCGGGACCTTCGCCGCCGCGGGGGCGGTCGTGGTCATCGGATCACTTGACCTGGGCCACGTCGGTGTCGATCTGCTTGTCCAGATCGGCCAGGCTCTTGGTCAGGTCACCACCCTGGCCGGCCTCCCACTTGTAGGCGTACTCGGACAGGGTGACCTGGTACTTGCCGCCGTTGGGGCTGGCCGGCGTGGTGTTGCTGGCGGGGTGCTTGAAGGCGTCGATGAACGGCTTGAAGTGCTCGTCGTTGGCCAGCGGCGACGCGGCCAGCGCGGCGTTGGTGCTGGGCACGTTGTGGATCGCCTGCGAGAAGGCGTTCAGCGCGTCGGTGTCGGTGGTCACGAACTTGACGAACTCCCAGGCGGCGGCCTGGTGGTGGCTGGACTTGGCGATGCCGACGGTGGTCCCGGTGAGGTAGCTGCGGCCGTACTTGTCGGCCTGGTCGTCCGGGACGGGGAACGGCGCGGTGCCGTAGTTCAGCTTCGGCGCGTCCTGGGCGATCATCGCGGTGCGCCACTCGCCGTCCATGGTCATCGCGAGCTTGCCGCTCATGAACGGGTTCTCCGCGGAGAACTCCTCGCCGAACGTGGTGCGGAACTTCTCCAGCTTGTCGAATCCGCCCTGGCTTTCCACGAATTGCTTCTGCCAGTTGAAGAACTGCGGGACGACCGGGTCCTTGGACAGGTTCGACTTGCCGTCGGGCGTCTGGTACGTCGGGCCGAACTGGGCCAGCGTGTGCGCGGCGGAGAACTCGTAGGCGTGGAAGGTCGGCACGAAGCCGGCCACCTTGAACGTTCCGTCTCCGTTGAACTGGTTGAGCTTCTTGGCGGTTTCGGTCAGCTCGGTGAACGTCTTCGGCGGCTGGGTGATGCCCGCGGCGGCGAACATGTCCTTGTTGTAGTACAGGCCGTAGGCGTCGGCGAGTAGCGGCAACGCGCAGCGCTTGCCCTGGAATTGGGTGTAGTCCAGCACCGGCTTGGGGAAGGTCGAGGCCACATCGATGCCGGACTTGGCCAGCCACGGCGCCAGATCGGTCCACGAGCCCGACGTACAGAACTGGCCGACGTTGTCGGTGGTGAACGAGGAGACCACGTCCGGGCCCTTGCCGGAGCGGATGCCCTGGGTGATCTTGTCGTCGGTGACGTTGGAGACGATCTTGACCTTGATGTTGGGGTGCTTCACGTTGAACTTGGCGACCAGGTCCTCGACCGCCTTGGTCTCGCTCTCGGCGCTCCAGCCGTGCCAGAAGGTGATGGTGACCTTCTTGTCGGGCGCCTCGTTCGCACCGGTTCCCGAGCCGCCGTCGTCGCCGGCGCACGCGGAGGCCATCAGGGCGAGCGTGGCGGCACACGCGAGGGTCGTGATGGAACGACGGAGCCGTGGGAGTCTGTGCACTGGGTCCTCCTCCGGAGATGGCTGCGGCGCGGCCGGGACGAGCGGCGCCGGGGGCCTTGCGGTGGTACGGCGGAGCCTGGTCTGCTGGCGAAGTGCCTTGTGGTGCAGGGGTGTTGCGGTCGAGCCGGGATGCCGGTGGTGCCGGCGGTGTCGGCGACGTCGAAGGTGCCGACGGTGCCGGTGGTACGGGTGGGGGACCGAGAGCCGAGGCGGGGCCGGGGCATCGGTCGGTACACACGCGGGTGCGGCCGCGAGGGTCCGGTCTTGTGGCGCCGTGCGGTGGTCCGGTGGTGTGTGCGTGTGTGTGCTGTGCGTGCTGCGCGTGTGTCAGGTCGTGGTGAAGACGACGTCACGCGCGACGTCGAGCGCCGCGTGTACGGCGCCGGTGAGGACGGGGTTGGCGGGTACGTCGCCGAGCACGACGCGCGGACGCGGGATCGCGAGGCGGTGCAACTCGCCCACCACGCGTGAGCGCAACGCCTCGCCGCCGGCCATCGGGATGGCCCCCGACAACACGACGAGGCCGGGATCGAGCACCGAGACGATCACCGCGAGGCCGACCGCGAGCCGGTTGGCCAGCTCGTCGAGGAAGGCTTCACCGCGCGAGTCGGTGGCGCGCACCGCTCGGGCGACCGCCTGCGGCGCGGTACGACTGCCCACCCCGTAGGCGCGGGCCAGGGACAACACGGCAGGCGCGCCCGCGAGTTGCTGGAAGCCGCCGGTATTGCGGCGGCTGACGTCGTGCGGCAGCGGGGCGCCGGGCATCGGCATGTAGCCGACTTCGCCCGCGCCACCGGTGGAACCCCGGTGCAGTCGACCGCCGAGCACGATCGCGCACCCGATGCCCTCGTCGACCCACAGCAGGACGAAGTCGCCGCCGTCGCGCGCGGATCCGTCCCGCTGCTCGGCGAGCGCGGCCAGGTTGACGTCGTTCTCCACGTCCACCGTCAGGCCGAGTTCCTCGCGGATGGCGTCCAGTACGCCCGGGGTGTGCCAGCCCGCGAGGTGCCGGCCGTAGCGGAACTGTTCGGTGGTCGGGTCGAACGCGCCGGGGATTCCGATCACCACGTGGGCGAGATCGGCGAGGTCCAGGCCGGCGGGCCTGGCCGCGGCGCGCACCGCGTCCCGAATCCGGCCGGGAGTGTCCGCCGCCTCGCGGCGCGGCGTGGGCATTTCGTGCTCACCGACCACACGTCCGGCCAGGTCGGCGATGGCCACCCGGATCCGGGCGGGCGTGACATCCAGGCCCGCGACGTGTCCCGCCGCGGGGTTGATCTCGTACAACTGGGCGCCCGGTCCGCGGCCACCCTCGGTGGTGCCGACCCCGACGACCAGGCCGGCCGCCTCCAGGCGGGAGAGCAGCTGTGAGGCGGTCGGCTTCGACAAGCCGGTCATCGAGCCGATCTGGCCTCGGGAGAGCCGCCCGTGCCGCAAGAGGAGTTCGAGCGCGGCCCGGTCGTTGATGGCCCGCAAGAGGCTCGGCCGCCCGGCCTGCTCCCGCCCGGACGCTCCCGCGCCGCGCTCGGTGCTTCCGGCCATGAGCGGTTCTCCCTCTCGTCACTGTTAGGAAACCTTCCTAAGAGTTGTAGAGGAAATTAGGCCCGCCCTCTCGGCACTGTCAAGGGTGTCCGACAAGGTCGTTACCGGACCGCGTCCACCCGTTCGGCGGACCGTGCGGGCGGACGGCGGGAGGCGCGGGCGCGCGGGTGGACGCCATTGGCGCGTCACCGGCACGCGTGCGCACGCCATCCGGGCGCACCGCATGGTTAGTCGGGTGATCTCGGGCAACTCTCAGAGTCCGGCGACTTCTCCGAAGCAGCGCACCGCACACACCGCGCCGGGTTCGGGACGAGGTGCACAGACCGCGGGAGGCGGCGTTGGCCGGCAGTACAGCGACGACCGGGCAGTCGAGCGGGGACTCCTACTCGGAGCACCTCGGCCACGTCATCTTCATCACCGCCGCCGCCGCGATGGGCGGGTTCCTCTTCGGCTACGACAGCTCGGTGATCAACGGCGCGGTCGAGGGCATCCGCGGCAAGTTCGAGCCCGGATCCAGCCTGCTCGCCCAGGTGGTCGCCGCCGCGCTGGTGGGCTGTGCGATCGGGGCCGCGGTCGCCGGGCGGATCGCCGACCGGATCGGCCGGATCAGGGTGATGCAGATCGCCGCCGTGCTGTTCGCGGTCAGCGCGGTGGGCTCCGCGCTGCCGTTCGCGCTGTGGGACCTGGCGATGTGGCGCGTGCTCGGCGGGATGGCGATCGGGATGGCGTCGGTGATCGGTCCGGCGTACATCGCCGAGGTCGCGCCACCCGCCTATCGCGGTCGGCTGGGTTCGTTCCAGCAGGCCGCGATCGTCACCGGGATCGCGGTCTCGCAACTGGTCAACTGGGGCATCCTCAACCTCGCCGACGGCGATCAGCGCGGCGAGTTGATCTTCGGTCTGGAGGCGTGGCAGGTGATGCTGGGCGTGATGGTGCTGCCCGCCGTGCTGTACGGCGTGTTCACCTTCGCCATCCCCGAGTCGCCGCGCTTCCTGCTCTCGGTGGGACGCGTGGATCAGGCCAGGAAGGTACTGGCCGAGGTGGAGAGCGACGACGTCGACCTGGACGCGCGCGTCGCGGAGATCACCGAGGCGATGCGCCGCGAGCACAAGTCCACCTTCAAGGACCTGCTGGGCGGCGGCGGGTTCCTGTTCCTGCCGATCGTGTGGGTCGGCATCGGGCTCTCGGTGTTCCAGCAACTGGTCGGCATCAACGTGATCTTCTACTACTCGGCGTCGTTGTGGCAGTCGGTGGGGATCGACCCGAACAGCTCGTTCCTGTACTCGTTCACCACGTCGATCATCAACATCATCGGCACTGTGATCGCGATGTCCCTGGTCGACCGGGTGGGCCGCAAACCGCTCGCGCTGGTCGGCTCGACCGGCATGGCGATCTCGCTCGGCCTGGTCGCGTGGGCGTTCTCGGCGCGGACCGGCGAAGGCAAGAACATCAAGCTCCCGGACACCGAAGGCACCGTCGCGCTGATCGCGGCCCACTCGTTCGTGCTGTTCTTCGCGCTGTCGTGGGGCGTGGTGGTGTGGGTCTTCCTGGGCGAGATGTTCCCGAACCGGATCCGCGCCGCGGCGCTGGGCGTGGCCGCCTCCGCGCAGTGGATCGCCAACTGGGTGATCACCGTGTCGTTCCCGACGCTGTCGGACTGGAACCTGTCGGCGACCTACGTGATGTACGCGTGCTTCGCGGTCCTGTCCATCCCGTTCGTGCTCAAGTTCGTCCCGGAGACGAAGGGCAAGACGCTGGAGGAGATGGGCTGAGCCCGGCGTCGGCGGCCGGGACCGCACAGCGCGCCGGCGGCCGGGACCCGCGAGTCGAGTCCCGGCCGGCGGAGCGGGTCTCAGCCCAGGTCGCGGCGGCGCAGCGCGGTCAGGCCCGCGGCCGGCAGCGCGAGCGCGAGGGCGAGCAGCCACAGGTACGGCGTGGCCGCGACGTCGGCGCCGGGCAGCTTGGGCAGGTGGCCGAAAGGCGACACGTCCAACACCGCCTGGGGCAGTTTCAGCGCGGGGCCGAGCCAGCCGAGCGCGATCACCAGGCCGACCACGCCCCACACCGCCGGGGCGAGCCTGGGCAGTGCGCCGACGACCAGTACGGCGAGCCCGGTCAGCGCCCACACGGCGGGCGCCTGAGCCAGCACGGCGAGCAGGAGGCGGGGCACCTGGCCGGATACGTCGCCGATGGTGATCCCGTACGACAGACCCATCGCGACACCGCCCGCGGCCAGTACCAGAACCGGGCCGAGGTACGCGATCGCCAGGTGCCCGCCCGCCCAGCGCGCGCGGCCGACCGCGCTCGCCGGCAGTGGTTCGGCCCGACCGCTCGTCTCCTCGTCGCGCAGGCGCAGCACCGCGCCGGCGGTGAACACCACGCAGACCAGGCCGAGCATGTCGACCAGCGTGGACAGGAACGCGTCGGTCAGCGCGACGCGACCGCCCATGCGTTGGATCAGGTCCCGGGTCCCGTCGTTGTCGCCGACCAGGTCCTGCGCGCCGTCGGCGATGCCGCCGAACACCGCGCCGGCGACGGCGAAGCCGACCGTCCAGGCGAGCAGGGTGCCGCGTTGCAGCCGCCAGGCCAGGCCGTACGCCCCGGACAACGACGCGGGCGCGTGCGCCGGGCCCGGTCGCGGCGGCACGAAGCCCGCGCCCAGGTCGCGTCGGCCGGCGAGGGTGTAGGCGAGCGCGACGCAGCCGAGCGTGAGGGCGAGCGGGAGGGCCAGCCGAGGTGACGCGGTACATCGAACGCTTCGCGAGCGAATTGGCCGACGCCGGCATGCAGCGGATGGCCGCGCGCGTGTTCGCCGCGCTGCTCGCGGCCGACTCGGCGAGCATGACGTCGGCCGAGCTGGCCGAAGCGCTGCGGATCAGTCCGGCCGCCGTGTCGTCGGCGATCGCCTACCTGTCCCAGGTCCGGATGGTGCACCGCGAGCGCGAGCCCGGTTTCCGGCGGGACCGCTACCGGCTGCACGACGAACTCTGGTACGAGACCTACGGCGAGCGGGACAAGATGTTGTCCCGCTTCGAGATCGTCCTGCGCGAGGGCGCGCAGTCCCTGGGCCCGGATACGCCTGCGGGCGTTCGAGCCCAGGAATCAGCGGACTTCTTCGCCTTCCTGCAAGCGGAGTTCGTGGGGGTCATGGAACGGTGGCGCAACCGGGAGCGGTAGGCGGGGCGGAGCGAATCCGGCCCGGCCGGCGGTCGAGGCCGAGCGGACGGCGGGCCGGCCCGCCCGGTCGTCTCACCGCGTCCCGGGGGTGATCGGCACGTTGGGACACTGCGCGCCCAGCTTCTGGAGCATCGCGAGTTCGGTGGTGTCGACGGCCAGGTCGTACTTGGTCTTCACGGTCACCCAGTCGGTCAGGTACGTACACCGCGCGCCCTCGTACGGCGGCAGCCACGTACCCGGGTCCTGATCGGCCTTCGAACGGTTGTACTTGGCCGTCACCGCGACCAACGCCCGAGGCTGGTCGAGGTCGTTCGCGTATTGCTCGCGCAGCTGCGGCGTCCACGCGGACGCGCCCGAGTCCCACGCCTCCGCGAGCGGCACCATGTGGTCGATGTCCAGGCCGGACCCGCCGTCGACGTAGGCGTCCTCGTAGTAGGAGTACCAACGGCCGCCCGTGAGCGCACACTTGGCGCCGATCTCGGGCGGGGAGACGGCTTCCTCGAGCAGTACTTCGGCGCGTGTCGTACATCCGTCCTTGTCCGCGTCGACCCAGTGCCGGAACGCGGCTCGGTCGTAGCCGGAACGGTCCTCGTCGGCCACCCGCAGGTCCGCGATCGCGTCCCGGAGCGGGATGCCCGCGGCGGCCTCGCTCGTGCCGGTGCTCTCCGCGGGCCCGACCGATGCCGCCGCGCTCGTCGTGGGGGCGAACAGCAGCGCGCCCACGCTCGTCGCCGTCACCAGGAGTGCGGCCGTCCGTCGTCCCATTGTGATTCCCGTGTGCATCATCGCGTCGTCCCAGAGTCGCCGTGACAGGTCCGCTCGTGTTGTAGCGATTCCTGTTGTAGCGATCGGGCGGCCCGCGGCCGGCAACGGCGCGGTTGCACCACTCGAAAGAGTGGTCCCGGGCGGGGCATTCGCCGGTGGCTGATCGTGATGGGTGGGGAATGGCTTCGGTGGCCTCGCCGTCGTCGGAGCGGGCGGGCGGGCGGCCGGCGGTCGGAGTCCCGGCTCGATCGTCGTGGTCGAATCGGGGGACGTGGACTACGCCTTGGCCGGTGGCAGTGTGTGCGCCGTCGCTCGGCGGCTCGGCCGCCGGCCGCAGTGGTCACGGGTGGGGTCCGCCTGTGATGCCGTCCAAGACGGTGGTCAGGTTGTGTTTGAAGGTTTCCTCGGGGCTGAGGTGGGCGCCGTCGATGACGAGTCGGGCGACGGTGGGGTACCGGCCCGTTTTCAACATGCGCGTGAGGTAGGGGCCGAGGCCGGCCTGAAAGGCGGCTTCGTCGGTGCCGGTGGAACGGGCGGTGCGTCGCTCGGTGACCTCTCTGCGGATCGCTCCGATGATGAAGCCGTTGAGCGCGCCCAAAGCCCGCTGAAGATCGTCGATGTCGCGCACGGCGGGGGCCTGGCTCAGTGCCGCCGCGGTCGCTTCGCCCACGGCGAGCGCGTGCGGTCCCAAGTGTGGCCTTCCGCCGAGCAGGTCGGAAAACCACTCATGGTCAAGGGCGGCATCGCGGGTCGCGTGGGCGATGGCCAGTACCGTGGCGCGCCACGCGGAGTGCGGGCCGACCTCGGCGATCCGGGCATAGACGACGTCGACCATCAGATCGAGTAGTTCGGATCTGTTGATCACATAGTCGTAGAGCCGCATCGGACCGACACCGAGCTCTTTGGCGATCTTGCGGACCGACAGGCCGTCGAGCCCCTGCGCGTCGGCAAGCCGGATCGCCGTAGTGGCGATCCTCTCGCGGCTCAACGGCACCGGCGCCGCTCGCGGCTGAGGTTCGGGCCGTTCCCAAACGGACAACACTTCACTACCGTACGGTGTATCCATGAATACAGTGTACGGTAAGGGGATGGGAATGCGAATCGCTGTCACCGGTGGCGGCCTTGGCGGCCTGACGCTGGCGCGGATCCTGCATCGGCACGGCATCGACGCGGTGGTGTACGAGCGCGAGGCGAGCCGATCCGCGCGGCCGCAGGGCGGCTCGCTCGACCTGCACCCGGAATCCGGGCAACAGGCCCTGGCCGAGGCGGGTCTCGCCGGCCGGTTCCGGTCGCAGGCGCGGCCGGAGGGCGAGGAACATCGCATCCTCGATCCGAGTGGACGGATCCTGATCCACCATGTGCCGCAACCCGGCTCGTTCTCCGGACGTCCCGAGATCGACCGGAGGGCACTGCGTGATCTTCTGCTCGACTCCCTTCCCGGCGAGACGGTTGTCTGGCGGCGTCGGCTGGTCGCGGCCGCCCCCCGACCCGAGGGAGGCTGGGAACTGACATTCCAAGACGGCCACCGCACCGACTGCGACATCCTCATCGGCGCGGACGGCGCGCGCTCGGTCGTCCGGTCGTTGCTGACCGACACGCAACTGTCCTCCGTGGCCACCCTCGTCGAGCTGAGCATCGAAGACGTCGACCGGCGTCACCCCGATCTCGCCGAGCTGGTCGGCCCCGGCAACCTGTGGTGCGTCGGCGTGAACCGGATCCTGGCAGCGCAACGCCTCGGTGACGGCGGCATACGGGTCGGGATCTCGCTGCGCGCAGACGATCTCCCCATCGACACATTCCGCAGTAAGCGCGCTCTGCTGGACATCTTCGGTGATTGGGACCCACGCCTTACCGCACTCATCGAGGCCGGCGACGGCGCGCCGACGCCGCGCCTGATCGAAACGATGCCCATCGGTACGCGCTGGGCCGGCCGGCAGGGTGTCACCCTCATCGGCGACGCCGCGCATCTCATGCCGCCGGTCGGCGAGGGCGCCAATCAGGCCATGCTCGACGGCGCCGAACTCGCCGGCCGACTCGCCGCCGACCCCGCCGACCCGGACTCGGCGATCCGGACGTACGAGGAGGTGATGTTCGCCCGGATTCACCCGATCGCCGAAATGTCCGCACGAGTCCAGGCGATGATGTTGTCCCCCACCGCGGCGGAGGACATCGTCCGCTTCTTCACGGCCCGGCCGGCCGAACCGGCACCCGCGCACACGCCCCGAGGCTGATCGTCGGGGCAGCCCCAACCGCCGTGAACGCAGCGGATCCCGTGCGTGCGCGGGTATGTGGCGGGCCGCCGGTCGGATGGTTCCGTGCCGCCCATCCGCTGCCGTGGTGCGGGCGGATCGACAACGGCCCGAACCGCTCGAACGCGAAACGGCGTTGCGGGAACCAGGCAGTGGTCGTCTCGACCCGCATCACCCGGTGGAGGTGTCGGCGTTTCGGTCGGCGCCCGATGCGGTGTCCGGGGATGGCGCCCCGGGGCGCGAGGTCGGCCAGGCGACGTCGTCGACGGTCAGAAACGGCTCGGCGGTCACGGTCGTCGGGGTCAGGCCGGTGAACGCCGCGACATCGCGATGCAGGTGGGACTGATCGGTGTAGCCGCCGTCGGCGGCGACCCGGGCCGCGGTGTCGCCCGCCACCAGGCGGTGGACGGCATGGTCGAAGCGGACCAGCGTTGCGGCACGCTTGGGCGGCATTCCGACCTGCGACCGGAATCGGGTCCACAGGCGCTTGCGGCTCCAGCCCAGTTCAGCCGCCAGTCCGTCGATCCGCACCCGGCCACGGGAGGCCACGATCCGGTGCCAGGCCCGGGCCACTTCCGGATCCACCCGCGACCGCGCCTCGTATCGGCGGGCGATCAGCGCCTCCGTCAACGCGAAGCGGCCTTCCCACGAGGGGACTTCGGCCAACTGTTCGCGAACCCGTGAGGCTTCCCGGCCCCACAGGTCCGCCAAGGTCACCAGCGTGCCGTCCAGGTCGGCGGGGCCGACGTCCAGAACCGTGCGGGCCATCAGCGGAGACAGGCGGACCTGCACGCACGCGACGTGTGCGCCCCAGGCCCGGACCATCCCTCCGCAACCGAACCCGGGTCCGGCGACGACACTTCCCAGATGCCGCCGCCCGGCGCCGTCGTCCACGACGGACGGTGCCGCTCCGAACTCCAGTACCAGCATCACGGCCGGGTGCGGGACCACCCGCAGTCCACCCGCGAGCGGGCCGGGGACGCTGAACCCGGCCATGTCGACACCAGCCATCCGGCTGGGCCGCCGTGGACGTGCCACGTCCCACGCGGCCGGCGCCGCACGCACACCCGAGGAGGACCGCATCGTCACATGCTACGCAGAGCCGGAGGCGGAACATTCCCGCGGTCCGCCGGCAGGCCCCGACCGCGCCCACGAGCGGGTAGAGGAGGCCGTCCCGTGGCTGGGCGGGAGCGCGGGAGCCTTGCGGCGGCGGGGCTATCGAGGGGTCGCGTGGGGCGTGGTGCCGTTGAGGATGACGTCGATCGTGGTGGTTACGAAGTGGTCGTCGAGGGGGAGGCGGCGGAAGACGAGGTGTAGCCAGGCGGCGCCGGCGATGAGGTCCATGAGGAGTATCGGGTCGGTGTCGGGGGCGAGTTCGCCTCGGGCGACGGCACGTTCGAAGAGGGGTTGTTCGCGGGTCAGGCGGTCGGCGAAGAACTCGCGGGTGTGGTCGGCCAGTTCGGGGCTCTGGGTCACCGCGCCCAGGGTTGCGACGGCGATGTCGGACGTCGGTGGAGTGGTGAGCAGCGCGACGATGCCGTTCATCAGGCCGATCAGGTCGCCTCGGAGGCTGCCGGTGTCGGGTAGGGGGAAGTCGAGCCGACCCGCGCCGGTGAGTGCGGCGCCGAGGAGGGCGCCCTTGGACGGCCACCAGCGGTAGATCGTGGTCTTGTTGACGCCGGAGCGGTCGGCGACGCCTTCGATGGTCAAGCCCTCGTAGCCCTTGGTGGCGAGCAGGTCCAGTGTGGCGTCGAAGATCTCCGGGGACCTGCGCGGACCTGCGGCGCGGGTCGCCGTCGTGCGCTGCTCGTTGCCGTTCATGGCACGAGACTAGCAGCGAATGCAACGCGACGGTGCGTTGCACTTGGTGTTAGCGTGGCCCACATGAAGCCTCACGAGCGCACACCGCCCGCTGTCGTCCCGGACGTCCACCCCGACGGACCCGCCGCGGGGCGGGTGAACCGATGACGGAGGAACGCACCTGGGACGTCGAGGAAGCCCTGGCCGTCGCCCTCGCACCGGACGCCGCGTACGCCGTCGTCGCGGACGTCCGGCGGATGAAGGACTGGAGCCCGGAGGTGATCCGGGTCTGGACGAGGGGGCGCCGCTTCGTCGGCGTCAACCGCAGGGGGCCGTGGGTCTGGTTCACCACGTGTCGGGTCGTGATCGCCGATCCCGGCCGGGAATTCGCGTTCGACGTCACCTCGTTCGGGCTGCCGATCGCGCGCTGGGGCTATCGGTTCGCGGCGGTGGAGGGCGGGACGCTGATCACCGAGTACTGGAGCGACCATCGCCGCACCGGATGGCGCCGCAGGGTCGCCGAGTTGCTCGGATTGGTCTTCACCGGTACGCCGCCCGCACAACGCGCCGCCCGCAACCGCGCGGGCATGCGCACGACCCTGGTACGGCTCCGCGCCGCGTGTGGAGGAGCCCCCTGACCCCGCACCCCGCGGCCCCGCGCGGGGCGTCCCCGGCCCCCGTGCGGTTCGGCAGGCGCAGGGGCGCGGGTGGCGACGAGGCTGTGGCCGCCGGATGCCACCCGGGGATCGGTTCACCCGCACCAGTCGAAGCAGCCGAACCGGTCGAACCCGCGACCCGCCCACCGGCGGAAGGCCCGGTCAGCGCGCGGGCTGTTTCCGTGGGTGATAGAGCGCCCGGCAGCGGTCCGGGTCCGGCGGGGCGTCCGCCGGGATCGCCAGGAAGTGCTCGAGTTGCCAGGTTCGGGTCCGGTCGGCCTGGCGGTTGGTCGTCGTCACCCACGGCGGGTAGACGCGGAAGGCACGTTTGCCGCCGGTTCCGTGCGTGGACAGGATGCCCCGGTCCCGCAGAACGGCCTTGGGGAAGACGAACTGGCCGAAGTGGTCGCCCTGGCGGGTGCCGACCACGACCAACTCGACCGGGTCCTCGGCGGCCAGGGGCTCGATCGGGCCGGCCGCCGAGCGCCGCCACAGCGTGACGAACTGCCCGACCTTGGTCGGTGTGGTCCTGGCGACCCGGAAGCGGACCTCGACGCCGTCGACGGTGAACACGTGGGCGCCGTACTCCGCGTTCTCCGGCTCGGGCACCGGCGCCGAGCACACGAACCCGTTCGGGTCGTAGACCAGGGCCTTCGTCGCGACGAGGTCGGCGGGCAACGAGCCGTCCACCGGCCAGGGGCAATCATCCGGATTCGGGCGCATCGCACCATCCTGCCACCGCCCGCCGACGCCGGCCGCGGCGGGCCGAACGGTGTGCCGCCCGTGGGGGGTGATGCCCGGACGGCGTGCCGGCGAACAGCCGCCGGCGAACGGTGTCCCGGCCGAACGGTGTGATGCCCGGTAGGCCGAACCGCGGCCTACCGGGCATCACAAACGGGGAAGATCGGGTGCGGACTCGCTCAGCAGGCGCCGAGGTCGACCCACACTCCCCACTGCCCGGTGGTCCCGGGAACCTCACCCTGGGTCCACCACTTGGCACGGTAGGTGTGGCCGTTGTACGAGACCACGCTGCCGTTGGTGTAGACCGTGTTCGCGTTCCACGCGGGTGCGGTGCAGCCACCGGGGCCGTTACCGACGGTCAGCGTGTACGTGGTCGAGTGCACGACCGACCCGGTGCCGGTGATGGTGATCGGGTAGGTGCCGGGGGTGGTGCCGGCCGCGACCGTGATGGTCACGGTGGCGGAGGAACCGGACTGCACGGACGTCGGGTTGATGGTCACACCCACGCCGCTCGGGGCCCCGCTCGAGGTGAGGGACACGGTCTGCGCCGCGCCGCTCGTGGTGGCCGTGTTCACCGTCGTGGTGCCCTGGCTGCCGACCTGGATGGTGCCGGCGGCCGGGACGGCCGTGATGGAGAAGTCGGGCCCGGGCGTGGTGCCGCCGACCGCCGTCTTCCAGATGGCGTAGGCGATCCCGTCGGCGTTGCGGTTGAGCACCGTGGCGTCGACGTTGGCGGTGGTGTCACACGCGGAGTGGTAGCAGGAGTCGTACGAGGCTCCGGCCTGGCCGCCCCACTTCGTGGCCTGCGCCGAGGTCTTGGTGGCGCTGGCGCCGGCCGCGTAGCCGGAGGTGGGGATGCCGCCCTGCTGGAAGGAGTAGTCGTCGGATCGGCCCTGGCCCTCGACGTTCTCCTCGGGACGCAGGTTCAGCGTGTCCCAGTACGCCTTCAGCGGTGCGGCGGTGGCGGAGTTGATGTTGTTGATGAAGTAGCCGGCGTTGCGCGAGCCGACCATGTCGAAGTTGTAGTAGCCCTTGATCGCGCTGCGCTGTGTGGCGCTGAGCTGACCGACGTAGAACTGCGAGCCCTGCAGGCCCTGTTCCTCGCCTGCCCACCAGCCGAAGCGCACGTGCTTGGTCAGGCTGGGGTTGGCCTGGGCGAGCGCGAGGGCGTTCTCCAGGAGGGTGGCGGAGCCGGAGCCGTTGTCGTTGATGCCGGGTCCGGCGGAGACGCCGTCCAGGTGGGCGCCGAACATGACGATCGAGTCGGCGGGGCCGCCCGGCCAGTCGGCGATCAGGTTGTTGGCGCGGTAGGTGCACGAGGTGCAGGTCTGCTCGGTGACGGTGTAGCCGGCCGCCTGGAGCTTGCCCTTCACGTACGCCAGCGACGCGGTGTAACCGCCGGTGCCCGAGCGGCGGTTGCCGCCGTTCTGCGAGGCGATCGTGCCGAACTGGGACAGGTGCGCTTGTACGTTGGCGACGCTGATGTCCGGCGGGTCGATCGGGTTGGTGGGCCCGCTGGAGACGGTCAGGTTGTACTGCGCGGTGTGCGTGACACTGGTGCCCGTACCCGTCACGGTGATCGCGGTGGTGCTCGACGGTGCCGAGGCGCTCGCCGACAGGGTCAACACCGAGGTGCCACCGGCTTGCACGGTCGCCGGGTTGAACGACGCGGTCACGCCGGACGGCAGCGGACCCGCCGACAGGGTGATGTTCTGCGCCGCGCCCTGGGTCACGCTGGTGGTCACCGTCGTGGTCGCGGTGCCACCGGGCGCCACGCTGCCGCTGGTCGGACTGACCGCGATGGTGAAGTCGGGACCCGGATTCACGTTGCAGGTGGGGTCGTTCGGCTGCGCCGGCAGGCTGACGGCGTCCCACGCGGCCTTGGTCTTGTTGAACAGGGCGCAGGTGGGGTCGAGGGTCTTG
>NZ_JBITJP010000008.1:0-62106 GCF_044460165.1 Embleya sp. NPDC050154
TGGGTCAGCCGCCCTGGCCGGCGCCGCCCATGGGGCCGACGTTGATCGGGGAGCCGGCGCCGTCGACGACCGGCACGGTGGGGGTGCCGGGCCAGCTCAGGGTGATGGTCCTGGTCTCTCCGGGCGGGGTGACCCGCAGGCCCGTGACCTTGACGCCGTAGTCGCCGGTGGCGCCGTTGGGGTAGGTGACGCCGAAGGACACGGACTTGTCGCTCTTGAGGACGAACGGGTCGGCCGGCGCGCCGAGGCGCTCGGCGGACAGGGGCCCCTTGGCGGTCTGGAGGTCGACGCCCGCGAATCCGGACATCGTGCAGTTGTGACCGATGTTCTTGAACGTCACCATGACGGTGAGTTCGTCGTCGCCGCTGATGGTGGCGTCCTGCGCGGTGGCCCTGAGGTCGTCGGTACGGCACTTGCCGATCGAACCGTTGTCGCCGGCTCCGGCCGGCTCGCCCCGGCTCCTACGTATGCGCGTAACGAACCGTGACAGTCCCAGACCTGCTCCGTGGGCACCCCGGGCGAGCAGAGGCCCTCCCTCACCCGGCCCCCGCTCAAGCGCGCACGCCGCGCCGTCGTGCCGGTTGGCGCAGCCGACCACCTACCAGTCGAACCGATCCGTACCGAGCTCCACTCCCGTCCCGACCGAGGCCCGCCCGCATCCTGACCCCGGGCCGGAAAATGGGTTCGAGGACGGCGCGGGTGTCGGGCTATGGTCGGGGCATGTTCGCTTCAGCCTTCACGAGGACTCGCCGCTTCTAGCGGCGGGCCGAGGGTCTCTTCTCTCCGAGTTCCGCCGCACTTCGGGTCCATTCGCCGGTGCGGCCGATTCGTGCTGCCCGGCTCCGAACTGCCTTCGCGGAGCCCCTCGTGCCTTATCCCACTCATGGTGGACGTCATGAGCTTGGTCAGAACTTCCTTGTCGATCGTGCGGTGATCGCGCTCTTCGAGGACCTGGTCGCCCATACGTCCGGGCCGATCGTCGAGATCGGGCCCGGCGACGGCGCCATCACGTTGCCGCTCGCTCGGACCGGGCGGCCGATCACGGCGGTCGAGCTCGATCCGAAGCGCGCCCGACGGCTGGCTCGAAGGGTGCCCGGACACGTCGAGGTCGTGGCCGCCGACGTACTGCGGTTCCGGTTTCCGCGCGAGCCGCACACCGTGGTGGGGAATCTGCCGTTTCATCTGACCACCTCTGTGTTGCGACGACTGTTGGAAACGGAGCACTGGCGGAGCGCGGTGTTGCTGGTGCAGTGGGAGGTGGCCCGGCGGCGGGCGGGCGTGGGCGGGGCGACGATGCTGACGGCGGCCTGGTGGCCGTGGTTCGAGTTCGGGCTGCACGCGCGCGTACCGGCTCGGGCGTTCCGGCCGATGCCGTCGGTGGACGGCGGGCTGCTCACGATGACGCGCCGGGATATCCCCCTGATCGATGAACGACCCGGCCCGTACCAGGAGTTGGTGCGCGAGGTGTTCACCGGACCGGGACGCGGGCTGCGCGAAGTCCTCGACCGGACGGGGAGGTTCGCGGCGCCCGGGCTGCGCGCGTGGTTCCGAAACGAGTACCTCTCGCCGCACGCTTTGCCCAAGGACTTGACCGCGGGCCAGTGGGCCTCGTTGTGGCGGTCGAGTGCCGTACGGCGACGCGAGAGCGGAGCGGCACGCACCCGGGGCGCCGATTTGGGATGGGAGGCGCGCCCACCCCGCTGAGCCGGCATCGACGGGCGCTCGATGCGGCACGTTTGTCGGCGCGCGTCGTGAAGCTGTCAACCCGATCCATGTCGAGCACTTGGTGAGGGCCGGGCGTCCCGCCGGCGCCGCCGATCGCAGCGCGTTGCCACCGGCCGGCGACGACGCGGCGGCGGCGGAGGCAGCGGAGGCGCCCGTCGACGCCATCGGTTTGGACGTCAACGACGCCGGACCGCTCGCCGAAGGCCGCGCGTTCCGGCCAGGCAGCGCCGTCTACAACGTGTACGGCCGAATGCTGGACGCGGCGACGCTGCGCGCGGGCCTGGGACTGTAGGGCGGCTACCGGGCCCACCGGGTAAGGCCCTACCGAGCCCATGGGGCGACGAAGGGCTCTTGGCCGGGGATGAGTCCCTTGCCGCCGACCGGAAGGACGACAACCGCCTCGAACGGGTCGGTGCCGTGGTTGGCCAGGGCGAACGAGGTGTCGGCCGGGACGACCAACGCATCGCCAGGTTCGACGTCGAAGGTCTCGCCGTCCATGGTGACGGTGAGCCGACCCGACAACGCGACGAAGATCTCCTCCCTGGTGAGCGCGTGCGGCGGGGATGAGGTGCCCGGCTTGAGGGTGAGCCGCCATGCCGCGTTCTCGGTGGAACCACGGCTCGGGGCGGCGAGGCCGACAAAGGTCGCGTGCGGGTTCTCGAAGACGGGCGCTTCGGCGGCGGCGATGAACGGCATGGGGGGCGTCTCCTGGAGGCAGGTCGCCGGCGCGGGGAGCGGAGGCGGAAGCGGAAGTGGAGAGAATCAGGAGTGAAGGATCTACTGGGCCCACGGCGGATCGATCAGGTCGCCGCCCATCCGGGCCTGCCCGCCGACGGGCAGGATCGCGATCGCCTCGAAGGGCTCTTCGCCCGGGACGGCGATGCCGAAGGGCACATGTGCGGGGACGATGAGGGCGTCACCGGCGTGGAAGTCGCGCGTTTCACCGTCGATCGTGACGACCGCCTTGCCACTGATCGCGATGAAGATCTCCTCGCGGGTGACTGCGTGTTCGCGGCCGAGGTTGCCCGGGTGCATGGTGAAGCGCCAGACGCTGTTCTCCTTCGAGCCGCGGCTCGGGGCGGCGAGGCCGATGGCGGTCATCAGCGGAGCTTCGAAGAGCGGCGCGTCGGCGGCTTTGATGAGAGGCATCGTGGTTCCTTCCGGTAGAGTATTCAACCAAGGTGTACAACCAGAGTTGAGCATATTTCCGGGAAGGGCGTCAAGCGTGGACTTCGGACTGTTGTTGGGGAACGCCTACCAAGCCTTCGTCCGAGAGCTGCACGCCCACTTGGCGGAACGCGGGTTCCCGGTGATGGGGTCGTCGTACGGCTTCGTGCTACGCACCTTGGACCGGGAGGCGACGACCGCCACGCAGCTCGGCGAACGGCTCGGGATCACCGCGCAGGGCGCGGCGAAGGTGGTCGACGAGATGGTGGCCGTCGGCTATGTCGAACGCCGCCCGGACCCGACGGACAAGCGCGCGAAGCGCTTGCACCTGGCACCGGGCGGGGTGGCGATGTTGACGGCGGTACGTGAGTTCCACGCCGCGTACGAGGGCAGGTTGACGCAGCAGGTCGGCGCGGAGGATGTGGCCGCCGTGCGACGGGTGTTGGCGGCGATGGTCGCCACATCCGCCGGGCCGGACCTGGCGCGCCTGTTCCGCCCGCTGTGAGGTAACCCGCGCGGGTGACGGCGGCGATCGGCCGCCCGTACGATCACCCGGCCGGCATCCCGGTCCGGCCGGGGGGCTCGGCTCCTGGAGTTCCGTCACCCACCGCTCCGGGTCGCCGGGCATTCGAGGTAGAGCTCTCGGGCGTATCCCAGCGAGCGATATCCGTTGGCATCGATCCATCTCGCCATCGCCTGGACGCCGGTCATCACGTTGTCCATGGATCCGCGATGGACATACCTCGCGACACACTCGATCTCGGGCAGGTCCACGATCCGAAGTCGAAGTCCACGCCGACGCCGGCTCGGTGCTCCGCCGCGATGGTCGTGCCGGCGTGGATGACGAGCGTGTCCTCCTCGTCCGGCGCGGCCTCGTAATAGGCGATGCCCGGTCCGCTCGGGACCACGCCAGCAGCCGCGAGGCGGCGGCACAGTCGGTCGTACAGCGGGCCGATGATCGGTCCGATCCCCTCCGGCCGTCGGCGCCGGCGACGGTGGTCGCGGTCGACTCGGCGATCCGACTCCTGACCCTGCCCGGTCTGGACGCGGACCGCCGGGATGCGCTTGATCACGATGTCGTCGGTGGGCATTCTCCCTCGGCTTCGATCGTCCTGAGCCTCGCCTCGACGTGGGCCGGCCGCATCGCGTCCGCCGCCACTGCGGCGAGGATTCGGCCTGCCGCAGGCGCAACATCCCGCGCAGTTCGCCGACGCTCACCCGCTCCGCCAGGATGCTGCGTGCCTGGTGGAGGGTGAAGCCAAGATCCTTGAGCGCGATCACCCGGTTCAGTCGGGCGAGTTGGCCCACCTCGCAGAGGCGGTAGCCACCGGCCGGGTCGACGTGGGCAGGCCGCAGTAGTCCGATCGCGTCGTAGCGGCGCGACATTCGGACCGATACGCGGCCGTGCCCCGCGAAGTCTCCGATTGGTGAACATGACGCCTCCCGGTGAACGGCCGCACACGGCGTCAGGGTCAAGCGGACGACCCGACGACCGGCCGGCACCCGACCCACGACGCGACGGGTCGGCTCGTCCCAAACCGATCCGGCGCCGCCGCCCACACCCACCCGGGCCCGCGAGGACACCCGCCGGCCGCACCGCCCGGCCGGCCCCTCACCCCACCGGTCCCGCCCGGTCCCACCCCTTCGCGTGGACGTGGATCCGCACGCTGCCCGCCTCGACCTCCCGGCCGCAGCCCCGGCACATCACCGCGACGTCCAACTCGTGGTCGCCGTGCTCGAACACCACCGGCGGCTCCTCGGTCAGCCAGCGGTCGCCCCAGGAGGCCAGGGTCTGCAATACGGGCGCGAGGTCGCGGCCCTGGTCGGTCAGGTGGTACTCGAAGCGCGGCGGGCGCTCCTGGTAGCGGCGGCGTTCCAGAATCCCGGCCGCCTCCAGCGCGCGCAGCCTGGTGGTGAGGATGTCGCGCGGCGCGCCGGTGTTGCGCGCGATCGCGTCGAAGCGGTGATTGCCGAAGCTCAGCTCGCGGACGGCGAGCAGCGCCCACTTCTCGCCCACCACCGACAGCGTGGCCGCGACCGAACACGGCCGCCCGACCGGGCCGCGTCCGGACCGGGACGGGGCTGCGGAGCCGGCGGCGGGCGCCGTCGAGTCGTCGGCGGACGAACCGTTCGAGGAACCACTCATGACGATCACACCGACAAGGTTGCCATCTCCAACCCACTCGCGCTACGTTGACGAAAAGTGAGTTGGATTTTCCAACTCTATGGCCTCGGACGGCTCGCCGCAGCGCGCGGACGCCGCCGGGCCCGATCGCACGCCCCTGTCGAAAGGCGGCCGCTCATGAGCAACGAGGCGTACATCGTCGACGCCATCCGAACCCCGGTCGGCAGGCGCAATGGGGGCCTCGCCAAGGTTCACCCCGCCGACCTCGGCGCGCACGTCCTGCGCGGCCTGATCGACGGCACCGGCCTCGATCCCGCCGCCGTGGACGACGTGATCTTCGGCTGCCTCGACGTGATCGGCCCGCAGGCCGGCAACGTCGCCCGCACCTCCTGGCTGTCCGCCGGTCTCCCGACGAGCGTCCCGGGCACCACCATCGACCGCCAGTGCGGCTCCTCCCAGCAGGCCGTGCACTTCGCCGCGCAGGCCGTACTCAGCGGCACCGCCGACGTCGTGGTCGCCGGCGGCGTACAGAACATGAGCGCCGTGCCGATCTCCGCGTCGCTGCGCGCCGGACGGGAGTTCGGCTTCGAGACCCCGTACGACGGCGCGCAGGGCTGGCGGGACCGGTTCGGCGACCAGGAGATCACCCAGTTCCGCGCGGCCGAACTGATCGCCGAGCGCTGGGGCCTGACCCGGGAGGAGATGGAGACGTTCGCGATCACCTCGCACGAACGCGCGCTGCGCGCCCAGCGCGAGGGTCGCTTCGCCAACGAGATCGTGCCGTACGGCGAGGTCACCCGGGACGAGGGCCCGCGCGAGCCGGACCTGGCCAAGATCCGCTCGCTGCCCACCCTGCGCCCCGACGGCCGGATCACCGCGGCGCTCGCGAGCCAGATCTCCGACGGCGCCTCGGCCGCCCTCGTGGTCTCCGAACGCGCCCTGCGGGTACACGGATTGCACCCGCGCGCCCGAATCCATCACCTCACCGTGCTCGGCGACGACCCGGTGATGATGTTGACCGGACCGATCCCGGCGACCGCCCGGGCGCTGGAACGCACCGGCCTGTCCCTGGACGACATCGACCGGGTCGAGATCAACGAGGCGTTCGCGTCCGTGGTCCTCGCCTGGCAGCGGGCGACCGGCGCGGACCCGGAGCGGGTCAACGTCAACGGCGGTGCGATCGCGCTCGGGCACCCGCTGGGCGCGAGCGGCACCAAACTGCTGGCCACGCTGCTCAACGAACTCGAACGCAGCAACGGCCGCTACGGCCTGCAGACCATGTGCGAAGGCGGCGGCATGGCCAACGTCACCATCATCGAGCGCCTCACCTGATCCACTCGTCCGCCCGCCCGCCTCGACCGACGGCCCACGACCCGGCGACCCGGCGACCCGTACCGCGGTTCCACTCTCCCGATCCCGAAAGAAGCACCCGCATGAAGATCGCAGGTTCGGTAGCCCTCGTCACCGGGGCCAACCGCGGCCTCGGCCGCGCCTTCACCCGCGCACTGGTCGAACGCGGCGCGCGCACCGTATACGCCGGCGCCCGCGACCCGGGCACCGTCACCGACCCCGGGGTCGTGCCGATCGAGCTGGACATCACCGATCCCGACCAGGTGGCCGAGGTCGCCCGCCGACTCGACGACGTGGACCTGCTCGTCAACAACGCGGGCGTCTCCCGCGCCGCCTCGTTCCTGACCGCGGAGAGCCTGGACCCGGCCCGCGCGGAGATCGAGACCAACTACTTCGGCACCCTCTCGCTGAGCCGCGCGTTCGCCCCCGTCCTGGCCCGCAACGGCGGCGGCGCGCTGGTCAACATGCTCTCCGTGCTGTCCTTCATGACCGTCCCCCGAGTCGGCTCGTACAGCGCCTCCAAGGCCGCCGCCTGGTCGCTGACCAACGCGTTGCGCCTCGAACTCGCCGCCCAGGGCACCCTGGTGGTCGGCGTGCACGCGGGCTTCATCGACACCGACATGGCGGCGGGCGTACAGCTGACCAAGATCGCCCCGGCCGACGTCGCCGCGCAGACCTTCGACGCGGTCGAGGCCGAGCTGTACGAGGTCCTCGTCGACCACTACAGCCGCGACGCCAAGGCTGCCCTGTCCGCCGACCCGGAAGTGCTGTACCCGGCCCTTCGCCGCTGACCCGACGGTGCTGAACCCGGCCCTTCGCCGCTGACCCGACGGAGCTGAACCGGCTCTTCGGCACCGACCCGAAGGGGCGAACCGGCTCTTCACCGCCGACCCGTCCGCACAGCACGAAACGCGCCCGCTTCAGGCACCCCCGAGTCCCCCGCCCACTCCGTCCGTGCGCAGAGTGCGCCGGGCCACCAGCGCCGCGTTCAGGCGATGCAGGTCGTCGGCACGGCCCGGGGACAACCCGGTGAGCCCGGTCACCCGGCGGATGCGGTAGTCCACGGTGTTCGGGTGCAGGTGCAGCGTCGCGGCGGTGGCTCGGCGGTCGCGGCCGTGGGCCAGGTAGGTCTCCAGCGTCAGCAGCAGTTCGGGCCTGCGGTCGAGCGGCGCGAGCAGGCCGGCCAGACCGGGCAACGCCGCGCTCGGGCGGCTGAGTTGGTAGTCCAGCAGCACGTCGGCGAGCAGGTACAGGCCGGGGCCGCGGCCACTGCCGCGGACCAGGCGCAGCACCTCGGCGTTGCGGTCCACCGCGTCCGGGATCCCGGTCGGCTCGGTGAGCGCGGCCGACGCGGTGATCGCGGTGTCGGCCGCGTGCGCCGCGTGTGCGATCAGGGCGCGTACCTCGGGCCAGCCCGGCGCGGTGTCCACCGGCAGCAGCACCGTCCCGCCGCGCGGGTCGAGCGCGGCCAGCGCGGGCGCGCCGGTGAATGCGTCCAGGGCCCGCCGGATCCGGCGCAGCTTGCGCCGCGCGGCGATGACCGCGCACGGACCGGGCCTGGCCTCGTCCGGGTGCGCGGCCAGGGCCAGTGTCAGCACCAGGTACCGGGCCGCCGGGCGCATCCCCGTCCGCCCGGCGACCGCGTCCGCCGATTCGCCCGCCAACAACGCCGCGAACAGCTCGTGCCGGCCGCTCTGTTCCGGGCCGGCCGCCAGTCGGCACGCCTCCAGATAGGCCGAGCTGACCGCCGTGACGATGGCCCGCTGGAGCCCGAGCAGGTCGGCGAACAGGGCCAGGACGTCAGCGAGTTCCTCCGGGCGGGCCTGACCGGTGATCTCCCGCCAGCACATCTCCACGCCGATCTGATAGGCGGTCAGAATCGCGTCGAGCGGTACGCCCTCCTCCGCCCGTTGGGCCGCCGAGGCGCGCTGTGGCGCGAGATCGGCGTCGCAGGCCGCGAGCCGGCCCTCCACGACATCGGCGAACAGGCGCACGGTGTGCTGCACGATCTCGGCGATGTCCCCGGCCAGTTCTTCGGCCGGCAGCGCCGCGTACGCGGGCAGCTCGGCGGGCAGCCGGTCCAGCACCTCCCTGGTCAACCGCGGCGCACCGGCCCGCAGTCGGGCCGCCACGGGCCGCCCGCCGATGCGCAGCGGGCCGCGCCGCGGTCGTTCGACGGGCGACCGCTCGCGGGTGGTGGGCGCCCGGTCACGCGGCGGGTTGTCACGTGTCACAGGGACCTCCCGGAAAGTCTGTGTTACTCACCAGTTAAGCCGCTGTGTCCGAGTCTGCATGATGACGCGTGGGACATTCCACGACCGGCGGGAGTCGTCATGAACTCTGCGGCACGCATGAGGAGTCGGCTGCACAACAGTCCACGGAATCCACCCGGCCGGCTGCGCCGGTTCGGGCGCGGGACGGCGGCGGCGATCGCGGCGAGCGCACTGGCACTGGCCGGTCTGGTCGCCGCGACCGGGCCGGCGGGTGCGGCGGATCGTCAGGTCTACGTCGCGCTCGGCGACTCGATGGCCTCGGGTCCGCTGATCCCGGACATCACCGGGCCGCTCGCGTGCGGTCGGTCCACCAACAACTACGCACACGTGCTCGCCGCGCGCCTGAACGTCGCCGAGCTGCGCGACGTGACCTGTAGCGGTGCGGACAGCAACGACATGACCTCGCCGCAACACCTGTCCCTCGGCGGCATCGACATGGGCGAGGCACCGCCGCAGTTCGACGCGCTGAGTGCGGACACCACGCTGGTCACCCTCACCATCGGCGGCAACGACGTCGGCCTGGTCGGCGTGGCGCAGGGCTGCGCGACGCTCAACCCGTTCGCGACCCCGTGCAAGGACAAGTGGACGGCCGGCGGCGTCGACCAGATCGCGCAGCGCATCGACGCGTTCGCGCCCAAGCTCGGCGCGGTGCTCGCCGGGATCCACCAACGCGCGCCCCAGGCAAGGATCGTGGTCACCGGATACGGCCTGTACATCAAGCCCGGCGGCTGCTGGCCGTACCAGCCGGTCCTCGGCGTCGACGCGGACTACCTCCAGGGCAGCGTGAACCGGCTCAACACGGCCATCGCCGCCCAAGCCGCGGGCCACGGCGCCACCTACGTGGACGTGGCCGGACCGAGCACCGGGCACGACGCCTGCCAGGCCCCCTCGGCCAAGTGGGTCGAGGGCTACGTCCCCACCGACCTCGCGGCCCCGCTGCACCCCAACCGCCGAGGCGAAGCCAACTACGCCGCCATCATCGCCCCGCACATCCCGGCCTAGCCTCGACCGCGACGCACTCCGCACCGCACCGGCACGGCGCGGACGCGGGGTGCGTCGCGGCGTGGGCAAGGCTCCCGGAAGAGCTCCGCCGGCAGGAACGACGCGCGCCGAGAGCGCCGTTCCGACCCCTCGGAGCAGGCCGTCCCGTCCGGCCGGGCCGGTCGGCCGAAGCGCTCGGCCCGAAGCGGTCGATCCGAAGCCGTCGACCCCGAGAGGCCGCCACGCCCCTATCCCTGGCTGTGGTCCCCCGACTGGGCAAGCGAGCGCTCGACTCCCGCCTCCATCTCCTTGCGGGCCGCGTCGTCCGCGGCCCCCGACCGCTCGAAGGCCGTCAGCGCGCCCCGCCACAACTGCGCGGCCTCGCGATACGCGAAGTGGATCTCCGCGTCGAGCGCCGCCAAGCGCGCGAAGTGGGTGGCCTTCGCCGCCGTCGCCCGCGACGCCGAGGCCAGGTAGTGATGCGCCAGCGCGGCCACGTCCCGAGGCCGCACGGCCTCGATCGCCTCGGCCGTGCGCGCGTGCATCCGGGCCCGGCGAAGCTGGGACAGGTCCTCGTACAGCGTGTCCCGCACCAGCGCGTGGGTGAACCGCAGTTGGCCCGCGTCCGGCTCGACGAGCAGCCCGGTCAGCAGCGCCGACTCGACCGCGTCCAGCACGGTGTCCTCGTCCGCGTTGCCCTGCGCCAACAGCACGTCCACGTCGATGTCCCGGCCGAGCACACAAGCCTGCTTGAGCACCTCCTGGGCGGCCTTCGGCAGCCCCGCGACATGCCGCCGGATCACGTCCCGCACCCCGACCGGGACCTCGGACACCGCCGCGTGCGCGCCCTCGGCCGCGAGCACCCGGGCGGTCTCCAGGACGTAGAACGGGTTGCCCGCCGTACGGTCCACGATCGCCCGTACGGTGTCCTCGTCGATCGCCGCCGAAACCGCGCCGCGCACCAGGTCGGCGACCGCCTCCGGGGCCAGGCCGGTGAGTTCGACGCGTTCCGGGCCGCATCGTGCCAGCCGGGCGAGCGCGTCGGCGAGCAGGTCTCCGACCTCGTTGTGCCGGTAGGTGACCACGAGCAACACCCGCCCGGCCGCGTCCCGGTCGGTGGCCAGGTGGCACAACAGCGCCAAGGTCTCCTCGTCCGCGCGGTGCACGTCGTCCAGCACCAGCAGCCACGGCGTCTCGGCGGTGGCCCGGGCCAGGTAGCCCACCACCGCCTGATGCAGCATCAACTTCGCCGCGGCCTGATCGCCGACCGGGACGAACGAGTCGGCCAGCAAGGGTGCGAGCACCCGCGCGGTCTCCTCGTCCGGCGGACTCACCGCGGCGAGCGTGCGCAACATCTGGGTCCACGGCCACCCGGCCGGTGCACCGCCGGACTCGGGGCAGCGCCCCCAGGCGGCCCGCCAGCCCTCGGCGGCCAGCAACTCCCGTACGTGCTCGGTCAACGCGGTCTTGCCCTCGCCCGGATCGCCGCTGACCAGGGCGACCGAGAGCCGCCCGTCGGCCCGCTTCGCCGCGGCCAGCAGGGTCGCGGTCTCCACCGCCCGGCCGATCAGGGTGGTCGTCCGCGGCACGAATCCGTCCTCCGTCGCCTCGTCGGCAGCCTGCGCCAGGCCCGGAACCTCACGCGGCGCGGCGGTCCCGGTCGCCGTTCCGGCCGGGGTCGACACCGCTGCCGGGGCGTCCAACTCGGCGGCGTGCGCCAGGATGTCCGCCTCCAGTCGCTGCAACCGCGCCCCCGGCTCGACGCCCAACTCCTCGCGCAGCGCGGTGCGTACCCGGCGCAGCACGGCCAACGCGTCGCCCTGACGCGCGCATCGGTACATCGCCAGCGCGAGCAATCGCCAACTCTCCTCGCGTAGTGGGTGGGCCGCCGCGTGCGCCTCCAACCCCGGCACGATCCCGGACGCCTGCCCGATCGCGAGCCCCGCCTCGGCCCGGCGCTCGACCGCGACCAACCGCAGTTCCTCCAGCCGCGCCGCCTCGGGCCGGGCCCACGGCTCGTCGGCGAACTGCGCGTACGCGGGCCCACGCCACAGGTCCAGCGCCGCGGTCAACTCACGCAGCGCCTCCTCGGCGGTACCGGCCGCCAACAGGCCGCCGGCCCGGTGCACCAGGGCCTCGAAGCGCCACGCGTCGACCTCGTCCGTGCCGACCCGGAACGCGTATCCGGGCGGCGCGGTCACCAATACGGTCGAGGGCGTACGCGGCGCGCGGTCGGGTTCCAGCGCACGGCGCAGGTGCGACACGAAGGTCTGTACGGAGCCGAGCGCGCGATGCGGCGACTCGCCGTGCCACAGGTCCTCGATCAACCGGTCGACCGGTACGACGTGCCCCCGTGCCAGGACGAGCCGAGCGAGAACGGCCCGATGGCGCGGGCCGCGCAGGTCGGCCGGCCGGTCACCGTCCCACGCTTCGAGCGCTCCCAGAACACGAAACGTCAGCATGGATAAGAGACCTTACTGATGCGTCACGAGCGGCCGAGCGGCGGCCGGGGCTGAAGTCGTCCGGCCGTTGTCCCACGCCGCGTTCAACGCTCACTCGACGTCCGTTGAACACCCTTGCCGCCCTCCTGCCGCGCACTGGACATCGACCGGACGCGGTTGCGCCCGGCGTCGATCCGCCCCGCGCGGCGCCGAGCCGAGGACGCCGGCTGGGCCCGGTGTACCGGCTGCCGGCCCATACCTCACCCGGCCCGTATCACGATCGGCCGCCCGGGACCGGCGGTCCCGACCGCCGGTCCCGGGACCCGAGTCGGGGCCCGGGTCCCGAGTCTCAACTCCCGCTCTCCGCAGGAGCGGTCGCCGACTCCCCGGTCTTCGGACCCGCCTGCGAGGCGGGCGGAGCCGAATTCGGCGAAACGGGCGGGGTGGTCGGGCTCGTGGGGCTCACCGGCGGGTTCGCCGGGTTCACCGCGCCCGACGCACCGGCCGAGGGAGGCGCCGACGGGACGGTCTGCGGCGGTTGCCCACCGCCCTGCGGAACCTGCGCACCGGACTGCGGTGCCGCGCCCGGCATCGGGTTCGCCGCGGGCTGCCCGCCCGGTCGGACCGGGATCGCGATCGTGAAGGGCGCGGTGCCCTCCTCGACACGGCACTTTCCTGTCGCCGAGTCGCCGACGACCCGAGGCTGCGGGAACGGCAGGCTCTCCCGGTTGGGCACCACGGACTGGTTCGTGGGCCCGCAGTAGCGTTCGTACTGGTCGCCGACGATGCCGAGTTGCTTGCCGTTGTGGTCGAAGAGCAGGACGTCCTTGAGCGGACGCCCCTGGGCGTCGAAGGGATAGATGTTCTTCAGCGGTCCCCCGCTCTCCGTGGTCAGCAGGGCGCTGCCGTCCAGCGGGTGACCGTCCACGGCCGAGTAGTAGTTCGACCGTGGCGGGGCGTTGTTCACGTACTCGGTCGTGCTCTCCGGTGTCAACTGTCCCGCGGCGAGCATCCCGATCCCCGCTCCGATCACGAGCGCGTTGATCGGCACCGCCGCCCACAACAGCCGACGGTCGTGTGCCGCACGCGGCCCCAACCACAACGACCCGGCCAGGGCCAGGACACCGGCGGCCACCGGCCACCACACACCGCCCGCGAGGACCCGCACGAGCACGGCCACGATCAGCGCCCGGGTGACCCACCACGCGCTTTGCAGACCGATCAGAAACCGTACGGGTTCCGCCCAGCGGCCCGTGCGCAAGGAATCCCCGAGAGTCCTCGCACGTTCGGTGATCGACAGCGCGGCGATCTCGGGCAGTCCCGGCGCGCGACCACGCAGCCACAACGCGTTCAGCGCCTCGACAGCCAGGCCGAGCAGGCACGGAAAGATCCACCACCGCTCCTGCCCGCCCTCGGCGGCACCGATCCCGATGCCGGTCACGAACGCCGCGCCGAGCGCCAGGAACAGTCCCAGGCACAGGAGTTCGACCTTGCCGATGCGGGACAGGGGCCTCGTTCCGGTCGGCGTCAGCGGCGGATATCCGGCTGCCGCCCGCAGTTCGGCCGCGTACTCGTGCGGGGTGCCCAGTCGGGCGCGCAGCGACTCGGAGGTGACCACTTCGTCGAGTTCGGCGAGCACCTCGCTCAGGTTCACCTCGACGTCGTCCAGGATCTCCTCCGCCTCGGCGACCGGCAGGTCGGCCAGAATGCGGGCGACCTCGAGGCGGTAGTCCGCCGCGACGGGGTGCAGTGCGGTGTCCTTCATCGGGTCTCCCCCACCAGTTCCGACATCGTCCGGGCGAACGAGTTCCACGTGTCGGTGGACTCCCGGAACCGCAGCCGGCCCGGCTCGTTCAGCGCGTAGTACTTGCGGTTCGGGCCTTCGTCGCTCGCCACCACATAGGACGTGAGGAGTCCGGCGTTGTACAGCCGACGCAGCGTGCCGTAGACCGAGGCGTCGCCGACGTCGTCGAGACCGGCCTTGCGCAGTCTGCGCAGTACGTCGTAGCCGTAGCCGTCCTCCTCGCGCAGCACGGCGAGTACCGCCAGGTCCAGCACTCCCTTGAGCAACTGACTCGGATCCATGACGCCTCCAGCTCTTGTGCGTTGCACGGTACCACGCAATGCACAGTAGTGCGGAGAATGTTGTTCCGGGACGTTCCGGACCGGTCGCGGGCGCCGTGCGCGTCGAGAGCCTCGACTTCAAGAACGTCGCGGACCTGGGCACCTGGGTCGCGCCGCTCCCCTAGCCCGCACGGTCCGACAGTCGAACTCCCGTGCGTACACGGGAGTTCGACCCATGTCGCGGCTCAGCTCGCGGTGTTCGCCAGATACGCGTCCAACTCCGCCACGTACCCGTCCCGCACATCCTCCGGCAACCACGAGATCGCGAACGCGTTGTACTCGAACCGCGCCACCTCGGCCCGGCTCAGCCCCAGGTCGGCCTGGGTGCGCTCGAGGTTCTCCAGGACGTACGCGTCCATGTAGGCGGGGTCGTCCGAGTTGATCGTGACCAGGATGCCCTCGTCCAGCATCCGGCGGATCTCCGCGCCCTTGATGCCGTCCACCACGAAGGAGTTCGAGACCGGGCACACGGTCAGCCCGAGCCCGCGCTCCTTGATCGCCGCGACCAGCTTCGCGTCCTCCAGCGCGTTCGAGCCGTGGTCGATCCGGTCCACGCCGATGTCCTCGATCGCCTGGCGGATGTGCTCGACGCTGTTCTCCTGGTCGACGTCGCAGTGCATGGTCAACCGGTAGCCCTCGGCCCGCGCCCGCGCGTACACGGCGGCGAACTTGGCCGGCGGATTGCCGCGCTCGTCCGAGTCGAGCCCGATCCCCACGATCCACTCCCGGTACGCCAGCGACTGCACCAGGGTGGCCATCGCGTACTCGGCCTGGAAGTCGCGCAGGAAGCACATGATCAACTGGGCCCGGATGCCCAGCTCGCGCCGGGCGTCACCGATCGCCCGGGTCAGCCCGCGCACCACCACGTCGAACGGCACCCCGCGACCGGTGTGCGCCTGCGGGTCGAAGAACATCTCCACGTACCGCACGTTCTGCGCGGCGGCCTTGCGCAGGTACGCCATCGCGAGGTCGTAGAAGTCCGGCTCGTGCACCAGGACCCGCATGCCCTCGTAGTACACGGTGAGGAACGACGCGAGGCTGTCGAACCGATACGAGGCGCGCATCTCCTCGACCGAGGAGTACGGCAGCTCGATCCCGTTGCGCTCGGCCAGCGTGAACTTCAGCTCGGGCTCCAGCGTGCCCTCGATGTGCAGATGCAGCTCGCACTTGGGCAGTCCGGCGATGAAGTCGCGCATGTCGCGGGCGTCTTGCATGGGAGCAGTCCTCCGGAGTCGTAGTGATGGTGCGCCGCCGAGCCAAGCACACCACCACTACGCACGCACTACGCGCATCACACACGGGCTGCGCGCGGACCACCCGCGCGGCACGCCCGCACCACACGCCTCACGCGGCGGGCGCGATCCGCACCATGCCGTTGATGATCCGGTCCATCGCGTCGCCGCCGCGCGGGTCGGTCAGGTTGGCCAGCATCTTGAGCACGAACTTCATCAGCATCGGGTGCGGCAGACCGTGCTTGGTGGCGAAGTTCATCACCCTCGGGTCGCCGATCAGCTTCACGAACACCCGACCCAGCGTGTAGTAGCCGCCGTAGGTCTGCTTGAGGATGCGCGGGTAGTCGTGCAGCGCGCGCTCGCGTCCCTCGGGGGTGAGCCTGGCCACCGCCTGGGTGATCACCTGGGCCGCGATCTCGCCCGACTCCATCGCGTAGGCGATGCCCTCGCCGTTGAACGGGTTGACCATCCCGCCCGCGTCGCCGACCAGCAACAGGCCCTTGGTGTAGTGCGGTTGACGGTTGAAGCCCATCGGGAGGGCGGCACCGCGGATCGGGCCCTCCTGGTTCTCGTCGGAGTAGCCCCACTCCTCGGGCATGCCCGAGACCCAGCCCTTGAGCAGGTCGCGGTAGTCGATGTCCTTGAACGCGGCCGAGGTGTTCAGCAGGCCCAGGCCCACGTTCGAGGTGCCGTCACCCATGCCGAACACCCAGCCGTAGCCGGGCAGCAGCTTCTCCTGGCCGTCGCGGCGGTCCCACAGCTCCAACCACGATTCGAGGTAGTCGTCGTCGCTGCGCGGGGACTTGAAGTAGGTGCGCACCGCGACACCCATCGGTCGGTCCTCGCGGCGGTGCAGGCCCATCGCGAGGGAGAGCCGGGTCGAGTTGCCGTCGGCGGCGACCACGATCGGCGCGCGGAAGACGGTCTCCTCCTTCGAGCCGTTCATCCGCACGTTGACGCCCACGATGCGGCCGGTGCGATCGTCCAGGATCGGGCCGGTGACGTTCGCGCGCTCGTACAGCTTGGCGCCGGCGGACGCCGCCTGGCGGGCCAGGATCTCGTCGAAGTCGGCCCGCTTGCGGACCAGACCGTGCGCGGGATAGCTGGCCAGATCCGGCCAGTCCAGTTCCAGGCGCATGCCGCCGCCGAGGATCCGCAGACCCTTGTTCGGCAGCCAACCGGCCTCGACCGAGGTGTCCACACCCATCGCGATGAGCTGCTTGGTCGCGCGCGGGGTGAGCCCGTCGCCGCAGACCTTCTCCCGGGGGAACTCGGTCTTCTCCAGCAGGATCACGCTGACGCCGGACTTGGCCAGGTGGTACGCCGTGGTCGATCCGGCCGGACCGGCCCCGACCACGATGACGTCGGCCTCATGCGTCGAGTCGGCGCGCTTGGTGGTTGTGACGGGCGCTGCGTCGGTCACGGACGACTCCCCTGGAAGTCTCTGCGGCAGTACCGAAACCGGGACGGTTCCGGCCGGACAAGTCTATGAGGAGCGGGCGGCGGGCCGGCCTGTGGCCACTCGCCGGGCACGGGACCGGCCTGTGGTCCACCCCGCGGGATGCCACGCCGGCCCGCGCTCACCCGCGCGGGCGCGGGACCGACCCGTGGGTCACGCGGACGGCCGGAAGCCCCGATGCAGCGCGACCACACCGCCGGTGAGGTTGCGCCAGGCCGGGTTCACCCACCCGGCCCCGCCGATCAGCGCCGCGAGGCCGGCCTGGTCGGGCCACGCGCGGATCGACTCGGCCAGGTACACGTACGCGTCCGGGTTGCTGCTGACCGCGGTGGCCACCGGCGGCAGCGCGCGCATCAGGTACTCCACGTACACCGTCTCGAACGGACGCCAGGTGGGCCGGCTGAACTCGCAGACCACCAGTCGGCCGCCCGGCCGGGTCACCCGCAACATCTCGCGCAGCGCGCCCTGGGTGTCCTCGACGTTGCGCAGGCCGAACGAGATGGTCACCGCGTCGAACGTGGCGTCCTTGAAGGGGAGCCTGGTCGCGTCGCCCGCGGTGAAGGGCAGTTCGGGGTGCTTGCGCTTGCCCTCGCGCAGCATGCCCACCGAGAAGTCGCACGGCACCACGTCCGCGCCCGCGTCCCGGAAGGGCAGCGAGGAGGTACCGGTGCCGGCCGCGAGGTCGAGCACGCGCTCGCCCGGCCGGGCGTCCACGGCCCGGGCCACGGCCTTGCGCCAGGACCGGTCCTGGCCCATGGACAACACGGTGTTGGTCAGGTCGTAGCGCGCCGCGACCGCGTCGAACATCGACGCGACTTCACGCGGTTGCTTGTCCAGGGATGCTCGAGTCACCCGGCCATCATCTCGCGCCGGACCGGGCCCTTGTGCCGTGGGGCGGACAACGCACCGGGCGGGCCGCGTGCGATACGCGACCCGCCCGGAATCGATCGTGTCCTGCGTCTGCGTCACCGACGGCCGACGCCACCGCCGACGCCGCGCCGGTTCGCCCCGACGCCGCCACCGACGCGGCCGATCCGGGCGCCGATGCCGACGCCGCCGCCACGGCCGCCGCCGGTGCGTCGACCCCTGCGGCTCGGGGTGACGGCGCGAACGATGGAACGAATGCGGGTACCGACGGACATGATGTGCCTCCTCATCCCGGACGGACAGGGCCCGGGTCGGTAAGTGGCCTTTGCGAATACCGTGTCGTTCTGACCGAGCGCCTGCCCCGGGTCCGTGGGCGTATGCGCGACCATGCCGAAACGATCGTGCGACCTCCGCCGACCGAACGCCCGCCCGGCCCGCTCAGCGCCGATGCACCAGCCGCCCGCCGAGCACCGTGGCCACACACGACCCCGTCCCGTGCGTGACCAGCGCGGCGTACGGATCACCCTCCGTCGGCACGTCGAACACCGCGAGGTCGGCGAGTCCGCCCGGGCGCAGCGTGCCCGCGCCGGCCAGCCCACCCATCGCCGTCGCACCGCCGATCGTGACCGCCTCGACCAGGCGCCGGTCCAGGTCGTCCGCGCGATATCCCTGACGGACCGCCAGTTCCCGGACCGCCGCCGCCTCTTCCCACAGGTCCAGGGACGGCGAGGAGGCGAGCGAGTCGGTGCCCAGCGCGATCGGCGCACCCTCGGCCAGGTAGTCGGCGACCGGCGGCTCACCCGCCGCCAGAATCGCGTTGGAGCGCACGCAGAGCGCGACGGCGGTGCCCTGTGCGCGCAGCAGCGCACGATCCTCGCCGGCCAGGTGCACCCCGTGCGCGACGTGTACGTCCGCGCCCAGGCCGGCGAACCCGTCGAGGTAGGCCGCCGGGCCGGCGCCGCTGCCGCCGTCGAGCAGCTCCAGGGCCATCCCGATCGCCCGGTTCATGTCCGCGAACCGGCCGGTGCCGTGTCGGATGAACTCCGCCTCGTGCGCGGTCTCCGCCAGGTGCGGGTGCAGTCGCAGACCGCGCTCGCGCGCGATCGCCACACACTCCTTGAACACCGACGTACCGACCGTGAACGGCGTGTGCGGCGAGACCCCCAACGCGCGCCCGCCACTCGCCCCGTCCAACGTCTCCAGGAAGGCCGCGCGCCGCCCGCCCGTCCACATCGCGTCGTCCGCGATCACCTCGACGTAGCTGATCCCGCGCAGCCCCGACCGCCCCACCGGCACCAACACACAGGGATCGGTGACCACGTCCGCCGCCGCCGTCGTCCCCGACCGCAGCATGTGATGCACCCCGCGCCGCGCGCTCTCCTGCCACATCACCTCGGAGAAGTCGGCCCGCCGCGCGGTCAGCGTGCGAATCCACTCCGGAAACGCCAGCCCGGACAACGCCAGATCCCCGAAGTCGGTGTACTGCAGATGCGCGTGCGCGTTCACCAGCCCCGGCGTGAGCACCCCCCGCCAGACCCGCTCGCGCGCCCCCGCCGACGCCAACTCCCCCCGTGAGCCCACCGCGACGATCCGGCCGTCCTCCACGAGCACGGCCCCGTCGCGGATGGGCTCCGCGTCGACCATCGACAGGACAACGGGCGCGACATGCAAGGTCAACGACATGCGCCCATCATCGCAAGCCGCTCTCAGCGCGCGTCGACGACCTTGAGCAGGGGGCGGGCGGTGCCGCCGTCGAGGGCGGTGGAGGAGAAGTGCGAGACGACCTTGTCGTCGACCGGGTCGTTCGCCGGGTCGTCGTGCACGATCAGGTGGTTGTAGGTGGTGTCGCGCTGGGCGGGGATCCGGCCGGCGGCGCGGATCAGGTGCAGCAGCTCCATCCGGTTGGAGCGGTGCTTGGCGCCGGCGGAGGAGACCACGTTCTCCTCCAGCATCACCGAGCCCAGATCGTCCGCGCCGTAGTGCAGGGTGAGCTGGCCGGCCTCCTTGCCCGTGGTCAACCACGAGCCCTGGATGTGCGCGACGTTGTGCAGGAACAGCCGGGCGACCGCGATCAGGCGCAGGTATTCGAGCAGGGTGGCCTGCGTCTGCCCCTTCAGGTGGTTGTTCTCCGGCTGGTAGGTGTACGGGATGAAGGCCCGGAAGCCGCCTGTGCGGTCCTGCACGTCGCGGATCATCCGCAGGTGCTCGATCCGCTCGGCGTTGGTCTCGCCGGTGCCCATCAGCATCGTCGAGGTCGACTCCACGCCCAGACCGTGCGCGGTCTCCATGATCTCCAGCCAGCGCTCGCCGGACTCCTTGAGCGGCGCGATCGCCTTGCGCGGTCGCTCCGGGAGCAGTTCCGCGCCGGCGCCCGCGAACGAGTCCAGGCCCGCGGCGTGGATCCGGGTGATGGCCTCCTCGATGCCCACCCCGGAGACCTTGGCCATGTGCGCGACCTCGGACGCGCCGAGCGAGTGGATCACCAGTTGCGGGAACTCGGCCTTGATCGCGGCGAACGAGCGCTCGTAGTACTCGACGCCGAAGTCCGGGTGGTGCCCGCCCTGGAACATGATCTGGGTGCCGCCGAGTTCGACCGTCTCCGCGCACCGGCGCAGGATGTCGTCGATCTCGCGGACCCAGCCCTTCTCGCTCTTGGGCGGGGCGTAGAACGCGCAGAACTTGCACGCGGTGACGCACACGTTCGTGTAGTTGATGTTGCGCTCGATGATGTACGTCGCGATGTCGACGGTGTCCGCGTAGCGCAGGCGCCGCGCGGCGTCGGCTGCCCGGCCGAGCGCGTGCAGCGGCGCGTGGACGTACAGGGCGAGTGCCTCGTCGGGCGTGATCCGCCCACCGGTGGCGGCCCGGTCCAGGACCGGCTGGAGATCGCTGCTCACGGGGAAGCCTCCGCATGGAACGAATACGAGTGGAACGAATGCCAGTGGAACAAAAGCTCGTGAACGAGCCTATCCGGCCCGCTCACGGCGTCGGCGGGGCGTCGAGCAGGGTCACCCGCACATCGGCCGGATACCCGGTGTCGTGCGCGGTTCGGCGGGCGAACTCGGCCATCCCCGCCAGGTGGCGCTCGCCGAGCGAGTAGTCCAGCGCCTCGGTGTAATAGCGCTCCAGGGTGGCCGCGTCGAACGCCTCCCACCGGGCCACGTGCTCGCAGACCTTGTCCACCTCCTGCATGCACAGGTCGCGGGACTCCAGGAAGGCGCGGTGCACCGCGTGCACCTCGGCCGGATGCGCGGCGAGGAACTCCCGGCGGGCGGCCCACACCGCGAACACGAACGGCAGTCCGGTCCATTCCTTCCACTCGTACGCGAGGTCGTAGACCAGCAGGCCCAGTCGCGGCGCGTCGTACAGCGTCGCGCGCAGCGCGACGTCGCCGATCACCACCGCGGCGTCCGCCTCCTGCATCATCAGGCCGAGGTCGGGCGCCGAGGTGAAGAACTTCGGCCGTACGCCGTACTTCTCCTCCAGCAGCAGCCGGGCCAGCCGGACCCCGGTCCGGCTCTGCGAACCGAGCGCGACCCGCGCCCCGTCCAACTGCTCCACCGGCACCTGGCTGACCAGCATGACCGACATCACCGGTCCGTCGGCGGCCACCGCGATGTCCGGGAGCACCACCAGGTCGTCCGCGTGGCGCAGGAACTCGACCACGCTGATCGGAGCGATGTCGAGGTCGCCGCGCACGAGGGCGTCGTTGAGGTTGTCCGGGGTGTCCTTGGTGAGGTCCAGGTCCACCAACGAGCCCGTACGGGCCAGACCCCAGTAGATGGGCAGGCAGTTGAGGTACTGGATATGGCCTACCCGGGGTCGCCGGCGGCCCGCTTGCGGCGCGTTGTCCACAGTGTCCATCCGAGCAGGTTATGCCCGGGTGCGCGGATCGCCGGTACCGACCCGGACCGTCGCACCGGGACGCTCCCGCGTCGTCGAACACTCCCGTGCCGCCGCCCGCCCGTGTCACCGAACAGGCACAACACCGGGCGGGTGGCAGTGGCAGCGGCGCGTGGGTGAGATTCTCGAAAGCCGGGCCGATTCCACGGCGGTCCGACCACGACGACGGAGGAAGCGCGATGCACTCGTCCCCGGGCTCGTATCCGGGCCAGGGTGGCGGCTACCCGCCCCCGCCCCCGCCCTACGCGGCCACGCCCGCCCCACCGCCGCCGTACGATCCGGGCGGTCCGTACCAACCCGGTGGACCCGGCGGCGGTGGCGGCCCCCACGGCCCGCCGTCCCGGCAGCCCTCGCGGCCCGCGTACGGCGCGCTGCGCGGCACCGTCGCCGGGCTCAGCCTGGTGCTGGCGGTGCTGCTGACGATCCCGGCGCTGTCCGCGCTGTGGCTGCGCTGGGAGGTGGTCTCCGAGCAGGGGTTCACCGACAACGCGGTGGCGCTGATCGACGAGTCGGCGATCCGCACCGAGGTCGCCCGGCTGATGACCGACGAGGTGATGAAGCAGCTCCCGTCGAACGTGCGCAGCCAGGTTCCGCGCGGTGTGGTGCAAACCGCGGTGACCGAGGAGATCGGCAAGCCCGCGTTCAAGGCGATCTGGAAGGACGGCATCGCCACCGCGCACGACGTCGTGATGTCCTCCCTGCTGGGCCGGGACAGCAAGAACGTCACCTCCGACGGCGACAAGGTCGTGGTCAACCTCAAGAGCCCGCTCGACGCGATCGTCGCGCAGCTCAACAAGTCCGGCATCCCGGTGTCGAAGGCTGGTCTGCCGACCACCATCCCGATCGACCTGGCCGAACTGCCGCACGCGTCCGAGGCCGAGCAGAGCCGGGACGCGCTCCAGGCCGTGGACGACGCGGGCAAGTGGCTGCCGATCCTGGCCCTGGTACTGCTGGTGGTCGGCCTGGTGGTCGCGGTGAACCGGTTCCGCGCGCTGGTGATGACCGGCGTCGGCCTGTTGGTCACCAGCGGCCTGCTGTTGATCCTGGTCTCCGCCGCGAGCAGTCCGGTCGCGGACGAGCTGGCCACCCGGAACACCTTGAACCGGGACGGCATCGAGGCGATCTACACCGTGTTCACCGACTCGCTGACCACGATGGCGTGGTCGGTGCTCGCGGCCTCGATCGTGGCGATCGTGGTGGGCGCGGTCGGGCTGGGCATGCGCGGCCGGCGGCGCTGACCGCGCGACGCGAACACGGGGAAAGGGCGGGCCCGGTGCGATCCGGGCCCGCCCTTTCCCTGTGCGTCGGGGCGACACGGCCCAAGGGCCGCGCGCCCGGGACTCAGGCCAGGTTGCGCGAGGACGTGTCGTCGTCGTCCTGCTCGATGTGGATGTCGTCCACGGAGATGTCCACCTCGACCACTTCGAGGCCGGTCATCCGCTCGATCGACTCGATCACGTGCTCGCGCACCGCCGCCGCGACCTCGGCGATCGGCGCGCCGTACTCGACGATCAGGCTCAGGTCGACCGCGCACTGCTTCTCGCCGACCTCCACACTGACCCCGCGCGCGACGTCGGGACGACCGCCGGGTACCGCCTTGCGCATCGCGGCGAACGCCCGCGAGACGCCGCTGCCGAGCGCGTACACCCCCGGGATCTCGCGCGCCGCCAAGCCGGCGACCTTGGCCACCACCCCGTCCGCGATCGAGGTCCGACCCCGATCCGTGGCCAGCGCGGTCACCTCGGTCAGGTGTCCGGAGCCGGTCTGTGACCGCTCCGGGCGGGCCTGGGTCTTCTCCGGTGTGCGGGCGGGTGAGTCTGCCATGACTGGAACCTCGTCTTTCGCCGCTTCGTGAGGGGTGGGGGCTCCCCTTCACATGAGGTCTGACCCCTTCCCGATCGGTTCGTCACGCAATCCGGACGAATTAATCCGATCGGCCGCACGGCTGCGGTGGAACATGTCTCATTTCACGTACCGCCAACCGTTCAGGAGGCTTGATCCCGCTGTACGAACAGCTTGTGATGGGACCCGTACACCCCGTCCAAGGAGGAAACACTGTGGAGCGGTTCCAGGATCGGCGCATCATCGTCACCGGTGGCGGCTCGGGCATCGGCCAGGCCACGGTGCTGCGGCTGCTGAGCGAGGCGGGCACGGTACACGCGGCGGACGTCAACGCCGACGGGCTGGAGAAGACCCGCGCGATGGCGGCGGAGAAGGGCCTGGAGGCCCGGCTGAGCACGAGCGTGCTGGACGTGTCGGACGAGGACGCGGTCGGCGCCGGAGTAGCCGAGATCGTCGAGCGCCTGGGCGGCCTGGACGTGCTGGTGAACGCGGCGGGGATCCTGCGCGCGGGACACACCCACACGTTCCCCCTCGAAAAGTGGAACCAGATCATCACCGTCAACCTGACGGGCACCTTCCTGATGACCCGCGCCGCACTGCCCCCGCTCCTGGAAACCGGCAACGGCGTGATCATCAACTTCAGCTCGACCTCGGCGAGCTTCGCCCATCCCTACATGGCGGCGTACGCGGCCAGCAAGGGCGCGATCGACGCCTTCACCCACGCGATCGCCCTCGAATACAGCCGTCAGGGCCTGCGCGCGGTCAACGTCGCCCCCGGCAGCATCTCCAGCGGCATAGTCGACGACACCCCGAACCAGGTCCCCGACGACGCCGACTGGGAACTCTTCGCCAAGCTGATGCCCATCATCGGCGAAGGCATGGCCTCCCCCGACGTCATAGCCGGCATGATCGCCGCCCTGGCCTCCGACGACGGCAAATTCGTCACCGGGACGTCCCTCCGCATAGACGGCGGCACCCACGCCTGACCCCAAACCCACCCTCACCACCGGCCGGGCCCCACCGGCCCGGCCGGCACTTGAGGCCAATCAGCCCAGCCGGCGCTTGAGGCGAACCAGCCCGGCCGGCGCTTGAGGCCAATCAGCCCCGCCGGCGCTTGAGGCGAACCAGCCCCGCCGGCGTTTGAGGCGAACCAGCCCGGCCGGCGCTTGAGGCCAAACAGCCCGGCCGGCGCTTGAGGCCAACCCAAAAGCCAGAGGGCGCCGTCCCGGGACCGGTTGCCCCGTACAGCGCCCACCGAAGGTGCGAATGTTCAGCCGTGGTTGATGCAAACGTTCCCGAACGCCGGGTTCAGCACGCCGACCAGGTTGACACTGTTGCCACACAGGTTGACCGGAACGTGCACCGGCACCTGGATGTTGTTGCCCGACGCGACACCCGGCGAGCCGACCGCAGCACCATCCGCCTCGGAGCCGGCGTGGGCCGCACCCATACCCGCGGCGAGAATGCCGCCGGCGGCGACGGTGATGAAGGCCGCCTTCTTGACCGTGTTCATACTTCCTCCATGTCACAGTGCCGCACGAACGGATGCGGCACGTGGGACAACGAAGGCCGCGACGATGGGCAACGCCCCGCCGTCCGGTTGGCCGCCGATTCACCCCTACGTGGACGAATGCCTCCGCCGTACGCCGGCGCCGGGCGCGGGCGCACCACCGCACCACCGCAACGGTCGGCGCCCCGCGGAGCGGACGCTTCGCGGGGCGCGGGGGGACGATCGGATCTGCGTACGGTCTGCGGGCATCGTGGCCGCGCCCGGGCGGCGGCGAGGCCCCGAGTCGATAGGACGTCAGGCGTCCTCGTCGTCCTCGTCGTCGTCCTCGGGCAGGTACTCGGCACCCTCGGACTGCCAGCCGGCCTCGCTCAGTTCGGTACCGGCGATGTCCTCGACGAGGCTGAACGGGTCGATCAGGTACGAGACGGACTCGGCCAGGTCGCTCTCGATCGCGGCGGTCGCGTCGGCCCGGTCGCCGGGCGACAACTCCTCGTCCGCCTTGACGCTGTCCAGCGCCGCGGCACGCAGCGCGTCGGCGTCGGTGACCTCAAGCACGATTTCGAGGTTGAGCCGGATGTAGCGGGTCGTGGAGTCGGAGGAAGTCGCGTTGTCCATGAGCGCGAGCCTACGGGCCCGCGCCCGGCCGTCGGCGCGAGGACGCGCCGCACACTCAGCGGTGGCCGTAGGTCACCGCGGTGAACATCAGCGCTCCGAACACCACGGAGAATCCCAGGATGTAGATCGCGATCCGGATCCACATCCCGGCCGCCCGGCTCTTCTCACTCTCCATCACGAACTCCTCGGACATGGGCGCGCTCGGTCATCGAGCTCGGACAGCGGTCGCACATCGTCAAGTACTCGGACACGCGCGCCACGCACCCACGCGCGCCGCTCACACATGCGCCGGCAGACACGGCGAGAACGCCACCAACGCGGGCGCCGCGTGGACCATCAGGAACTCGACCGACAGATACGCGTCGGCCGACTCCATCCGATGCGCGAGCCCGGAATCGAAGTGCGCCACATCGCCGGGCGCGAGCAGGTGGGTGGCCCCGTCCAGGGTCAACCGGAGCTGGCCGCTGAGCACGTACAGCCATTCCTCGCCCGGATGCACCCGCGCCGGCCCGTCCGCGCGCCCCGCCGGCACCCGCACCCGCAGTGCCTGCATGCCGCGCCGCGGGCTGCCCACGCGCCAATAGGTCCAGCCGTGCGCCTCGACCGGTTCGGCCGCGCGGGCCCGGACCACCGGCTCGGCCGAGGCGCTGTCCTCGCCGAGCAGTTCGGAGACCGTGGTGTTGTAGGCCCGGGCCAGGGTCAACAAAGCGGGCAGCGACGGCTGTCGGCGCTCGTGTTCGAGCCGGGAGAGATAGGCGACGGAGAGCCTGGTCAGCCGCGCGGCCTCGTCGAGCTTGAAGCCGTTCGCCCGACGGGCCGCGCGCAACCGCTCACCGAGGCCGGTCGGTACCGCCTCGGCGGATGCCGGGTCCGGCTCGTCCATGTCGTAGCTTGGGGTGGCGACCATGCTTCGAGGCTAGGCAGGCGCTGACCAATGAGGCAATTAACTTGCCTGAGAGGCAATTTTCTCGGCCGACCAAGCCCCGAATCAGGCAAAGCGGCGGAAATCCCACCGCTCGCCGATCGCGTCAGGCGCAGCGGTCCGAAGCGAGCACCCCCGGCGGCACGTCGGCCGCCACGAGCACCACACCGTCCTCGTAGCCGCGCCGGCTGACCAGCCCGGCCCGATCGAACAGGGCGAGCATCCGCCGATTCCACGGCAACACGTGCGCGCGCACCTCGCGCACCCCACGCACGGCCGCGTGCTCGACCAGCGAGCACAACAGCGCGGTACCGAGCCCGTGCCGCTGCCACCCGTCCTCGACCAGCAACGCCACTTCGGCCACCGGCTCGTGCGCCGGGTGGAAGAGGGTGGCCAACGCCCCGATCGCACCGTCGGGCGCGACCGCCACCAGACTCACCCCGTGCTCCGGCACCAGCAGCCGACCCAGCGCGCTCTCCGGCAACCGGGGCGCCGACGTGAAGTAGCGCAATCGACGGGTCTCCGGGGAGCAGCGCTCGTGCATCGCGCGCACCTGCGCGGCGTCCTCCGCACGGGCCTGCCGCACCCGTACGTGCGACGGCCACTCGCCCGCGCCGACCTCGCTCACCGTGGTGAGCCGGGCCCGACCCCGCACCGAAATCGCCGTCATGTCCCTACCGCCTCTCGCCACCGGAGCGGTCCCCTCGTGGTCCGTTCCCCGTCGAACCCCACGGTGTCGAGGCGGTGTTACACATCGACTACGTGTGCGTGTCCGGAGCGAACCGATCCGATGACGTCGCCCCGGTGGCGAAACACGGCGGCCTGCGCCGTGAGCGGGACTAGCCCGCCAGGTGGCCGAGCAGGTCCTGCCGGGTGACCACACCCTGCGGCTTGCCGTGCACCAGCACCAGCGCCGCGTCGGCCTGCTCCAGCACCCGTGCGAGCCGCGCGATCGGCTCACCGGAGCCGACCACCGGCAGCGGCGCCGACATGAACTTCTCCAGCGGGTCGCCCGTGGCGGCCCGGCCGGACACCAGAGCGTCCAGCAGGTCGCGCTCGGCGATCGAGCCGACCACCTCGGCGGCCATCACGTCCGGGTGACCGGCGCCCGGCTTGACCACCGGCATCTGGCTGACCCCGAACTCGCGCAGGATCGCGATCGAGTCGCCGACGCTTTCCTCCGGATGCACGTGCACCAACGCGGGCAGGTCGCCCTGCTTGCGGGCCAGGATGTCGGCCACGGTGGCCTCGTTGGGGTCCGCGTCCAGGAAGCCGTAGTCGGCCATCCACTCGTCGTTGAAGATCTTGCTGAGGTAGCCGCGCCCGGAGTCCGGCAGCAGCACCACGACCACGTCGTCCGGCCCGAGCCGCTCGGCCGCGCGCAGCGCCGCGACCACCGCCATCCCGCACGAGCCGCCGACCAGCAGGCCCTCCTCGCGGGCGAGCCGACGCGTCATCAGGAACGAGTCCCGGTCGGACACCGCGATGATCTCGTCCGGCACCGCGCTGTCGTACGCGGTCGGCCAGAAGTCCTCACCGACGCCCTCGACCAGGTACGGCCGGCCGGAGCCGCCCGAGTACACCGAGCCCTCCGGGTCGGCGCCGACCACCCGCACGCCGCCGTTCGAGACCTCCTTGAGGAAGCGCCCGGTCCCCGAGATGGTGCCGCCGGTGCCGACGCCGGCCACGAAGCAGGTGATCCGACCGTCGGTCTGTTCCCACAGTTCGGGACCCGTGGAGAGGTAGTGCGACTCCGGGTTCTGCGGGTTGGAGTACTGGTCGGGCTTCCACGCGCCGGGCGTCTCGCGCACCAGTCGGTCCGAGACGTTGTAGTAGGAGTCGGGGTGCTCGGGGTCGACCGCCGTCGGGCAGACCACCACCTCGGCCCCGTAGGCGCGCATGACGTTGATCTTGTCCATGCTGACCTTGTCCGGGCAGACGAACACGCACTTGTATCCGCGCCGCTGCGCGACCATCGCCAGCCCGACCCCGGTGTTGCCGGAGGTGGGTTCGACGATCGTGCCGCCGGGACGCAGCGCGCCCGACTGTTCGGCCGCGTCGATCATCCGCACGGCGATCCGGTCCTTGACCGAACCACCGGGGTTGAAGTACTCGACCTTCGCCAGCACCGTCGCCGACAGCCCCGAGGTAACGGAGTTGAGCTTGACGAGGGGGGTGTCCCCGATCAGGTCGAGCATGGATTCGTGGTACCGCACGGAACCTCCGCCATGAGTGCGCATCAGCCGGGGCCGGATGGCCCAAAATCCTCACATTGCGCTAACTTCTCCCAGCCTAGTCGCCGCCATCGCGCCGGACGCGACACAGCGCACACGGCCCGCGCCCACGCCGCGCGCCCCACCGCGCCCCCTGCCGGCCGTCCACACACCTGACGGTCGGTTAGGGTCGGCTTGGAGTGCGCGACGGGGAGGAGCCCGAGGTCTTGTACACGACGGCCGGTCACGGGGTCCGACGATGATGCGTACGCGCATGGCCCGCCGGGTGGCCGCCGCGGCGGCCTTCGGCGGTGGCGGTGTGGGCGTGCTGACCGGGGCGATGTTCGCGGTGCTGTACACCGAGGCGAAGATGGCCCGCCGCACCGTGGGCGAACCCGACGGCGAACCGCCGACCGCCGACGGGATGTACGGCGATCTCCCGGGCGAACCGATCACGTTCGCGGTGATCGGCGACTCCACCGCCGCCGGTCTCGGCGTCGAGAACCCGATGCAGACCCCCGGCGCATTGCTCGCCTCCGGCCTGGCGGCGGTCGCCGAAGTGCCGGTACGGCTGGTCAACGTCGCGCTGTCCGGCGCCCAGTCCTCTGATCTGGAGCGTCAGGTCACCCTCGCGCTCCGGCACGAGCTCGACGTCGCGATGATCATGATCGGCGCGAACGACGTCACCCATCGGATGCGCCCGGCGGAGTCGGTGCGCCACCTGGAACAGGCCACCCGTCGGCTGATCGCCTCCGGCGTCGAGGTGGTCGTGGCCACGTGTCCCGACCTGGGCACGATCGAGCCGATCGCGCAGCCGCTGCGCTATCTGGCCCGGCAGTGGAGCCGCAATCTGGCCGCCGCGCAGACCATCGCCGTGGTCGAGGCGGGCGGGCGTACCGTCTCGCTCGGCTCACTGCTGGGTCCCGAGTTCCTGGCCCGGCCCAAGGTGATGTTCGGCCCGGACCGCTTCCATCCCTCGGTGGAGGGTTACGCGACCGCCGCGATGGCTTCGTTGCCCTCGTTGTGCGCCGCGTTGGACCTGTGGCCGCTGGACGAGGTGAGCCCGGACAGCTTCCGCGGCGAGGGTGTGCTGCCGATCGCGCAGGCCGCGATCGAGGCCGCCGCCGAGGGCGGCACCGAGGTGACCGGCACCGACGTCGGCGGTCGCGAACGCGGCCCGCGCGGCCGGTGGGCGCTGCTGCGGCATCGGCGTCGCCGGCAGATCCCCACCCCCGCGACGGTGGACCCGGAGGCCGAGCCCGAGGCCGCCGCCGAGGGCGATTCCGAAATCGCACCGACTGCGCCGACCCCCTTCGAGGATGCCCGGGGTAATCTGACCGAAGAAATCTGACTGGTCGTCAGTTATGGCGTGGGGCAGGTCGCACGATCCACCCCTCCCACTTTTGACTACCAGGCAGTAACTTCAAGCGTCAGTTGCGCTTCCGTGACGACGAGAGTCCCTGCCGGGTCCTCGTACCGACGGCCGCGAAGACCACCAAGGAGTCCCGATGCCCGAAGCAGTCATCGTCGCCACCGCCCGCTCCCCCATCGGTCGCGCCTTCAAGGGTTCCCTGAAGGACCTGCGGTCGGACGACCTGACCGCGCTCATGGTCCGCGCCGCCCTGGACAAGGTCCCGGCGCTGGACCCCAAGGACATCGACGACCTGATGCTGGGCTGCGGCCTGCCCGGTGGCGAGCAGGGCTTCAACATGGGTCGCAACGTCGCGGTCATGCTCGGCTACGACCACCTGCCCGGAACCACCATCACCCGCTACTGCTCCTCGTCGCTGCAGACCACCCGGATGGCGATGCACGCGATCCGCGCGGGCGAGGGCGACGCGTACATCTCGGCCGGCGTCGAGATGGTCACCAGCACCCGGGGCAAGGGCAGCAGCGACTCGATCCCGGACACCAGGAACCCGCTCTTCGCCGGGGCCGCGACCCGCACCACCGAGGCCGTGGAGAAGGGCTCGACCTGGGCCGACCCGCGCGAGCAGGGCCTGCTCCCGGACGTGTACATCGGGATGGGCTTCACCGCCGAGAACCTGGCCCAGCACAAGGGCATCTCCCGGGCCGAGCAGGACGAGTTCGCGGTGCGCTCGCAGAACCGCACCGAGCAGGCGATCGCCGACGGCTTCTGGGCCAAGGACATCACCCCGGTCACGCTCGCCGACGGCACCGTGGTGGCCAAGGACGACGGCCCGCGCGCGGGCACCACGCTGGAGGGCATCTCCGGGCTCAAGCCGGTCTTCCGTCCGGACGGCACGGTCACCGCGGGCAACGCGTGCCCGCTCAACGACGGCGCCGCCGCGGTCATCGTGATGTCCGACACCAAGGCGCGCGAGTTGGGCCTGACCCCGCTCGCCCGGATAGTCTCCACCGCCGTGTCCGGCCTGTCCCCCGAGATCATGGGCTACGGCCCGGTCGAGGCGTCCCGGATCGCGATGGCCCGGGCCGGCCTGACCTCGGCCGACATCGACCTGGTGGAGATCAACGAGGCGTTCGCCGCACAGGTCATCCCCTCCTACCGCGACCTGGGCTTCGACGTGGACAAGGTCAACGTCAACGGCGGCGCCATCGCGATCGGCCACCCGTTCGGGATGACCGGCGCGCGGATCACCAGCACGTTGATCAACTCGCTGCAGTGGCACGACAAGCAGTGGGGCCTGGAGACCATGTGCGTCGGCGGCGGCATGGGCATGGCGATGGTGCTCGAGCGCCTGAGCTGACCCGGCACGCCGGTCGCGGCCGTCGCGCCCGGCACGTCCGACGCATGCCGTGCGGCCCGTCCGGGACACCCCGGGCGGGCCATGCGGCGCCGTCACCCACTCGGAGCAGCCCAAGGTCCCCTCGGGTAGGGATGTCACGCTCTGGCGACAACCGGCCGGCAGCGCGACCCTGGAAGGGAAGCTGTTCCTCGGGCCGGCCAAGGGTTGCGGATCTTGTCATGTCGAACGCCTACATCGTCCCCGTCCTGATCACCGCCGCGTGCGCCGTCGCGGTGACCACCCTCGTGCGCCGACTGTGCCGGCGACACCGCGCCCGCGCGGCCGCGGAGATCTGGGACCAGGCGTTCGTCGACCATCTCTTCCGCAGCCGGGACGCCGAACGACCACCGCTGACCGTCCCCGGGCCCGGGCGCGACGAGTTCGCGGACGAGAGCGCGTACCGCGACCCACCGGCCGACGACACGAGCGGTCGGCGCCCGCATCCGTCGGAAAACCTGACCCCGCTGCTGCCCACCCACCTCACCGGCGGCTACCTGACCGGCCTGATCGCCGGCGCCACCCCGATCACCCGCGTGCGCACCGGCTCGCCCGGCGGCTCCGGCGGCTTGGACGTGCTCGACTTCGCCGACGGCAGTTCGCTGGTGGTGATGCCCGGCGACCCGGAGGCGGCCTCGCTGATCGACGTCGCGCTCTCGCTCGGTCTACCGGTACGCCTGCTCGGCACCTGCGAGGTCGGCGGCGGCTGGGCACTGACCTTCGGCCTGGACGAGGACACCACGTACGCACTGGCCGACCGCCTGTACGTACGGCCGCCGGCGTAACGGGACCGCCCCCGCCGCGCACGGCCCGCACATCGCACCAACCGCACCCGCGCCCGCCCCGCCCGCTCAGATCGCCGCCGACAACTCCCGAACCATCTCCCGCGCCCGACGCACCACGTCGGCGGCCGTCGTGGCCTCACCGTCCTGCAGGACCAGCGTGTGCTCCTCGGCCAACAGCCCCAGCGCCGAGGCCAGATCGCCGGAGGTGACCGCCACCTGGTCGCCGACCGCGAACACCCCCAGATCCGGAACCTCGCGCAGCGGCTCGCCCTCGACCGCGGCCGCCAGGTCGGCCAGGCATTGGGCCAAGGCGAGCGCCGCGCCGGCTCGGGTCGGCGAGGTCTCCTGACGGGCGGTCAGCGGCGCCTTCAACCGGGCCTCGGACAGGTGCCGCAGCCGGTCGGCGACCGCACCGGACTCCTTCACGAACGGGGCCACGTCAACCGTGAGGGAAGCGGACGGTTTCCCGACCGGCGGGATGGGGATGCGGGACGACATAACCGGAGCGTACCCAGTGCGCACACCGCGTGCGGGTCGGCTTCGACCGCTTGCCAACCGTTCGCCCGTCATGCACGCTCGGGTAACGGAACGCTCACCGGAGGCGCTTATGTCCTTGCACTTCTCCGAAGAGACCCACCGGAACCTCGTGGCCCGGGTGCCCGCCTGCACCGGCCGCGAACTCCCCGACTGGTTCCGGGAAATCGAGGCCGGTCCGGCCTTCTCCCGGTTCGAGGACCGGGTCTCCTGGCTCCAGGGCGAACACAACCTCGGACACGGGCACGCCCTCGCCATCGTCCGCGAGCACGACCGTCGCCGGCACGCGCCGGGCGGGGTCAGCTGATCCCCCGCCCCGAAGCCGCCCCAACGCCGATCCGCCGTCGAAGACCCCTGCCACGCTGACCGCTTCCACCTCCGCACACACGCATTCGCACACGCGAAAGTGGCGGTGCCCCTCGTCGGGGCACCGCCACTGCGCACTTCGGGATCACTCCGCACGTCGGTCCGTCATGAGGGCGTCACGGGACCGTCATGCGACGCCGCGTCAGTCCCGCAGGATCGACAACAGGCGCAGGACCTCCAGGTAGATCCACACGAGGGTCACGGTCAGGCCGAACGCGGCCCGCCAGGCCTCCTTCTCCGGAACGCCCTGAGCGGCCAACTGCTCGATCTCGTTGAAGTCGAGCGAGAGGAAGAAGGCGCCGATGAGGATGCCGAGGATGCCCATCACGATGCCGAGCGGACCGCTGCGCAGGCCGAGACCGTCGCCGCCGGCGATCAACATCGCGAACAGGTTGACGAAGGTGAGGAGTACGAAGCCGATCGCGATCGCCATGCCGATCCGCGCGTAGCGGCTCGTCACCTTGATCCAACCGGACTTGTACGCGACCAGCACACCGACGAACACCGAGGCCGTGCCGAGCACCGCCTGGATCACGATGCCGCTGTACTGCTCCTCGAACGCGTGGCTGATCGCACCCAGGAACACACCTTCGAGCGCGGCGTAGGCCAGCACCAGGGCCGGGCTGATCTCCCGCTTGAAGGTCACGACCATCGCGACGACGAACGCCGCGAGCGCGGCGCCGACCGCCCAGCCGAAGTTCTCGAACGGCAGGAAGGCCCACGACAGCGCACCGGTGACGACGACCGTCAGCAACGTCATCGCGGTACGCGCGACCACGTCGTCGATGGTCATCCGGCCGGTCTGGAGCGGACCGGCGGACTGCGCCCGGTACATCTCCTGAAGCTGCTCGGGGGTCATCGGCTGTACCGGCGGCTGCTGCGGCCCACCGTACGGGGCGCCCTGCGGCCCGGGCTGCGGCGCTCCGTAACCGGCCTGCTCCTGCCGGCCGGTCTCGAACGCCCCCCGCCGCGTGAGCACCGGGTTGCTGCTCCTCATGTCATCTCCTCCATGCCCCCGGGGTGGGGGTCCTGGCTTTAGAGAGTAATCCCCGAGTAAAGCGCTCGGGGCTTCCATCCTTCCCTTTCAACGTCCCCGGACACGCGATTTGTGCCCGTGGTCACTGTCCGGTCATAAAAAGTCGGATGGAATCCATCGCGAAGCCGATCGCTGTCACCACGGGAACACCCTGCGCTGTTCGCGAGTAAGGGTGGCCCGCGGGCCCGGAAATATGCCCCGTCGGTGGTCCAGACCACCGAGGCCCGCCGCCGCCGATCCGCGGCCGTACGGCGTTCTTGCAGGTCAGCGGCATTTTCGAGTTGTCCCCGGAGCGGGACTCGAACCCGCACGGCCTTGCGGCCAAGGAGGTTTAAGCTCCTCGTGTCTGCGTTCCACCATCCGGGGGCGATGCTGAGCGTAGCGGCCCCGGCGCACCGGGTTGGCCTCTTGGATTCGGAGCCCCCTCGGACCCGTTCCGCGGGCCTGTTCGATCGCGGAGAGCGACCGGGGGCGACCCGTCCGGATGCCGTACGGATGGTGCCGAATGAGCGGTTTGGGGCGGCTGAGCAGGGGAGTTCCGCATTCGCCCGGTGCACCTGGGTAGGACCACGGGGTCGAGGGCCGGCCGATGCGGGCCCGATCAGGACCGCAACGAAAGAGGCCCGATGTGACCGCCACCGAACCCATCGCGGGAGTCGGGGCCCACGGCGAACTCGCCGCCGTCGCCACCGGCATCAGCAAGATCTACGGCACGGGCGAGACACGAGTGCTCGCGCTCGACGACGTCTCGGTCGGGTTCCGGCGCGCGGAGTACACCGCGATCATGGGCCCCTCCGGGTCGGGCAAGTCCACGCTGATGCACTGCATGGCGGGCCTGGACTCGATCTCGACCGGCTCGGTCCGGCTGGGCGACGTGGAGTTGTCCTCACTCGACGACAAGAAGCTGACCCGGCTGCGGCGGGAGAAGGTCGGCTTCGTCTTCCAGGCGTTCAACCTGCTCCCGACGCTGACCGCGTTGGAGAACATCACGCTGCCCATGGACATCGCGGGTGTGAAACCGGACCAGGAGTGGTTGGACCATGTGATCGAGACGGTCGACCTGCGCGACCGGCTGAAGCACCGTCCGAGCGAACTGTCCGGCGGTCAGCAGCAACGTGTCGCGTGTGCGCGGGCCCTGGCGAGCAGACCGGAGATCATCTTCGCCGACGAACCGACGGGCAACCTGGACTCCCGCTCGGGCGCCGAGGTCCTGGGCTTCCTGCGCGCCTCGGTACGCGAGAGCGGCCAAACGATCGTCATGGTCACCCACGACCCGAACGCCGCCTCCTACGCGGACCGAGTCCTCTTCCTGGCCGACGGCCGAATCGTCGACGAAATGCTCGATCCCACCTCGGACCTGGTCCTCGAACGCATGAAACGCTTCGACGCCACCCGCACCGCGTAACCCCACCCGGCCGGTCGCAAAGCCCCCGGCCCAGTCCGCACACTTCCCCGGCCGGCCCGGCCCACGAAGCCCCCTCGGTCCCGTCCGCAAAACCCCTCGGTCCGGTCCGCAACCCCCTTCGGCCCGTCCGGCGTTTGAGGACAACCCACCCAGGCCACCCCCGAAGCGCAGCCCGGTCCGCAAACCCCCCAGCCCGCCCGGCGCTTGAGGGCAGACGCGAAAGGACCCGGCACGCACGTGGCGTACCGGGCCCATCCCGCAGAACGTGGGCAACTACCCCTTGACCGCGGGCTCGACCCGCGGCACCGGCGGGAGTGCCGCCTCCGCGAACTCGTCCCGCGGGTGCTCCATCGCCCCGAGCGAGACGATCTCGCGCCGGAAGAACGCGGACAGCGTCCAGTCGGCGAACACCCGGAACTTACGGTTGAATGTCGGCACCATCGCACCGTGGTACGTGCGGTGGAACAGCCACGCCGGCAGCCCCTTGAGCTTGAACTTGCCGAACATCACCGCGACGCCCTTGTGCAGACCGAGGCCGGCCACCGCACCGAGGTTCTTGTGCTTGTAGTCGCTCGGCGGGAACCCACGCATCACCGAGACGACGTTGTCGCCCAGGACGCGCGCCTGCCGTACCGCGTGCTGCGCGTTCGGCGGGCACCAGGCACCCTCACCCGCGGCCAGGTCCGGAACCTGCGCGTTGTCGCCGGCGGCGAACACGTTGTCCATGCCGACCACCTGGAGGGTGGTGCGGGTGTCCACGTGGCCGCGCGGGCCGAGCGGCAGACCGTACTCGGACAGCACCGGGTTCGGCTTGACGCCCGCGGTCCACAGGATCGTGGAGGCGTCGAACTCGACGTCGTTGGAGAGCACGCAGTGCTTGTCGACGCAGGACTTGAGCGACGTCTCCAGGTGGAACTCGATGTCCCGGGCCTTGAGGCGCTCCAGCGTCCAGGCGCCGAGCTCCGGACCGACCTCGGGGAGGATGCGGTTGGCCGCCTCCACCATCACGAAGCGCATGTCCTCGCGCTTGAGGTTCTTGTAATAGCGCACCGCGTCGCGCGCCATGTCCTCGACCTCGGCCAGCGCCTCGATGCCGGCGAAGCCGCCACCGACGAAGCAGAAGGTCAACGCCTTGCGGCGGATCTCCGCGTCGGTGGTGGAGTCGGCCAGGTCGAGCTGCCCGAGCACGTGGTTGCGCAGCGCGATGGCTTCTTCGATGGTCTTGAGACCGATGCCGTTCTCGGCCAGGCCGGGAATCGGGAAGGTCCGCGATATCGAGCCGAGCGCGATGACGATGTAGTCGAAGCCGAGCTCGTAGGACTCGCCCGCGAGCGGCTCGACGAGCGCGACCTTGCGGTCGTGGTCGACGGAGGTGACCCGGCCGTTGACGATCTCGGCCTTGGGCAGGACACGGCGCAGCGGCACCACGACATGGCGCGGTGAGATGCTGCCGGCGGCCGCTTCCGGGAGGAAGGGCTGGTAGGTCATGTACGACCGCGGGTCGACGACCGTGACGGTCGCTTCGCCGTAACGCATCTTCTTGAGGATGCGCTGCGCGGCGTACAGACCAACGTAGCCGCCGCCGACGATAAGGATGCGAGGGCGATCCGTGTTGCTCATGTTTGGAAGTATCCACCGATCGAACGCGCCGGTGCTTCGAGGCCGCGCACAGTACCGAACGGGCCGTCTGGTACCCTTCGTCCTTTTGCTTGTGCATTTGTGCACGGTGTGCGGTCGAGGAAGATCCACTCGACCATAATCGGCCGGCTTGTCCGCCGACTCGGTCCCGATGACCTGCGTCGATCCTGCCCGAGGTACCCCGGGACGGCGCAATGTGATCTCCACCTCGAACCGCCGACGACCACCGCCTTCGAAGGCGACGGCGGCGTCCGACCGACCCGTTACGAGGAAAACGGCCTCACATGGCCAAGTTTTGCCTCCGGGGCCATGTGAAGGGATTCACAAACTTTTCCCCGAGTCCGAACGATGGACACGACTCCTTGGTTCCGCCATCGACCCGGCAAACGATCCGGACAGCCTCCCGGTGGTGTACACACTTGCTGACCGAGAGCGCAGTGACCATACGTGAAGCCCGCGCGCACCTGGCGGACCACATCAATCGCGCCGAACACGGCACCACGACGGTGATCACCCGAAACGGGACTCCGGTGGCCGCGCTGGTACCGATCGCGGATTTCGAGGCGCTGGAGGCAGCCACCGACGAAATGCTGGCGCGTGAGGCCGAGGCGGTCTTGGCCGAAGGCGGCCCGACCGTGACGATGGCCGAGTTGCTGGCGGATCTGTTCGCCGAGCACGGCGAAGACACGGCATGAAGTACGCCTTCCGTTTCACCACCGCCGCGCAACGCCAACTGCGAGCGATCGACCGACCCGCGGCCATGCGAATCCTGGCCGCGCTGACCGCGCTGGGCGACGACCCCTGTCGCGAGGACGCCGACACCAAGAAGCTCACCGGACCGTCCGGCCTGTATCGGCTTCGGGTAGGCAACTACCGGATCGCCTACGAGGTGCGCGACGGTGAACTCGTCGTCCTCGCGGTCAAGGTCGGCGACCGCCGCGCTGTGTACCGGAATCTCTGACCTACCACTCGGGGTCTTCCGCCACCGACCAGGCGATGCCGTCCAGGATGTCGTGTTCGCTGACGACGACCTCGGTCAGACCGGTGCGTTCCATGATCGTGCGCAGGACCAGTGCGCCCGCGCCGATCACGTCCACGCGGCCCGGGTGCAGGACCGGGATCGCCGCGCGTTCGGCGTGTGTGGCGGCCAGCAGCCGGGTGGTCACCGCGCGGACCTGATCGAGGGTCAGCCGGGCGTGGTGGATGGCGGTGGAGTCGTACTCGGGCAGGTCCAGCGCGATGCCGGCGACCGTGGTGACCGAGCCGGCCAGGCCGACCAGCGTGCGGGCACGGTCCATCGGAACCACCGCCGCGGCCTGCGCTGTCGCGGCCTCGATGTCGGCGATGGCGGCGGCGATCTGGGCCCGAGTCGGCGGGTCCTCACGCAGGTGCCGCTCGGTCATCCGGACGCAGCCGATGTCCACCGAGCGCGCCGCCTCGGGCCGGTCGGTGCCCAGCACGAACTCGGTGGACCCGCCGCCGATGTCGACCACCAGGTACGGCGTCTCGACCGCGCCGGTGCCGGCCAGTTCGCGGGTGGCCCCGGTGAAGGACAGCGTGGCCTCCTCGTCGCCGGAGACCACCTCGGGCTCGACGCCCAGGATCTCCCGCACGCCGTCCCGGAACACGTCCCGGTTCTCCGCGTCGCGGCTCGCGCTGGTGGCCACGAAGCGCACCCGCTCGGCGCCGAGTTCGCCGATCGTCTTGGCGTAGTCGCGGCACGCGTCGAACGTGCGCTCCAGCGCCTCCGGAGCGAGCCTGCCGGTCCGGTCGACGCCCTGGCCGAGCCGGACGATCCGCATCCGCCGGTCCAGGTCGACCAGCGTCCCGGTGGCCGGGTCCAGGTCGGCGACCAGCAGGCGGATCGAGTTGGTGCCGCAGTCGATCGCGGCGACGCGTCGGGTCATCGGGTCTCGTCCTCCGTGGCTGCGGCCTCGGCCTCGGCGGCCTCTGTCGCCTCGTCCGGCTTGTCCACACACACGCACGGGCCCTTGGCCCACCAGTCCGGCAGCGCGTCCAACGTCTCGTCGCCGAGCGGGTTCACCCCGCGTCCGGCGGCCAGCGCGTGGCCGGCCAGGACGTGCAGGCACTTGACCCGATCCGGCATGCCCCCGGCGGACGGGAAGCCCTCCAGCACCTCGATCGCGTCCCGGCGCGCGATGTAGTCCTCGTGCGCGGCGGCGTATCGAGCCGCGAGGTCCTCGTCCTCGGCCAGGCGCGCGCTCATCTCGCGCATGACGTTGTTCGCCTCGAGCGTGCCGATCGCGGACGCCGCCCGCGGGCAGGTCAGGTAGTACAGCGTCGGGAACGGCGAGCCGTCCTCCAGGCGTGGAGCGGTCTCCACGACGTCCGGAAGCCCGCACGGGCACCGGTGTGCGACGCCGCGCAGACCACGCGGGGTACGGCCGAGCTGCGCCTTGACGGCGTCGATGTCCTGCTGATCCATGTAGGAGAGTATTTCCTGTTTCGCTGAGTGCTTCGGACCGACGTTCGATCCGCGTGCCGCGCCGTACCGGTCCCGCTCGGGTTCGAGCCGGCCGGTCGCCGGTGCCACCGGACAAGGATCGCCGTTCTCGGCGCCCGGTACTAGCCGATCGACGCGGCGGGCGTCGGAGTGGGCGAGGGCGCCGCGCTCGGCGTCGGCGCGCCGGCCCGGTCCGCGTCGCGCGTGGAGTCCCACAGGCTGCGATACCAGGGCGGCGAACCGGCCTGGGCGGGCGTGGGCGGCGCCGGGTTGCCCGGCTCGCCCGGCTGCGGCACGACCAGGTAGGCGGTATCGCCCGGGTAGACGAAGTGCAGCCGCTCGCGCGCCTGTTGCCGTACGTACGCCGGGTCGTTCCAGCGTTCCAGGTCGGACCGCATGCGTTCGGTCTCGGCCTGCTGCCTGCGGGTGCTCTCGCGCAGGTCGTCCACCTCGGCCCGTTGGTCCAGGTACTGGCGCAAGGGGTAGACCAGCGCGACGGCCAAGCTCAGCACCACCAGGGTCAGCACGATCCACTTGCCGCCCCCGCGCCGGCGCAGCCGACCCAGGCTCGCCGCCGCGGACGAGTCCTTGATGGACTCGACCGCGGCGACGACCTTCGGTTTGGCCGGTGCCGCCGGACGGCCACCGCGTGCCTGACGCGGCGGCGCGACGGCCCGGGACGCGCGGGCTGCCCCGCTCGGGGCGGCCGTCCTGCGACCGTCCTCGCGCTGCTCGCTCACGCGTCCTCCCGCCGTTGTCCCGATGCGGTGCCGGCGGTGTTCCGCTCGACCCGGTGTCAGCCGTCGAAGCGCGGGAACGCGCCGCGGCCGGCGTACTCCGCCGCGTCGTCGAGGATCTCCTCGATGCGCAGCAACTGGTTGTACTTGGCCACCCGGTCGGAGCGCGCCGGGGCGCCGGTCTTGATCTGGCCGCAGTCCGTGGCCACCGCGAGGTCCGCGATCGTGGTGTCCTCGGTCTCGCCGGACCGGTGACTCATCATGCACCGGTAACCGTTGCGGTGGGCGAGCGACACGGCGTCGAGGGTCTCGGTCAGCGTGCCGATCTGGTTGACCTTCACCAGAAGCGCGTTGCCCGCCTTCTCCTCGATGCCGCGCGCCAGGCGCTCCGGGTTGGTCACGAACAGGTCGTCGCCGACGAGCTGGACCTTGTCGCCGAGCTGCGCGGTGAGCGCGACCCAGCCCTCCCAGTCGCTCTCGTCCAGCGGGTCCTCGATCGACACCAGCGGGTACGCCGCGACCAACTCGGCGTAGTAGGCCGACATCTCGGCGGAGGTCTTCTTGGCGCCCTCGAACACGTACGCGCCGTCGGTGTGGAACTCGGACGCGGCCACGTCGAGCGCGAGCGCGATGTCGGTGCCCGGGGTGTAGCCGGCCATCTCGATCGCCTCGACGATCAGGTCGAGCGCGGCGCGGTTGCTCTCCAGGTTCGGCGCGAAGCCGCCCTCGTCGCCGATGCTGGTGACCAGGCCGCGGGCCTTGAGCACGGACTTGAGGCAGTGGTAGACCTCGGTGCCCCAGCGCACCGCCTCGGCGAAGGTCTCCGCGCCGATCGGCGCGATCATGAACTCCTGGATGTCGACGTTGGTGTCGGCGTGCGCACCACCGTTGAGGATGTTCATCATCGGCACCGGGAGCACGTGCGCGTTCGGGCCGCCGAGGTAGCGGAACAGCGGCAGATTCACCGATTCGGCGGCGGCGTGCGCGACGGCGAGCGAGACGCCCAGGATCGCGTTGGCGCCGAGCTCGGCCTTGTTCTCGGTCCCGTCCAGGTCGATCATCGCCTGGTCGATCAGCCGCTGGTCGTCCGCCTCGGTGCCGGCGATCTCCTCGTAGATGCGCTCGTTGACCGCGTCGACGGCCTTCTGCACACCCTTGCCGCCGTAGCGGCTCTCGTCGCCGTCACGCAGTTCGACGGCCTCGAAGGCGCCGGTGGAAGCGCCGGACGGCACGGCGGCACGGCCCGAGCTGCCGTCGTCGAGGACGACCTCGACCTCCACCGTGGGGTTCCCTCGGGAGTCCAGGATCTCCCGGGCGTGGATGACGTCGATGGACGGCACGAGTTTCTCCTTGATCAAGGGGCACGCTGGTCTGCCGGGCCAGCCTAGTAGCAGCCCGCCGTCGGATTCGCCCGGGAAGAGGTGGCTGTGGGCGACTGTCGGGTGACGGGAACGTGAACGGATTGACCGGGGCGGCCCCCGGTCGACGGGCACGGCACCCACGACCGCGCCGAGCGGCGGGGTACATCGGCGCCGCACGCGGGTGGCCCGTACGCCGACGATCGGGAGTTCGATCGCGTCCGACGGCCCGGCCGGGCCCGGTACGGCGGGCCGATCCGGCGTGCGGGTCGCCGCGACGGACCTGACGGGCGAAGCCGCGGCGCGACCCGCGTCGCGCGGGTCCGGGCGGCTCGATCGGGGGCGGACCCGGGGAACTTCTGGTTTGCTTGGGGGCGTTCGCGTCGATCACCTGCCCGGAAGGCCCTTGTACTGCTGTGGAGTTGCTGGCGATCGGCTTTGTGGCGGTGGCGGGCGGGGCGGTGCTCGCACGAGCCGCACGGGTCGTGCGGATGCGTGAACTGGCGGCCTGGCGGCGGTGGTTGCCGTTGGCGCTGGCGTTGATCGGGGTCGCGACGAGTTTGCTTCGGGCCGAGGATGTCGTGCTCGTCGCCGCGTTGATCGCGTTGCCGTGCTACGTGGCCTCGGTGTTGTTCGCGCAGGCGGAGATCCACCGCGAGGCCGACGAGGCGCTGCGCGGCTGACCCGGGGTCACGATCGCCGCGCGCGCTGGTGCGGCGGACTCACGAACCCGGGCCCCGGCCCAGGCCGAAGACCCGCCAGCGCTTCGGGGTGACCACGCCCAGGCTCGTACCCTCGCGGGACAGCGGGCGGCGCTGTTGTGCCAGGCCCTCATCGCCCAGGATGTGCCGCATCGCGAACTCCCAGCGCTCCTGCGCCCACTCGTCCTCGCGCATGGCGACCTCGCCCCACACGATGACGTGCGCGATGTCGCCGTCCCGCGCCATCGACAGACAGACCCGCGGATCGTGTTCCAGGTTGGCCTTCTTGGTGCGGCCGGTGAGGCTGAGGTAGAGGTACTCGTCGTCGTACGCGAGCATCACGGGTGTCACGTGCGGCTCCCCCGTCGGGGTCACCGTGCCCACGTGCACCCAGTGCTCCGGATCGCCGAGCATCGCGTCCAGAGCCGCCCTCAGTTCGGGGTCGATCATCGGAGGATCCGCCTTTCGCAGCACAGGGGCCTCGTGGCCACCGTACTGCGCCCTCCGCCCCACCGGTCACGGGATCGGCGTCCATCAGGTGTACGAGCGTCGTCCGAATCGTGACGAGGGCCGCCCCGATCCCGACGAGCATCGTGCGGATCGTCTAGAAGTCGTCCGGGTACGGCGCCGACAACACCTCGGTCCCGGCCGGCTCCGGCGTGACGTAGCCCGGAAGCAGCTCGCTCAGCAGCGCGCGCACCGCCTTCGTGTCGTTGACCGCCGCCGCGTCGTACAGCTCCGGCAACCGGACCACCGCGTCCAGCGCCTGGCCCGGCGGCACCGTCGCCTGGATCCGGCGGTGTTCGGTGGGCAGGCGCTCCTCGGTGGCCGAGAACAGCGCCTCGTTGAGTTTCTCGCCCGGACGCAGGCCGGTGAAGCGGATCGGCACGTTGGGCAGATTCACCTGTTCGGCGAACTTGTGCACCAGGTCCACGATCCGTACCGGCTCGCCCATGTCCAGGACGAAGATCTCCCCGCCCTGGGCCATCCGACCCGCCTCCAGGACCAGTCCCACGGCCTCCTCGATGGTCATGAAGAACCGGGTGACGTCCGGGTGCGTGACGGTGACCGGGCCGCCCGCGCGCAGTTGCTCGGCCAGTACGGACAACAAAGAGCCCCGGCTGCCCAGCACGTTGCCGAAACGCACGCCCGCGAACACCCCGGGCGCCTGCGTGTTGGCCTGCACGATCAGTTCGGCGAGCCGCTTGGTCGCGCCGAGCACCGAGACCGGGTCGGCCGCCTTGTCCGTGGAGATCAGCACGAACCGCTCGACCCCCACGTCGAGCGCGGCCCGGACCAGGTTCTCCGTGCCCAGCACATTGGACTTGACCGCCTCGCACGGATGCCGCTCCAACAGCGGCAGGTGCTTGTGCGCGGCGGCGTGGAAGACCACCTCCGGCTTGAGATCATGAAAGAGCTGCTCGATCCGCGGCCGATCCCGGATGTCCGCGATCACCAGCGTCTCGTCGTCGAGCAACGCCTCGCCCCACACGTCGAGTTGGAGGCGGTGCAGGTTGGACTCGTCGTGGTCGAGCATGTACATCCGGCTCGGCCCGAAGCCGTACACCTGCCGGCACAACTCGCTGCCGATCGAGCCGCCCGCGCCGGTGATCAGCACCCGGCGGCCCGCGATCACCTCGCGCACGGACGCCGAGACCACATGCAGTTCCTGCCGACCGATCAGTCGGTTGACGTCGAGCATGCGCATGTCGCTGCCGACCACGTCGCGCCGCAACGCGACCAGGAAGGACGGCAGATACCGCACCGCGGCGCCGATCGCGGCGGCCCCGGCGGCCACCTTGCGAAACTCCTCGTGCGGAAGCCCCGGGATGGCCAGCACGACCACCTCGATGCCGTGCTCCAGTGCCACGTCGGTCAGGGTGGCCAGGCCGCCCAGGACCGGAAGTAGATGTTGTGGATTGTCCGCGTCGGCGACGCGTACCCCGTCCTTGTCGGGGTCGTCGTCGAGAAATCCGATCGGACGCAACCCGAAATCGGGTGTCCGCAACAGATCCCGCGCCAATGCGCTGCCCGCCGACCCGGCCCCCACGACCAGGGTCCGCAGACCCGCTCCCGAAATATCCGTCGCTGCCGAACTCCGACCCATCAAGCCCCCCTTGGTCAGGTGCAGCGTGATCGGCATCGGATCGTGCACCGACCACATGCGGCACCGACACGCCGGTGCGGATGGACGTCCCTCCCCATCGCACCACGCCCCACCCCGGCGGTCGTACGCGACTGCCCCAATTGCCCCCACGACCCCGGTGGCCCCACAGTCGCGACGTCACTTGCGGCCCAGGCGCATCGGGTGGACCAACAACCGCGCAGGCAACCACCGGCACTCGGGATTCAGCGTACGGCCCACCCTCGGCCCCCGTCGCGGTTTTGCCCAAACGCCCGCAACTTCGCCTTTTCCGTGTGCGCGAAGCATCACCCCGTGATCATCGGGGTGTTCCCTGCTCGTTTCCGTGCCGTCGTCCCGCCATGCCCGACCACGGCCGACACCGAGGCCGACACGTCTCGCGTCGGCCGGCCGCCCCCCGAGGCGCCCGGCCGCCGGCGCTACTCCGTCTCCTCCGCCAGCTCCAGCCAGCGCATCTCCAACTCGTCGCGCTCGTCCCGGATCGCGCGCAGTTCGGCGTCCAGTGCGGAGACCTTGTCGAAGTCGGTGGCGTGCTCGGCCAAGCCGTCGTGCACCTTCTTCTCCCGGTCGGCCAGCTTGGTCAACTGCCGCTCCACCCGCTGGAGTTCCTTCTTCGCCGCGCGGGTGTCGCCGGAACCGCGCCGGGTCGGCGCGGCGGTCGCCCCGGCCTCGACCGCGTCCCTACGGCGCTTGAGGTATTCCTCGATGCCGCCCGGCAACATCCGCAGTGTGCGGTCCCCGAGCAGCGCGAGCACGGTGTCCGTGGTGCGCTCGATGAAGTACCGGTCGTGGCTGACGATCACCAGCGATCCCGGCCAGCCGTCCAGCAGGTCCTCCAACTGGGTCAGCGTCTCGATGTCCAGGTCGTTGGTCGGTTCGTCCATGAACAGCACGTTCGGCTCGTCCATCAACAACCGCAGCAGTTGCAGACGGCGGCGCTCGCCACCGGACAGGTCGGAGACCGGCGTCCACTGCTTCTCGCCGGTGAAGCCGAACTGCTCGCAGAGCTGACCGGCCGTCAGTTCCTTGCCCTTGCCGATCTCGACCCGCTCGCGGATCTGCGACACCGCCTCCAGCACCCGCAGCGTGGGCGGGAGTTCGGCGACCTCCTGGGAGAGGTAGGCGAGCTTGACGGTACGGCCGACCACGACCTTGCCGGCGGCCGGCTGCTTCTCCTGGTACGCCGCGTCCTTGAGCGCGCGCAGCAGCGAGGTCTTGCCCGCGCCGTTGACGCCGACCAGACCGATCCGGTCGCCCGGGCCCAGATTCCAGGTCAGGTGCTCCAGCAGCGTCTTGGGGCCCGCCTCGATCCGCACGTCGAGCAGTTCGAACACGGTCTTGCCCAGCCGCGCGTTGGCGAAGCCGCGCAGCGCCAGGGTGTCGCGCGGCGGCGGCTCGTCCGCGATCAGCTCGTTCGCCGCCTCGATCCGGAACTTGGGCTTGGACGTCCGCGCGGGCGCGCCGCGGCGCAGCCAGGCCAGCTCCTTGCGGACCAGGTTCTGCCGCTTGGTCTCCTCGGTGCTCGCGATCCGCGCGCGCTCGGCCCGGGCCAGCACGTACGCCGAGTAGCCGCCCTCGTAGTCGTGCACCTTGCCGCCCTGCACATCCCACGTACGGGTGCAGACCTCGTCCAGGAACCAGCGGTCGTGGGTGACCACGACGAGCGCGGAGCGCCGGGTCTTGAGGTGGCCCGCCAGCCACGCGATGCCCTCGACGTCGAGGTGGTTGGTCGGCTCGTCCAGGATGATCAGGTCGTGCTCTTCGATCAGCAGCTTCGCGAGCGCGATCCGGCGCCGCTCGCCGCCGGACAGCGGGCCGATCACCGAGTCGATGCCGCTCTCGAAGCCGGGCATGGCCAGCCCGCCGAACAGCCCGGTCAGCACGTCGCGGATGCGCGCGTCGCCCGCCCATTCGTGTTCGGGGCGGTCGCCGACGATCTCCTGGCGCACGGTCGCCGCCGGGTCGAGGTCGTCCTGCTGGCTCAGGATGCCCAGGCTGAGGCCGCCCACGTGGGTGACCCGGCCCGAATCGACCGGCTCCCGCTGGGCCATCACCCGGATCAGCGTGGTCTTGCCGTCCCCGTTGCGGCCCACGACCCCGATCCGGTCGCCTTCGGCGACGCCGAGGGACACCTCGTCGAGCAGGGTGCGCATGACATACGCCTTGCCGACTGACTCAAGATTGACCAGGTTCGCCATCAGACCGAACCGCCATACCGCAACGCTCGCATTCGACCAACTCTAACGGTCCGAACTACACGGTGTTCTCGCGCTCCACCGGAACGACCCGACGCGGCAACACCCGGGCCCCGGGCACCGCGCCGAAGGCGACCCGCGCGGCCCGGCAGGTGCCCGATCCGGTGAGCCGCTCGGCCACCACGTGCGCGGTCTCCCGGTCCGGCGCCAGGAACGCGCACGTCGGTCCGGACCCGGACACCAGCGAGCCGACCGCGCCCGCGGCCATGCCCGCGCGCAGCGTCGCGGCCAACGCGGGCCGCAACGACAGCGCCGCCGGTTGCAGGTCGTTGACCAGGTTCGCGCCCAACGCGTGCGCGTCGCCGGCCCGCAGCGCGGCGATCAGTTCCTCGCGCGGCGCGGGCCGCCCGACCGCCTCGCCCGCCACCTCGCGCAACCGGTCGCACTCGCCGTACACGGCCGGCGTCGACAGGCCGCCGTCGGCCAGCGCGAACACCCAGTGGAAACGCGCCGTGGTCGGCACCGAGGCCAACCGCTCGCCCCGCCCGGTGCCGATCGCGGTGCCGCCCAGGTCGGAGAACGGCACGTCGCTGCCCAACTCCGCGCCGAGCCGGCGCAGCATCTCGCGAGGCGTGTCGCCGCGCCAGAGCGTGTCGCAGGCGAGCAGCGTCGCCGCCGCGTCCGCGCTGCCGCCGGCCATGCCGCCGGCGACCGGAATGCCCTTGCGGATGTGGATGCGCACGTTCGGCTCGCGCCCGAGCCGGTCGGCGAGCAGGATCGCCGCGCGCGCGGCCAGGTTGCTGTGGTCCAGCGGGACCTCGGCGATGCCCTCGCCCTCGCAGGCCAGGCTCAGCCGGTCCGCGGGCGTGACGGTGACCTCGTCGTACAACGACACGGCGTGGAAGACGCTGACCAGCTCGTGGAAGCCGTCCGGCCGCACCCCACCGACCGCGAGTTGCAGGTTGACCTTCGCGGGAACACTGACGGTGACGGAAGACACGGCTCGTGGAACTCCTTCGTGGCCCTGTCGGGCCTCTTCGGACGGGGGCCGTGCGAACTCCTCGGCACCGTCGCCGATGGTATCGACGGCGGCACCGCGTCCTCAGGCGCGGGGCTCGTTCGGGTCGGCGTCGGCCGGCACGACCGGCTCCCCCGCATCGCCCGGCACACCCGGCGAGGCCGACCCGGGGCGGTGCTCGGCGATCCGGGCGAACGCCTCGACACCCAGCGCCTCGCCGCGTGTCCGCGGGTCGATTCCGGCCGCGCGCAGTGCCTGCTCGGCGCCGGCGGCGGAACCGGCCCAGCCCGCCAGCGCGGCCCGCAGCGTCTTGCGCCGCTGCGCGAACGCGGCGTCGATCACCGCGAACACCTCCTGACGGGTCGCCGTGGTCTTCGGCGGCTCGCGGCGCACGAACGACACCAGGCCCGAGTCGACGTTGGGCGCCGGCCAGAACACGTTGCGCCCGATCGCGCCCGCGCGCTTGACGTCGGCGTACCACGCGGCCTTGACCGAGGGCACGCCGTACACCTTGCCGCCGGGCGTCGCGGCCAGCCGGTCGGCGACCTCGGACTGCACCATCACCAGCAGCCGCTCCAGCGACGGGAAGGTCTGCAACATGTGCAGCAGCACCGGCACGGACACGTTGTAGGGCAGGTTCGCCACCAGCGCGGTGGGCGCCGGCCCCGGCAGCTCGGTCACCGTCATCGCGTCCGCGTGCACGAGCGCGAAGTCGGCCGCGCGTTCGGGCATCCGGGCCTCGATGGTGGTCGGCAGGTGCCGGGCGAGCACCGGGTCGATCTCGACCGCGACCACCCGCGCGGCGCTCTCCAGGAGCGCCAGCGTCAACGAGCCGAGTCCGGGGCCGATCTCGACCACGACGTCCTCGGCGCGCACGCCGGCGGTGCGCACGATGCGCCGCACCGTGTTGGCGTCGATCACGAAGTTCTGGCCGAGCTGCTTGGTCGGGCGTACACCCAGGGCCTCGGCCAGCGCACGGATGTCCGCGGCACCGAGCAGTCCCGGTCCCGCGGGAAGATCACTCACGAGTAGAGCCTACTGCCGCACAGCGGCCACGGACTCGACCCCCGTTGGACGAACATGAGCTTTGCCCGATATGTCTGCTCCGAGGCCGGTGCCTGACTTGCCACCCCGGTGCCGCCCATCGACTGCCAGGTCTGCGCGTCGAACTGGTAGAGCCCGTGATAGGTCCCGGACGCGTCCACCACGTTCGCCCGGCCACCCGACTCGCACTGCGCGAGCGCGCCCCAGTTGAGCTGGTCGGCCCCGGCCACCGAGTTCGGCATCTCCTTGGTGCCGACCTTGACGATCTGGGTCACCGGCTCCTTGACCACCTTCTCGGAGATCTTGCGCGGCTCCTGCTTGACGCCGTTGATCGTCTCGTACGAGTAGGTGATCTGGCGCAGCCCGACCACGCCCTTGGTGGCGACCTCCTCGGTCCCCTTGTACTGGGTCGGGTCGTCCTGCTTGGTGGTCTTGAACGGGATCTTCTCGTCCTTGGTCACGGTGGCACCGGTGACCCGCAGGATCGAGATGGTCTGCCCCTGCTGGGGATACGCGTCGGTCGGCGTGTCCACCCGGTCCTGTGGCCCTATCGAGATCCCGGCCTGTTCCAGGGCGGCCTGCACGGTCGGCGCGTTGGTCCGCAGCGGCACGGTCTTTCCGTCGACCAGGAAGGTGATCGCCCGCTCGGTGCGCACGTCCAGGTTGAGCCCTTGGCGGCCGATCGGCAGGTCGCGGGACACCGACAGGTAGGCGCCGTCCGCGCGCACGCCGACCTGCTCCAGCGCCTCGGACACCGACTTCGCGGTCACCCAGACCTGCTGGGGCCGCCCGTCGACGGTCAGCGTCAGCAGCCGGCCGTAGCGCACCGCGACGCGGTCGCCGTCCTCGATGCCCGCATTGCGCCCCGGCGCGACGATGTCGTGCTCGCCGACCTTGATCTCCTGGCGCCCGAGCAGCCCGGAGACGTCGGAGGCGAACGTGTGCACGGTGCGTTCCTCGCCGTCCACGACGAGGGTGACCGTCTTGTCGTAGGAGACGAAGGCTGTGGTTCCGCCGACCAGGACGGCGACCACGAGGGCCTGCGGAACGAGAGTGCGCAGAGAGGGTCCGGGGCGGCTGCCGCCCCGACCCGCCCGGGCGGTGTTGCGCCTGCGGGCGGAGCCGGCGGAACGACTCAACGGTGCTCCTGGGGGATTCCGAAGGGGCTGGTCCGGGGGTGTGCTGCGGCCGGTGTGGTCCGAGCCGGGCCGCGGTCGGGGCCGACGACGGCCGGGCCGATGTTCCGCCCGACGAGCATCGGACTGTACACCGGCGCGGGCACACCGCCGCCCGCCACCCGGTCGTCCGGGTGACGGGCGGTGCGGCCGAGGCAACTACGCGGGTGCGAAGGTGCGTTCGGCGTTGGCCGCGAGCGCGGTCGCCAACTCGTCCTCGGTCAGGCCCTTGACCTCGGCCATCGCGCGCACGGTGATCGGCACCAGGTAGGGCGCGTTCGGTCGGCCGCGGTAGGGCACCGGGGTCAGGAACGGCGCGTCCGTCTCGACCAGGATCAGGTCCGTCGGCGCGACCACGAGCGCGTCCCGCAACGGCTGTGCGCTGGGATAGGTCACGTTGCCCGCGAAGGACATCACGTAGCCCAGTTCGGCGCACGTCCTCGCCATCTCCGCGTCACCCGAGAAGCAGTGGAAGACCACCCGTTCCGGTGCGCCCTCCTCGGCCAGGATGCGCAACACGTCCGCGTGCGCCTCGCGGTCGTGGATCACCAGCGGCTTGCGGTGCCGCTTGGCGATCTCGATGTGCCGGCGGAACGACTCCTGCTGGCCGGCCACGCCCTCGTCGCCGGTGCGGAAGTAGTCCAGGCCGGTCTCGCCGATCCCGCGCACGTGCGGCAACGCGGCCAGTCGGTCGATCTCGGCGAGTGCCGCGTCCAGGGCGGCGGCGCCGCCCGGACCGCGGCGCTGCCCGGACCACCCGTCCGGGTCGCCGAGCACGATCCGCGGTGCCTCGTTGGGGTGCAGCGCGACCGTCGCGTGCACCCGCTCGTGCGCGGCGGCCGTCTCGGCCGCCCACACCGACGAGGGCACGTCGATGCCCACCTGGACCAGCGTGTCCACCCCGACCTCGGCGGCGGCCGACAACGCGTCGGCGACCTTCGCCTCCTGCAGGTCCAGGTGCGTGTGGGCATCCCACACGGGCACCGAGAGCGGCTCGGGCGCGGGCGGCGGGGTGGTGTCCCGGGGCCCGCCGTCCCGGCGCTTGCGCTTGCTCAAGGGTCAGGAGTCCTTTTTCTCTTCGAGACGCGGGAACAGGATCGCGCCCTTGGTGATCGTCGCGCCCGCGGGCAACTGCCCCCAGCGGCCCGAGTCCTGCACGTGCTGCTTGTCCAGCGCGCCCAGGTGCGCCTCGGCGCCGAGCGAGTCCCACAACTTCTGCGCGGTCTCCGGCATCACCGGGTTGAGCAGCACGGCGAGCGCGCGCAACGACTCGGCCGAGGTGTACAGGATGGTGGCCAGTCGGGCCCGGCCCTCGGGGCTGTCGTCCTTGGCCACCTTCCACGGCTCCTGCTCCGTGATGTAGCCGTTGACCAGCTTCACGTAGCCGAACACCGCGTCCAGACCGGCCTGGAAGTCCAGCGCGCGGACCCGGTCGTCGGCGACCGACACGGCCTCGATCAGCGCACTGTGCAGCGTGCCCTCGGCGTCCCCGTCCGCGGTGGAGGCGGGCAGCTCGCCGTCGAAGTACTTGCCGACCATGGCCGCCACGCGCGAGGCCAGGTTGCCGAAGTCGTTGGCCAGTTCGGAGGTGTACCGCGCGGAGAAGTCCTCCCACGAGAACGACCCGTCCTGGCCGAACTGGATCGCCCGCAGGAAGTAGTAGCGGTAGGCGTCCACGCCGAAGTGGTCGGTGAGCTGCCGCGGCGAGATGCCGGTCAGGTTCGACTTGCTCATCTTCTCGCCGCCGACCATCAGCCAGCCGTTGGCGAACACCCGGCCGGGCACCGGCAGGCTGTTGGCCATCAGCATCGCGGGCCAGATCACCGCGTGGAAGCGCAGGATGTCCTTGCCGACCAGGTGCACGTCCGCCGGGAAGGTGGCCTCGAACTTCGCCTGGTCCGCACCGTAGCCGACCGCCGTGGCGTAGTTGAGCAGCGCGTCGATCCACACGTAGATGACGTGCTTGGGGTCCCACGGGACCGGGATGCCCCAGTCGAACGTGGAGCGCGAGATGGACAGGTCCTGCAGGCCCTGCCGGACGAACTGGAGGACCTCGTTGCGGGCCGAGGCCGGCTGGATGAAGTCCGGGTTGGCCTCGTAGAACTCGAGCAGCCGAGGACCGTACTCGGAGAGCTTGAAGAAGTAGTTCTCCTCCTTGAGCATCTCCACCGGACGCTTGTGGATCGGGCACAACTTCTGCCCGTCCTCGCCGTCGAGCAGGTCGCCGGGCGCCTTGTACTCCTCGCAGGCCACGCAGTACGGGCCCTCGTAACCGCCCTTGTAGATCTCGCCCTTGTCGTACAGGTCCTGGACGAACTCCTGGACCCGGTCGGTGTGCCGCTTCTCGGTGGTGCGGATGAAGTCGTCGTTGGCGATCTCCAAGTGCTCCCAGAGGGGCTTCCACGCCTCCGTGACCAGCTTGTCGCACCACTCCTGGGGAGTGACGCCGTTCGCCTCGGCCGTGCGCATGATCTTCTGACCGTGCTCGTCCGTGCCGGTGAGGAACCACACCTTCTCGCCGCGCTGGCGGTGCCAACGGGTGAGCACGTCGCCTGCGACGGTCGTATAGGCGTGGCCCAGGTGCGGGGCGTCATTTACGTAGTAAATGGGCGTTGTGACATAGAACGCCTTCTCGCGCTCGCCCGCAGTGTGTTCAGTGGTTCCAGTGGCCGCCATACCCGGAATCCTACGGCCGACGCGACGGCGCCCGCCCCCGAGTATCCGTGGGAGCGGGCACCGGCGGGCCCGCGGCCCGGATGGGGCTCAGGCGGAGCGGTGCAGGGACGGCAGGTGCCACCGGGAGGCCCCGCGCGCGGCGGGCACCTTGGCCGGCTTGTCGGCCTTCACGGCCGCGACCGGCTTGACCGGCTCGACCGACTTCGCCGGCTTGACCACGGCCCGGGATCCGGTGACCGACGCGACCCGGCCCGCCGGGAGTATCCGCAGGCGGGTGCCGTCGCAGTGCTCGCACGCGGGCTTGGTGAACGGGGACGGGACCAGCGCCCCCATCGAGTAGTACCGGCACAGTCGCATTCCGTGCAGATCGGTCGCGTGGTGGATCTCGTAGTCGCGCTCCCATCCGCGACCGCAGGACATGCAGACGAAGGCATAGGACTCGTGCACCACCGTCGGGTTCTCCATGACGACCTCCTCGCGCGGGCGAGCCCACCGACTCGTTCAGGGGCTTCCCGTGACCGGTATCCATGGAATGCCCGCGAGGCGCCTTCCGTATCGGTACATACGGTTCCTTGACGTCGGCCAACACGGAATATGGAGAACCCGAGAGACTCATCACCCAATCGAGTGCTGTGCCGTACCTGCCCGTTGCACGCGCTTGACCGACCCGGCCGCGGCCGGAGCGGGCCGTGCGGGCACGCCGCGTCGCGGATGTCGGACGCGGCGCACCGGAGGGTCGCGGTCCGTCGTCGAGGCGTCGCCGAGGGTCGCGATCCGTCGTCGACCGGTCCTTTCGGGTGTCACGCCTTCTTGGCCGCGACCACCGCGTCGAAGACCACCCGCTTGGGCACGCCGACCTCGGCCGCCACCGCCGCGATCGCCTCCTTGCGCGGTTGTCCGGCGGCCTCGCGTCCGGCCACCCGCTCGACCAGCTCGGCCGGGCCGATCTTCGAGGGGTCGGCGGGCGGCGCGCCGGCGACCACGACGGTGATCTCGCCGCGCACCCCCGGCTTCGCCCACTCGGCGAGTTCGGCCAGGGTGTCCCGGCGGACCTCCTCGTAGGTCTTGGTGAGCTCGCGACACACCGCGCCGCGACGGTCGGCGCCCAGCGCCTCGGCCATCGCCGCGAGCGACTCGGCGAGCCGGTGCGGCGCCTCGAAGAACACCATCGTGCGCGGCTCCGCGGCCAACTCGGCCAACCGCCGGGCCCGCTCGCCCGCCTTGCGCGGCAGGAATCCCTCGAAGCAGAACCGGTCCACCGGCAGCCCGGACAGCGCGAGCGCGGTGAGCACCGCGGAGGGCCCCGGTACGGCGGTCACCTTGATGTCCTCGGCCACCGCGGCCTCGACCAGCCGGTAGCCCGGATCGGATACCGACGGCATCCCGGCATCGGTGACCAACAACACCCGCTTGCCCTCGCGCAGCGCCTGGACCAGCTCCGGGGTGCGCGCCGCCTCGTTGCCCTCGAAGTAGGACACCACCCGCCCGGGCACCTCCACGCCGAGCGCGCCGGCCAATCTGCGCAGCCTGCGCGTGTCCTCGGCGGCCACCACCGAGGCCGCGCCGAGTTCGACGGCGAGCCGCGCGGGCGCGTCGCTCACGTCACCGATGGGGGTGCCGGCCAGTACGAGTACGCCGCCCTGAGGACTGTGCTGTTCGTGTTCCACTCGGCCATCCTCCCCTTTCGCGCGCCCCGGTTCGCCCGCGCGTCAATACGATGCTCGGGTGACGAGTGACGTGGCTACCGATCAGCCGACCCGAAAGCACCCCCCAAAGGGGGATGCGGAGTCCCCCGGCAGCACCGGGGCCGCACGTCCCGAGCCGCGCGGGTGGGCCTGGTCACTGGCTCGATTCGGATACCGGGACCGGCCGCCGACCTCGCTGCGCGAGCGGCTCGTGCCCTCGTACACCGACAACAGCGCGTACACCGGCGGCGGCTGGTTGCCCTGCATCCTGGTGACCCTGCTGGCCGGCTTCATCCGGTTCTGGAACCTGGGCAGGCCCAGGGCGGTGATATTCGACGAGACGTACTACGCCAAGGACGGCTGGTCGCTGCTCAAGCTCGGCTACGAGGGCACTTGGCCCAAGGAGGCCAACGAACAGATCCTGGCCGGACAACACGACGTCCTGCAGACACAGGGCTCGTACATCGTGCACCCGCCGATCGGGAAGTGGACGATCGCGCTGGGCGAGCAACTCTTCGGACTCACCCCGTTCGGATGGCGGTTCGCACTCGCCGTGCTCGGCACGCTGTCGGTGCTGATGTTGTGCCGGATCGGCCGCCGCCTGTTCCGCTCCACACTCCTGGGCTGCGTCGCCGGACTGCTGATGTCCCTCGACGGACTGCACTTCGTGATGAGCCGCACCTCACTGCTCGACCTGGTCCTGATGTTCTGGATCCTGGCCGCGTTCGGCTGCCTGCTCATCGACCGCGACGACACCAGGGCGATCGCCGCCCGACTCTTCGAAACCGGCCCGGACGCCGCACGCGCTGCCACGACGAAATTCGGCCTGCGCCCCTGGCGGATCATGGCCGGCATCTGCCTCGGCCTGGCCTGCGGCACCAAATGGAGCGGCATCTACGTCCTCGCCGCCTTCGGCGTCATGACCGTGCTGTGGGACGCCGGCACCCGCCGGGCCTGCGGCGCCCGCCGCCCCTACCGCGCCGCACTGCGCCACGACGTGCTCTTCGCGTTCCTGTCCACCGTGCTGGTCGCGCTGATGATCTACATCTGGTCCTGGACCGGCTGGCTGATGACCGACGACGGCTACTTCCGGGACTGGGCCGACCACCGGGCCGGGCTCTCCCCCGGCTCCCTCGACCTCAAGCTCTTCTCCGTCCCGCTGCCGCAATTCGGGATGACGTGGGTGCCGGCGCCGTTGCGCAGCCTGTGGCACTACCACTCGGAAATGTGGAACTTCCATACCGGCCTGGACAGCCCGCACCCGTATCAATCCAACCCGTGGAGCTGGCTGGTCCTGGGCCGACCGGTCGCCTACTACTTCGAGACCGTGCACCGGGGCACGGCCGGCTGCACCGAGCAGGACTGCTACCAGACCGTGCTGGGCATCGGCACGCCGCTGCTGTGGTGGACCGGCGTGATCGCGGTCGGCTACCTGCTCTTCCGCTGGGCCGGCCGCCGGGACTGGCGCGCGGGCGCGATCCTGTGCGGACTGGCCGCCGCGTACCTGCCGTGGATGGCGTACCAGCAGCGCACCATCTTCCTGTTCTACGCCGTCGCGTTCGTCCCGTTCCTGTGCCTGGCGGTGACCATGATGCTCGGCGCGCTGCTCGGCCCACCCGGGGCCGGCGAACGGCGACGGGCCTGGGGTACGGCGGGCGTGGTCGCGATCATCGCGCTGATCGCGTGGAACTTCCTGTACTTCTATCCGATCTTCACCGGTGAGACGATCTCGCGCAGCGGGTGGCTGGACCGTATGTGGTTCAGCACCTGGATCTAGCGTGTCGGCGTCCTGGGCGAAGTCGTCGTCGCCGTCGTCGAAGCCGTTGCCCATGCTGTTGTCGACCCCGAGAGAGGCTGCGCCGGTGTCCGTCGCGCGGGAGCAGGACATACGCAGGCGGGCCATCGACGCGACCCGCGACCTGGCCGCGGCGGGCGGCTACGACAGCGTGCAGATGCGCGACGTGGTCCGCCTGTCCCGGCTCTCCTCGGCGACCATCTACCGGCACTTCTCCTCGAAGGACCACCTGCTCGCGGCAACCCACCTGGAGTGGATCGCCGCACTGGAACGCAGCGACGCGGCCCGGCCGGACGGCACCGACGCCGCCGAGCGAGTGTGCGCGATCCTGCACAACACGTGCCGGACGATGGCCCGCCACCCTCGGCTCACCGCCGCGCTGATCCACGCGCTCGGGTCGTCCGACCCCGGCGTGGGCGACTGTCATCGCGAGATCAATCGGATCATGAACGACATGTTCCGCACCGCGCTGGGCGACGAGATCACCGGCGCCGACGAGTTCGTCCACCTACTCGGCATCGCCTGGGAAGGCGCCCTCTTCAGCTGGGCCTTCGGCCGCATGACGATGGACGACGTCGAACGCACGGTAACCCGCTCCGCCCGCCTCCTCCTCCTGGGCACAGCAGCGGAACCGACCCCATAAACCAAGTCCCGCCGAACACCCGAGGACCAGCCTCCCGCAACCCCACCAGCCCGTCCGGCACTTGAGCACAACCCACCCAGCCGGTCCGGCGCTTGAGGACAACCCGGCACAGGCTGACCATCCAGCCCGTCCGGCGCTTGAGGACCCGCCGGGCCCTACGAGGCTTGACGACTCACGGGTGCGCCAACGGGCGGGATCGCGGCGACATGATCCAGCGGCGCCAACTCCGGCCGCTTCGCGGTGATGTGATCCCCGGACGACTGTCCGCGCAGCCGCCGCCCGATCCACGGCACCAGGTGCTCCCGCGCCCAGTGCACGTTCTCCAGCCGCGCCGCGCCGGCCGTGACCGCGACGGCCTCCGCCGGCCATGGCGCGTCCGGGTCACCCTCGACGGCCAACCCGAGCGCCCGGCCGACCTTGAGCGCCACCCGGTCGTGCCCCTCGGGCGACAGGTGCAGCCGGTCCTCGCTCCAGGCACGCCGATCGTGCAGCGACGTGAGCCCCCACATGTCCGCGACGGGGCAGTCGTACCGATCCGCGACCACCCGCAACAGCTCGTTGTACGTGGCCACCTTGCCGCGGATCAGCTTGAGCACCGGCACCCAGCGCGTGTCGAACCCGGTGAAAACCACGACCCGAGCGCCCGTCGCCGTCAACGCGGCGACCGCCTGCTCGTACTCGGCGGCCAGCTTGTCCGGATCGCTCCCGGGCCGCAGCACGTCGTTGCCACCCGCGCACAACGTCACCAGATCGGGTTGTGCCGCGATGGCCAACGGCACCTGCTCCTCGACGATCTGATGCAGCAGCTTCCCGCGCACGGCCAGATTCGCGTACCGAAGGCCCGGCCGCTCCGTCGAAAGCCGAGCCGCGAACCGATCGGCCCACCCGAGGTAGTTCCCGTCGGGCCCGGGATCGCCGACACCTTCGGTGAAGCTGTCGCCGATTGCCACATAAGAGTCGATTCCGGACAGGTTCCCGTGTGGATTCAATAGCTCGGCCATGTCACCCGATGTTGGCATCGCTCACCTCGCCTACGCGACCGTAATAACCACCCGAACACATTCCGCTACACGCGGCAGCGCCCCCGCACACCTCGCGGCGGGCGCACTCTCTCGGCCAAGCCCGATCAACCGCCGCGCATTCCCGCACCGCCGGAAAAGCGACGCAGTTCACCCACTCCTCATCGACCCGTAACCCGATCCCGTGCAACTCACCGAATCCGGACGGGCCTTGCCACGCGTCGGGACTCGGGAACGACGAAAGCCCCGCCGGATCCCGGCGGGGCTTTCGTGCTGTGTGGACCTGTGGGGATTTGAACCCCAGACCCCCTCGATGCGAACGAGGTGCGCTACCAGACTGCGCCACAGGCCCAACGAGGAGAAACATTACCACCTCGACGAGGTGGGTCGCGCACGGGTATTCACTCGTTGACGGCCCGGCGCCACTCGTGCTCGTACAGGGGCAGCGAGTCGACGGAGGAGCCGTAGGCGGTACGGGTGTCCTCGGCGTATTGGTCGAACAACGGGGTGGACGGGCGGGCCGACTCGGTCGGCCGGGGGTCCGGGACGGCGTGGATCTGCGGGCGCTCCGGCTCCTGTTCGGCGTCGCCGCGCGGGACCACCGGAGCGGTCACGTAGGTGGGCAGCGGGACCGGCACCGGGTCCCACGAGTCGCGATCGTGCGGGCCCCCGTCGATGGCCAACTCGGCGATCCACTCGGCCAGGGCGGGTTCCTCCGCCTCGCGGTCGCGCCGACCCCGGGCCGAGGCGGAGGCTCCCGAGGCGCCGCCCGTCCCGGCGGAGCCGGTCGGCCCCGAGCGCGGCGCACGGGGCGCACGCGGGTCGCCGCCGGTCGGCCGATCCGCCGCGCGGGGTTCGGCCGGCGGGCCGGCGGGTGTCTCGCGGGACTTGGCCCGCGAACGCGCTTCGGCGGCCGAGGAGCCGTCGGCGGGTCCGCCGGACTTGCCCGCGGGTCGGCCCAGTCGGCGCAGTCCCGCCTCGTAGCGACGCCGCTCCTGCACACGCAGGTGGACGATGTACGCGGAGAGCAGGACGCCGGGCACGGCGGGCAGCAGCCACAGCCAGGCGATCCCGGCCACCCCGGCCAGGATCGCGCCGGCGGTGAAGGTCGCGAACAGGCTCGCGATCACCCGACGGCGCCGGGTGAGCAGCGCGGCCCGGCCCTCGTCGCGGCGGACCGTCGCGGCGGGACGTTTGGCCGCGGCGGGCTTGCCCTTGGCCGAGGACGCCGACCCGGGGGTCGCGGCCGACTGCGGGGCCGTCTGCGGCGTCGACTGCGCGCCGGGCTTGGCCGGGTGTTGCCGAGCGGCGCGCGGCGGTTCGGCCGGAGCGCGCCGGTCGGGTGCGTCCGTGCCCTCCTCCACGGAAGCGGGGGCCTCCGCGAGCGCACGGGCGGAGCGGCGCTCGAAGGCGCCGCGACGGGAGAGGATCCGGATCGCGGTGGTGAATCGCTCGGTCGGCCGGGCCTCGTTGAGCTCGTCCTGTCGGCGAAGCCACATGGGCACCAGATAGGCAGCCCAGGCCCCCACGATCGCTGCGTAGATCAGGCCGCTGCCGTTCACGCTTCACACGCTAAGCCGGATGGGCGCCGCATCGTCGGATTAGGCACGGTGTGTCGCCCGATCCGCGGTGATGCCCATGTGACGAATGTGACTGCCGAGACGCCCGAGGCGACAAAATCCACCGAACCGTCCGGCGCGGCCGAATTCACCGGGAAGCCCGACACCCCCGAATTCGGCGAGAAGCCCGACACGGCCGAAATCACCGGGACACCCGAGATGCCCGGAGCCGGCGTGGCTCCCGAGGCCCCTCGGGCAGCCGTTCTCCCGGGGGCTCCGGGGTCTGCCGAGGTGACACCGCTCATATCTCCGGAAGAGTAGCGAAATCGCAAGATCGATGTGTCGATATGGCGGGATCGACATCGAAGAGATTCACATCGAGGGGTTCCCCACGGAGTTCCGCGCGAAGGGGTTCCCACCGAGTTCCGCCCGAAGGGTTCCTCGCGGAGGTTCCGCCCGAAGGGGTTCCGAGCGCACGGATCGCGCTCGACGGGATCCCCTACCAGGTGAAGCCCCGGCTCTCCCGATAGGCGCGCCACCGCATCAGCAGCCCCTCGGGGACCTCCTCGGCGTTCAACGCGTAGGCGAGGTGATCGCGCCAGTCCCCGTCGATGTGCAGGTAGCGCGGGCGCAGGCACTCCTCGCGGAACCCCAGCTTGTCCACCACCCGCCGACTGGCCCGGTTCTCCGGCCGGATGCACACCTCCAGGCGATGCACACCGAGCCGGAAGAAGCAGTGGTCGGCGACGAGCGCGACCGCCGTCGGCATCACGCCGAGCCCGGCGACCCGCTCGTCCACCCAATAGCCCACGTGTGCCGAGCACATCGACCCCCACGTGATGCCGGCGACCGTGACCTGGCCGACCAGTTGCCCGTCGTACAACACCACGAACGGCAACATCCGCCCCGCGCCCGCCTCGGCCCGCAGGAAGCGCACCATCTGCCGGAACGTCGGCCGGCGACCGGCCGCCGATCCCGGCGGCACGGTCGCCTCCCAGCGGCGCAGCCATTCGCGATTGCGGGTGTGCACCTCCTGCCACGCGGCCGCGTCGCGGGCGCGGATCGGGCGCAGGGTCACCCGGCCCTCGGTGAGCTCCACCGGCCACCCGCGGGTCAGCGCGTGCCCCATGGCGGCTGCTGCGCCCCTCCGTAGCCCCCGCCGCCCTGGAACCCACCGCCACCGCCCTGGTAGCCGCCGCCCCCGCCGAAGCCGCCCTGGTAGCCGCCGCCCCCGGGCGCGGGCTGCTGCTGACCGCCGCCGAAGCCACCACCGCCACCACCGCCGCCGCCGAACCCGCCGCCCTGCTGATGGTCGCCGCCCTGGAGCTGCGACACCACGTGCGGCAGCACCTTGGACAGCACGTTGATGCCGTCCTGCGCGCCACCGGGCGAGCCGGGCAGGTTGACGATCAGGCTGCGGTAGGTCCAGTGCGAGTCCTGGGTGATCGCGACGCCGGCGATGCCGCGCGACAGGATCGAGGTCGGCACCTTGGCGAAGTTCTCCATCCGGATCGCCTCGGCGATGCCCGGCACCTCGTAGCTGATCACCCGGCTGGTCATCTGCGGGGTCTGGTCGAACGGGTTGAGCCCGGTCCCCCCGGTGGTGACGATCACGTCGTAGTGGCCCGCGACCGCGTCCCGCAGCGCCTGGGCGACCGGCTCGCCGTCGGGTACCACCTGCGGTCCCCGCGTCTCGAAGCCCAGCGCCTGCAGCCCGCGCACGATCACCGGACCGCTCTCGTCCCCGTAGGTACCGGCCGCCGCGCGGGTGGACACGGTGATCACCATGGCTCGCATCAGACTTGCCCTCCGTCCCGTTGTGTGGCCCCTGCCCCGGTGTCCCGTCGCCAGTCCCCGGAGGCGCCGCCCGTCTTCTGCTCGACCCGCACGTCGGTGATGACCGCGCCCGGGTCCACTGCCTTGATCATGTCCACGACCGTGAGCGCCGCGACGGAGACCGCCGTCAGCGCCTCCATCTCGACCCCGGTGCGATCGGCGGTGCGCACGGTCGCGGTGATCGCCACCGCGTCGTCCTGCACCGTCAGGTCCACCGCGACGCCGTGCAGCGCGATCGGGTGGCACAGCGGCACGAGGTCGGGGGTGCGCTTGGCGGCCATGATGCCCGCGATCCGGGCGGTGGCCAGGGCGTCACCCTTGGGCACGCCCTCGCCCCGCAGGAGTTCGACCACGCGGGGCGACACGAGCACCCGGCCCGAGGCCGTGCCCGTGCGGACCGAGATCTGCTTGGCCGTGACGTCCACCATGCGGGCCGCGCCGGCCTCGTCGAGGTGCGTGAGGTTCTTGGCGCCGCGCGTCAACTTTCCACCCCATACGGTGAGCCCCCCGTGCGGTGGGCGTAGAAGTGCCTTGTGTATCGGACTGCCGAGTGCGTCGAACAGTCCGACTGCGTCGATCTGCCGTGTCGAACTGCCGAGTGCGTCGAACTGCCGTGTGTCGTGCTGGGGCAACGTTAGAGGCACAACGGGGCGGGGCGCCCGGGGGGGGCCCCCCCGGCCGGGGGGGGGGGGGGCCCACCCCGCGCGCACCCCAGCAGCAAAAACGCAACCACCGCCCCCCCCGCGCCCCCCGGGCCGGCCGGGGGTAGGGTGTTCAGCC
>NZ_JBITJP010000008.1:62116-149502 GCF_044460165.1 Embleya sp. NPDC050154
TCTCACGGCTGTGTGCGCCCACCCCCCCGCCGGGGCCGTTGGGCGGGCCCCCCCCCCCCCGGGGGGCGCCGGGCGGGGGGGGGGGGGGGGCAACCTTTCGCGCCACACGGGGGCGCCCCGCTGGCGGGGCCCCCCCGGGCCGGGGATCTCGGCGCTCGATCGCGGCGCTCAGCCGAGCAGCATCACGGACACCTCGGCGCCCTCGGCGACCTCGGTGACGTCGGTGGGAAGGGTGATCAGCGCGTTCGCCCTGGCCAGGCTGCCGAGCAGGTGGGAGCCGGTGCCGCCGACCGGGTCCACGGTGCCCTCGCCGACTCCCGCCGCGGGCGGGGTGTACCAGGCACGCAGAAACTGGCGCTTGCCCTCGGGGGACTTCAGCGCCGCCGAACAGGTGGCCCGCACGATCGGCCGCTCGGTGACCTCGGCCCCCTGCATGCGCAGCAGCGCCGGACGCACGAACACCTCGAACGACACGAACGCGCTGACCGGATTGCCGGGAAGGGTGAAGATCGGCGTCTCGTCGGGGCCGATCACGCCGAAGCCCTGCGGCATGCCCGGCTGCATCGCGACCTTGCCGAACTCGACCGTGCCCAGCTCGGAGAGCACCTCCTTGACCACGTCGTAGGCGCCCGCGCTCACCCCGCCCGTGGTGACCACCACATCGGCCCGGATCAACTGGTCCTCGATGGTGTCGATCAGGATCTTGGGGTCGTCGGGCACGTTGCCGACCCGGTACGCGATGGCGCCCGCCTCGCGTGCGGCGGCGGTGAGCATGTAGCTGTTCGAGTCGCGGATCTGGCCGGGGCCGATCGGCCGGCCGGGCTGGGTCAGCTCGCTGCCGGTGGACAGGATCACCACGCGCGGCTTGGGCCGGACCCGGATCCGCTCGCGGCCGATCGCGGCGAGCAGGCCGACCTGCGCCGAGCCCACCGCGGTGCCCGCGTCCAGCACCGTCTGCCCGGCGGTGACGTCGCTGCCGCGGCGCCGGATGTACTGGCCGCTCGACGGCGCCCGGGTGATCCGCACCGTCGGCATGCCCGCGTCGGTCCACTCGACCGGCACGATCGCCTCCGCGCCCTCCGGCAGCGGCGCGCCGGTCATGATCCGCGCGCACGTGCCGGATCCGATCGCGATCTTCGGCGCGTTGCCCGCGGCGATGTCGTCGACGACGTCGAGCACCACCGGGTAGCGCTCACCCGCGTCCGCGACGTCCGCGACCCGTACCGCATAGCCGTCCATCGACGAGTTGTCGAACGGCGGCAGGTCGCCGGTGGCGGCGACCTCGTCGACCAGGAGGCTGCCGTGCGCGTCGAGCAGTTGCAGTTCGAGGGGGGCCAGCGGCGCGATCCGTCCGAGGATCCCGGCAAGGTGGTCCTCGACGCTTTTCATGCCTGCATCTCCTCGTTCACGTACTGCCTCAGCCAGGCCCGAAACGCGGGTCCCAGATCCTCACGCTCGCATGCCAGCTTCACGATGGCACGCAGATAGTCGGCCCGGTCACCCGTGTCGTACCGGCGGCCGGTGAACACCACGCCGTGCACGGTGCCGCCGTCGGCGGCTTCGCGACCCGCGAGCACCCGCAGCGCGTCGGTCAGTTGGATCTCGCCGCCCCGACCGGGCGCAGTGCTCTCCAGCACGTCGAAGATCGCCGGGTCGAGCAGATAGCGGCCGATCACCGCGAAGTTGCTGGGGGCGCCGCCCGCCTCCGGCTTCTCCACGAGGTCGGTGACGCGCACCACGCCGGGCTCGGAGACGCCCGGAGCCAGCGGTTCGACCGCCGCACAGCCGTAGAGGTGGATCTGTGCCGGGTCCACCTCGATCAGCGCCACCACGCTGCCGCCGAGTTCCCGGCGCACCCGCAACATCGTGCTCAGCAGCGGATCGCGCGGGTCGATCAGGTCGTCGCCGAGGAGCACCGCGAACGGCTCGTCCCCCACGTGCGGGCGGGCGCACGACACGGCGTGGCCCAAGCCGCGCGGATCGCCCTGGCGCACGTAGTGGATCGCGGCCAACTCGCTCGACTCGCGGACCAGTTTGAGTCGATCCACGTCGCCCTTGGCCGCCAGCGCGTGTTCCAGTTCGTACGCCCGGTCGAAGTGGTCCTCCAGGGGACGCTTGTTGCGACCGGTGACCATCAGCACGTCGGTGAGCCCGGCCGCGACCGCCTCCTCGACCACGTACTGGATGGCCGGCGTGTCCACGACCGGCAACATCTCCTTCGGCGTGGCCTTCGTCGCCGGCAGGAAGCGGGTACCCAGGCCGGCGGCGGGAACAACGGCCTTGGTGATGTGGAACGAACGACGCGCATGCATGGCTCGCACACTAACGGGTGAGGTCGCCCGGGGTCCCGTTAAGCCCGGCGATCGGACGCTTGTCGCCCGCCGGTCCGCCCTCGACCGGATCCGGGCCGCAGAACCGGTCGCCACCCGCCCGCTTGGCCCGACCCAGTGCCCGATCCGCGGCCCGCAGCAGGGTCGCGGAGTGGGTGCCGTCGCCGGGCAGTACGGCCGTGCCGATCGCCATGGTCAGCCGGACCGGGTCGGTCGCCGCGCCGAACGTGCCGCGCCGCACGGCGTAACACAACCGTTCGGCGACCTTGGCCGCGCCGGCCGCGTCCGTCTCGGGCAGCAGGATCACGAACTCCTCGCCGCCGTACCGGGCGATCGTGTCCACCTGGCGGATCTCCAGGGCGAGCCGCTGGGCCACCTCGCGCAGCACCGCGCTCGCGCCCTGGTGACCGTGCCGTTCGTTGACGTCGCGGAAATGGTCGAGGTCGAGCATGAGCAACCCGAGCGGCCGGCCGAACCGGGTCGCGCGCATCACCTCGCGGTCGAGCACGAGTTGCAGGTAGCGGTAGTTCCACACGCCGGTCAGCGGGTCGGTCACCGACAGCCGTTCCAACTCGGCGCGACTGAGTTCCAGGCGGGTGACCTCGTGCCGCAGTTCGGGCAGTTCGTTCCCGGCGATCGCGCGCAGCCGACGCACGGCGACCGCCAGCGAGCCGACCGCCACCGAGAGCGCGCCGACCAGCAGGATGATCAGGAGGCGTTCGAAAGTCAGGGCCATGCGGGATCCGGGTCCGGTGCGGTGGCGCGAACTGTGTCGATTGCGCGGACTCCTTCGGTAACCCGTCCAAACACGTCATTCAGGGAACAGCATGAAGGACATCCTCAACGACAAGGCCACGCTGAGGTCACAGTTGTTGCACTCACGGTCACTCATGGGGTCGGATCGGCGTGTCGCGGCGTGTCGCGCGCTCCGCGACGCGCTCCTCGCGCTCCCCGAGGTGGCCCGCGCCGAGACCGTCGCCGCCTATGTTCCGGTGGGCTCCGAGCCGGGCGGGCGGGATCTGGCCGAGGACCTCGCCGCCGGATCGACCCGGCGCGTGCTGCTGCCGGTGTTGCTGGCGGACAACGACCTGGATTGGGCCGTGTACGAGGGGCCGGCGTCGCTGGTGCCGGCGGGCCGGGGGCTGCGCGAGCCGATCGGACCGCGGCTGGGCGTCGAGGGCGTGCGCACGGCGGACGTCCTGGTGGTGCCGGGGCTCGCGGTGGACCGCCGGGGTCTTCGGCTCGGCCGTGGCGGCGGGTCCTACGACCGGGCGCTCACCCGGGTGCGGGCGGCGGTGACGGTGGTGTTGTTGTACGACGACGAGGTGCTCGACCGGGTGCCGGCCGAGCCGCACGACGTGCCCGTGGACATCGCGGTGACGCCCGCGGCGGTGTACCGGTTCAGCCGGTAGCACCGCCGCGGGCCGCCGTCACGGCCCGGCTGGGGCCGCCGGAGCGACCGGGTCGCCCGGGACCAGGGCCAGCCGGTGCTTGGCCGCCTTGTCCACCGCGGCGGGCGTGTACGGCCACGCCAGCGTCTTGCCCTTGCGCCACAGGTCGGTCTGGTCGGTGTAGTTGTCGTGCCACACGTGCCCTGAGGCGCCGGTCAGGTTGATCCACCGGGACGCGTCCAGATCGGCCAGGTCCACCACCATCCGCATCGACGGCACGGTGGTCACCTCGTAGCCCTGCGCGACGTTCCACCCGGTCGCGTTGACCAGGCCCTCGCCGCCGGACATCCGATACGGCCCGCGGTTGAGCATGTACTTGACCACGCCCGGCCCCTCGGTGCCCAGCGTCTGGTTGCGCAGCGTCAGCGTGTGCAGCCGACCCCACGACCAGGTGTCGATGTCCTTGCCGAGCCGGGAGGTGAGGTCCTTCTTCGCCTCGGTCATCGCCTTGTGCAGGAGGCCGTCCCGGGTGGTGATCGCGCCCGGGTTCTTGGAGATGTTCCACCACGGGCTCTCCGGACTGGCCAGCAGCGTGCGCGCGACCTCGTTCCACCGGTCGCCGCCGTCCGGCTGCGCGGTGGAGTCGTCCCGGTCGCCGCACTGCACATGGTTGGTCGTCGGGTTGCTCGCGCAGTCGTTGTCGGCCCGGACCGAGAACGGCATCTTGTCGCCGAAGGCGAGCATGAGCACCTGGCGCCACACCGCGTTGAAGTACGCCGCGGCCTTGGAGTCCGCGTCGTTGCGCATGTCCCAGTCCTTGAGCAGGTCCTGCGCCTCGCGCACCCACGGATCGTCGATCTTGACGTCGCGCAGGTACGGCACCAGGAACTGCGCGACCGGGTTGACGTCGTCCGCCTGCATCTTCTGCATCGCCGCCGCGTCGATCTTGCCCGGCGCGGTGGTGATCATCTCCTCGATCCGCCGACTGCGGGAGCCGTAGCCCCAGTCGGAGGTCATCAGGTACGGGTACGCCGGCGAGGTGACCGCGTTGTTGGCGGTGACGATGTAACCGTCCTGCGGGTCGTACACGTTCGGCAGCGACTCGAACGGGATGGTGCCCACCCAGTCGTACTTGGGGTCCCACCCGTACACCGGCCAGCGGCCGTCACCACTGCGCCGCACCGGGATCTTGCCGGGCGCCTGGTAGCCGATGTGCCCCTCGACGTCCGCATAGATCGCGTTCTGCGACGGCACGTCGAAGTTCTTCAGCGCGGCCCGGAAGTCGTTCCAGTTCTGTGCCTTGTCGAGCTGGAAGAGCGCGTCCATCGAGGTGCCCGGGTCCAGCGCGGTCCACCGCAGGGCGACCGCGAAGCCCTCCTCGCGCTGCGGGCTCGGGTCCGGGATCGGCGCGTCCTTGCCGACGTCCTCCAGTTCGTCGGACACGTCGGTCAGGATCGGCCCGTGCCGGGTGGTGCGCACGGTGATCTGCCGATCGGCGCCGCCGGCCACCTTGATCGTCTCCTGGCGCACGTCCACGAACGGCTCGAACTTGCCGCCGTAGAGCACGGTGTCGCCCTGGACCTTCTCCAGGTAGAGGTCGGTCACGTCGGCGCCGAGGTTGGTGAAGCCCCACGAGATCTTCTGGTTGTGGCCGATGATCACGCCCGGCATGCCGGAGAACGTGTAGCCGGAGACGTCGTACTGGCACTTGGGCCCGACCGTGCGGCAGTGCAGGCCCATCTGGTACCAGACCGAGGGCAGGGACGGGGACAGGTGCGGGTCGTTGGCCAGCAGCGGCTTGCCGGTGGTGGTGCGACTGCCCGCCACCACCCACGAGTTGGAGCCGACACCGGAGGACTTCTCGCTGAACAGCGAGGGCAGCTTGGACAACGACTCGGACAGGCCGGTCAGCGCGCTCTGCGCGCTCTTGGAGGGCACCGCGGGCGGAGCCTCCTGGGCGAAGCGCTCGGTCTTGCCGTCCTTGACGATCGCACCGTCGCGCACGATCGGCTTGTTCGCCTCGTACGGGTACGGCGGGTAGAGCTCGTCGATCTGGTTGACCGTCAGCTTGTCGGACAGCAGCGCCCGGTCGATCTCGTCCTGCATGTTGGTCCGCAGGTCCCACGCCATCGCCTTGAGCCACGCCACGGAGTCGATGGGGGTCCACGGCTCGGCCTTGTAGCCGTCGTGCACAAGGCCGAGCAGCGCGTACTCGAACGACGCGTCGGCGCCCTTGTGGTCCTTGAGGTAGGCGTTGACGCCCTCGGAGTAGGCCTGGAGGAACTTCTGCGACTCCGGCGGCATGGCCGCGTACTCCTGCTCGGCCACCTTGCGCCAGCCCAGCGTGCGCAGAAACTTGTCGTTCTCCACCTGACCGGAGCCGAACATCTCGGACAGCCGGCCGGCGGTCATGTGCCGGCGTACGTCCATCTCCCAGAACCGGTCCTGGGCGTGTACGTAGCCCTGCCCCCGGAACAGGTCTTCGGACGTGTCGGCATACACCTGCGGGATGCCCTTGGCGTCGCGGACCACGTCCACCTTGCCGGTCAGCCCCGGAACCCGGACCGTGCCGGAGGCCTGCGGGAACGAGTCGCGCGACAACTGCCAGCCCCACCAGCCGAGTCCACCGATCACGATGGCCAGCACCACGACCAGGACGATGGCCGTCAACCGGAAGCGGCGCCACGCCTTGGACGGCCCCTTGGGGGTCGTCGATCGTTCCTTGACCTTGGCGGTGGCACCGGGCGCGGGCGCCTCGGCCGGGGCTGCGGGCTCGGGATCGGCGACGGGCGTGGGCTCGGCCGCCGGCGCGGGCACCGGCGCGGACTCGACCCGCGGCGGCTCGCCGGCTCGCGGCGCGGGCGGCCCGGCGGGAGCGGGAGCGGGAACGGCCGCCGGTGCGGGCGGCTCCGCGTACGGCTCGGGCGGTGCGTAGGGCTCCTGGGCGGTGTACGGCTCCTGGGCGGCCGGGTAGGGCTCCTGGGCGTACGGCTGCTCCCGGGCGGCGTAGGACTCCTGTGGTGCGTACGGCTCTTGCGGCTGGTGCGGCGCGTACGGCTCGGGCTCGCCGTACGGTTCCGATTCGTCGTACGGCTCGGACGCGGCTCGACGTTCACGCTCCGCGCGTTCGTCCGCGCGCCGCTGGGCCGCGACCGGATCCGCCGCGGCCCACTGCGATGTGGGCCACTCGCCCGTGGGCCAGTCGTCCCACCCGGGGGATGAGGCGTCCTGGCCACCGGGGGGCTGCTCCGGGTCGGGCGTCTTCGAGGGAGGCATCAAGGTCCTTATGCGGTCGGTGCGGCAAGGACACCTTAAAAGCCGAGCGTCGCCGGCATCACAGCCACGGGTACGAGACGGGACCCCTGTGGGGTATGGATCCTTCGCTTTGGTAAAATATTCGCCAGGCGTAGGTAATTCATCGCCGGTTCGCCGGCGCGGCAGGGCCCCCCTTCCCATGGCTCGCTGATTGCCTGCGCATCGCGGTGTCGCCGGCTTTGCCCGTCGTCGCCCTGCCTTCTTGTTCCGCACTCCGTGCGGCCGCCTGGGGGGTGGCCGGACCGACGACCGCCGGAGGTGACGCACGTGTCCGTGCCCGAGCTCAACCAGGTCCTGCTCCTGGGTGCCCTCGTCATGTTGTCCGCCGTGATAGCGGTGCGCCTGGCGACCAGGACCGGACTGCCGAGCCTGCTGCTCTACCTCGGACTCGGAACCCTGATCGGGGACGACGGCCTCGGCATAGGTTTCGACAACGCCGAGCTGACCCAGACGCTCGGCTACGCCGCGCTGATAGTAATCCTCGCCGAGGGCGGGATAGCGACCAGTTGGAAGGAGATCAGGCCGTCGGTGCCGGCGGCGGCGGTGTTGTCCACCGTGGGGGTGGGAGTGAGCGTCGCGATCACCGCGTTCGCCACCAGGATCGTGCTGGACGTGGACTGGTCGACCGCGATCCTGATGGGCGCGATCGTCTCCTCCACGGACGCCGCCGCGGTGTTCTCGGTACTGCGCAAGCTGCCGCTGCCGCATCGGCTGACCGGTCTGCTGGAGGCCGAATCCGGGTTCAACGACGCACCGGTGGTGATCCTGGTGGTCACGTTCGCCCACGTGGGTCACGTCGAACCGTGGTACGTGATCCTCGGCGAGATCGGCATGGAGCTGACCATCGGCGCGGTGGTCGGCCTCGCGGTGGGCAGGATCGGCGCGTACGGTCTGCGCCACGTCGCGCTGCCGGCGTCCGGCCTGTACCCGATCGCGGTGATGGCGCTGTGCGTGCTCGCCTACTCCGGCGGCGCGCTGGCCCACGGCAGCGGGTTCCTCGCGGTCTACCTGACCGCGCTGGTGCTGGGCAACTCGCAGCTCCCGCACGGTCCCGCGACGCGCGGCTTCGCCGAGGGGCTCGGCTGGATCGCCCAGATCGGGCTGTTCGTCCTGCTCGGACTCCTGGTCACCCCGCACGAGTTGGCCGGCGCGATCGTCCCGGCGCTGGTGATCGGCACCATCCTGCTGCTGGTCGCCCGACCGCTGTCGGTGATCGTCACCACGACGCCCTTCCGCATACCGTGGCGCGAGCAGTTGATCCTGTCCTGGGCGGGGTTGCGCGGAGCGGTGCCGATCGTGCTCGCGACCATCCCGATCGTCAAGAACGTCCCGGACGCCCAGCGGCTGTTCAACATCACCTTCGTACTGGTGGTCGTGTTCACCCTGGTGCAGGGACCGACGCTGCCGTGGATAGCGCGCAAGGCCGGCTTCGCGGGCGAGCAGGAGCCGACCGACCTGGGCGTGGAGTCCGCGCCGCTGGAGCGGCTCCAGGGTCACCTGTTGTCGGTCAGCGTGCCGCCGGGCTCGCGCATGCACGGCGTGGAGGTCGGCGAGCTGCGACTGCCGCGCGGCGCGGCGGTCACTCTGATCGTCCGCGACGACGAGAGCTTCGTGCCCGAGCAGACCACCGTGCTGCGGCGCGGTGACGACCTGCTCGTGGTGGCCACCGACACGGTGCGCGACGACGCGGAGGACCGACTGCGCGCGGTCAGCCGGGGCGGCAAGCTCGCGGGCTGGTTCGGGGTCAAGGGCGACACGTGAGGTACGATCGGTTGGTTGATTGATTGCCATCGGGGCGCCTCACGGCGCCTCGATCGCCGATCCCCTCCACACACCGACTCTGCCTGACGCAGGGCTGGCGTCAGGACCGCACGGCGGCCGAAGCACAGCTTCGGTATCTACCCCGGTGGACGCTTTCGAGGACAGCTCTCGGCGCACCGGGGTTTCCCATGTGCGTCACCAGGTGGCAGGAAGCGACATCCACGATGCCCACGCATCGGACCGCACGACGCGCCCACGAGGAGTGGTGCGCGTGATATCCACATACTCCTCGCTGCTGCGGACCCCGTCCGCCTGGCGTTTCCTGGTGCCCGCGCTGATCGCGCGGCTGCCCTACGCGATGCTCGGCCTGGGCATCGTGCTGTTGGTCAAACACACGACCGGTTCGTACGGCACCGCCGGCGCGGTCTCCGCCGCGGCCGCCGTCGCGCTCGCCTTCGTCGGCCCGCAGACGGGTCGGCTCGCCGACCGCTTCGGCCAGGCCGCCGTGGTCGTTCCCGGGGCGGTGCTGCACGGCGCGGCGGTGGCCGCGCTGATCGTCGCCGCGCTCACCGACGCGCCGCTGTGGCTGTTGTTCGTCACCGCCGTGCTCTCCGGCGCGACCGTGCCGCAGATCGGCTCCATGGTGCGGGCCCGCTGGGCCGCGCACCTGGAGCGGTCGCCGCTGCTGCCGACCGCGTTCGCGTTCGAATCGGTCACCGACGAGTTCACCTTCGTGGTGGGCCCGGTGGTGGCCACCTTCCTGGCCACGGGCGTGCACCCGGCCGCCGGGCTGGTCGTCGAGGCCGCGCTGACCCTGATCGGGTCGCTGCTGTTCGCGCTGCAACGCGGCACCGCGCCCCGGCGGGTGGTCCGCACGGCCGACGACGCGCCGCGCGTGTCCGCGCTGCGGATCGGCGGCGTGCGGCTCCTGGTGGTGGCCTTCGTGTGCATCGGCGGGGTCTTCGGGACCGTGCAGGTCTCGGTCACCGCGTTCGCCGAGGAATCCGGCGTACCCGGGCTGGCAGGCGCGCTGTACGCGGTCTTCGCGGGCGGAAGTCTGATCGCCGGCGCGGTCTACGGCGCGATCGCCTGGCGACGGGCGGCGCACCGCCGAATGCTGGTGACGTTCGCGCTGCTGGCGCTGGGCACCGCGCCGCTGTGGGCGATCCCCACGGTGGGAATCATGGTGCCCGTCGCGTTGCTGTGTGGACTGGCGATCGCACCCACGCTGATCACCGGCTTCACCCTCGTCGACACGCTGGTCCCGGCCGAGGCCAAGACCGAGGCGTTCACGTGGCTGACCGGCGCGATCGGCCTGGGCCTCGCACTCGGTTCGACGTTCTCCGGGATGCTGACCGACGCGCGCGGCTCGGGCGCCGGATTCGCGCTCACCCTGGCGGCGGCCGGCATCGGCTTCCTCGTGGTGCTCACCGGGCAGCGACTGCTGCGGCCGAGCCCGGATGTGACACCCATTACACCGATGACCGCGACCGTGGTGGACGGATCTCCGGTGAATGCTGCACCATTGGCACTCGACAGGTGAGAGTGCCAGTACCCAGCTGACCTGTCTGTCGAAGGAGGACCAGACCGTGCCGACGTACCAGTACCAGTGCACCGCCTGTGGCGAGGGCCTTGAGGCCGTCCAGAAGTTCACGGACGACGCGCTGACCGAGTGCCCCGCCTGCCAGGGCAGGCTGCGCAAGGTCTTCTCGGCCGTGGGCGTCGTGTTCAAGGGCTCCGGCTTCTACCGCACCGACAGCCGCGGCTCGAGCACGTCCTCGACCCCGGCGGCGACCCCGGCGGCCGCGTCGTCGTCCTCCTCGTCCGACTCGGGCGGTTCCTCGTCTTCGTCCTCGGGTTCGTCGTCGTCCTCTTCGTCGTCGTCCTCGTCCGGCTCGTCCGGTACGACGTCGACGGCGGCCTGACCGATGACGACCGGCGTGCTGCCGGCGGGGGTGGCCCCGGCCGAGATCGGCGTGATCGGCGGCTCCGGGTTCTACGCGTTCCTGGACGACGTGGTCGAGGTGCGCGTGGACACGCCGTACGGCGCGCCCAGTGACGCGCTGTTCCTGGGCGAGGTGGCCGGCCGTCGGGTGGCCTTCCTGCCCCGGCACGGCCGCGACCACGCGATCCCGCCGCATCGGATCAACTACCGCGCCAACCTGTGGGCCCTGCGCGCCGTCGGGGTGACCCAGGTGCTCGCGCCGTGCGCGACCGGCGGCCTGCGCGCCGAGCTGGGCCCGGGCACACTCGTGGTCCCCGACCAGCTGATCGACCGCACCTCCGGTCGCACCCAGACGTTCTTCGACGGGCTCCCGCTCGCCGACGGCAGCCTCCCGCCGGTCGTGCACACCACGTTCGCCGACCCGTACTGCGCGGACGGCCGCGCGGTGGTCGCCGCCCAGGCACGCACGTCGGGCTGGGATCCGGTGGACGGCGGCACGCTCGTGGTGATCGATGGCCCGCGCTTCTCCACCCGCGCCGAATCCAAGTGGTACGCGGCTCAGGGCTGGTCGATCATCGGGATGACCGGACACCCCGAGGCCGTACTCGCCCGCGAACTCGGGTTGTGCTGCACCGCCGTCGCGCTGGTCACCGACCTGGACGCGGGCGTCGAGGCGGGCGAGGGGGTCACCCACGCCGAGGTGATGGAGGTCTTCGCGGCCAACGTCGACCGGTTGCGCACGCTGTTGTTCGACGTGGTCGCGGCGCTGCCGAAGACGCGTTCGTGCGCGTGTGGCACGGCGGAGGTCGAGCGACCCGCCTAGCGTGTCGGCCCGGCGTTTTGCCCTGGGGCGCGGTTGCGCGCGGCCCGCGTGGTGGCAGTGTCGAAACGTACGAAAGGCCGTCTCCCGGTTCGGGGGGCGGCCTTCGTGGTGTGTGGGGTCGCCGTGGCGGGGTGTGTCGCGCGCAGGCCAAGGCGGGTGGGGGTCGGGGCCGGGTCGTCACTCACACGAGTGGACCGGTTGTCCCCAGGGGCGGAGTTGTGCACAGGCGAGGAGACACCTCGGCCGGGGTGCGGCGGCGCGCGGCACGGTGGGAACGCGGCTCGGCCCTCGTTTCCCGCCCCGGTTCCGACGGGGGTCGGGCCGCACCGTCCGTGCCGTTTCGCGCTGCCCGCGCTGGAGGTGTGATGTCCGCTTCGGGATCGTTCGGGTCCTCGCCCGGTTCGACGTTCGGCCCGGCGTTCCGGGCGCCGCCGCCCCCGAGCGCCCGGACGCCGTGGCGGCGCGTGCTGGCCCGCCATCGCCGCGGCCTGGCCGCGCTGTCCGCCGCCGTCGCGGTGCTCGCGGTGATCGTGGCGGTCCGCCCGGCACCCGCGGCCACCACACCGATCGTGGTGGCCGCGCGCGATCTGGCCGCGGGAAGCACCCCCGGACCCGCCGACCTGACCCTGGTCGAGATGCCGACGGCCTTGCGTCCGGCGGGAGTTCTGCACACGGTGGGCCAGGCGGCCGGGGTCGCGCTGACCGGTCCGCTGCGCCGGGGCGAACCGGTGACCGACGTCCGGGTGGCCCGCTCCGGCGCCCCGCGCGACCCGGGCACGGTCGCCCTGCCCGCGCGCTTCGCGGACGCCGACGCGGTGGCCGTACTGCGCCCGGGCGACCGGATCGACGTGTTGGCCGCGCCGCTTGCCGACCACCCGGGACCCGCGCGCCTGATCGTGCCCGGCGCGCTCGTGGTGGCCCGGCCGGCATCGTCCGGCTCCTCGACGGGAGCCCTGCTGATCCTCGAAGTCCCCCGCCCCGTGGCCGCCGAACTCGCGGGCGTGGCGACCGGACCGGCGCTGACCTATACCATCCACAGACTCGCGAACGGCCCTGTTGCGACGGATCGCGAATGACAGCAGACTCGTGCGAGTTGTCCTGCTTCAGGGGGTATTCAGTGGTCACTACTGTTCCCGGTATTGATCATTGATCGGTTCGCCCCTTCGAGGCTTCGACCGATCAAGATCGATGGGAATCAAGCAGTGGGCGGCTTCAAGAAGTTCCTCATGCGCGGAAACGTCGTGGACCTGGCCGTGGCCGTGGTCATCGGCGCCGCGTTCACGGCGGTCGTGACCGCGTTCGTGAAGGGGATGATCAACCCGGTCGTGGGTGCCTTCGGCACCAAGAACCTGGACGGTTACACCACCTGCATCAAGGGCCCGTGCGGAGTCGACGCGAAGGGGCAGGCAACCGGCGTGCAACTGCTCTGGGGCTCGGTCCTCGGCGCGACGCTGACCTTCCTGATCACCGCGGCGGTCGTCTACTTCCTGCTCGTGCTGCCGCTGAACCACATGATGGAAAGGCGCAAGCGGGCCCTGGGCCACGCCGACGAGAAGGAACTCAGCGACACCGAACTCCTGGTCGAGATCCGCGATCTGCTCGCCGCGCGGCTCAACCCCGAGGCGGAAGCGAACCAACCGAACCACGGCGTCCCCGGCTCGCGCTCTTCACGCTCCGACCTCTGATCGGCCGACGGCACACACAGCACACACGCCCCGACTCGCACCCACACACCGGCGCGGGCGTCGGACGGCACCAGGCAGATGTACGTGAGACGGCGGGCCCGCACCTTCCTCGAAAGGTGCGGGCCCGCCGTCTCGTATCGCCGAGTCTCATGTCGCCCAGTCTCGCGTCGCCGGTCGTCAGAGGTGATGCGGCGGCTTGTCGTCCAGGAATCGGCGCAGGTCCGCCGGGTCGGCGGCCGTGCGCGCGTCGCCCCATCCGGAGTCGGTCTCGTCCGAGCTCACGTCCGGGAGCAGGTCGTCCCAGCCGAACGCGTCCCGCCGCCTCGCTTCGCCCGGCCCACTCGTCGCGCGTACTTCCGCATCCGCATCCGCCATCGCACCAGTGTGCCGGCGCCCCGGTGGCACCCGCGTCACGCGGCTTCCAGCCCCTGGGCGGTGGCCAGCTCGCGCAGTTCGACGAGCGCCTGCTTCTCGATCTGCCGAATCCGCTCGCGGGTGAGGCCGAGCTGCTTCCCGACCTCGGTCAGCGTGTGCTCCTTGCCGTCCGCCATGCCGTAGCGCGCCCGCAGGATCGTGGCCGTACGGCCGTCGAGCCGACCCACCAGGTCCGCTATCTGTTCGCGCCGCAGCGTCGCCAGGGTGATGTCCTCCGGCGTCAACGGGTCGGTCTCCTGGACCAGTTCGCCCAGTTCGGTCTCGCCGTCGTCACCCACGGGGGTGTCCAGGCTGATCGGATCGCGCGCCCAGCCGATGACGTCCACGACACGCTCGGGGGTGGAGCCCACCGCTTCGGCGATCTCCGCCATCTCCGGATCGCGGCCGTGGTCACGGGCGAACTCGCGCTGCACCCGCCGAATCTTGCTCAGTTCCTCGACCAGGTGCACGGGCAGCCGCACGGTGCGCGCCTGATCCGCCATCGCGCGGGTGATCGCCTGCCGAATCCACCACGTCGCGTAGGTGGAGAACTTGAAGCCCTTCGCGTAGTCGAACTTCTCGACCGCGCGGACCAGGCCCACATTGCCCTCCTGAACCAGGTCCAGGAACGGCATCCCGCTGCGCGGGTAGCGCCGTGCGACGGACACCACCAGACGCAGGTTGGCCTGGATGAACAGCTCCTTGGCCTGCGCGCCGCGTTCGATCAGGCGGTCCAGCTCGGCCTGCTCGACACCCTCGGGCACCGCGTCCTCGTCGATCAGCTTCTGTGCGTACAGCCCGGCCTCGATGTCCTTGGACATCTCGACCTCGCGCTCCGCGTCGAGCAGCTTCGTGCGGCTGATCTCGTCCAGGTACACACCGACCGTGTCGCGCTCGACGTCGGCAGCCTTCCGCGTGCGGGAAGCCGCCACTCGCTCGGCGCCCTGTCGGGCCACACCACGTGTAGTCGGCATGCTCTAGCCCTCGCTTTCATTCGCGTTCGTCAGTAATTCGAACGAACGAGAAGCCTGTGATATTCCGTCCGCAGATGTACTGTTGAAAGGTTGGCCGATAGCGGCCCCTGCGAGCGCCTGCCCGGCGTCGGGCGGCCCATGCGTACTGTGGGGGTGCCGCTTGGTGCCTACGATCCGCTCAACGGTCGACGAGGCCCGGATGTTCCTAAGGCACGCGCCCGGCCCTGCCCCGGCGATCCCAGGTCGACTCCGCGAGCCGGCATCGATTCGGCGGCGAATATCGGCTTATCCACTGTTATCCGACGCCATCGACGGACGCGCGCCCGTCGTCTACCGATGGGTTTCGGCCGGCCGTCAGTGCGTGTCCGGCGCGGGTTGCAGGTCGCGCGGGGTCAGCCGCCAGGCCAGTCCGGCCGCGATCATCGCGACCACGCCGCCGGCCAGGAAGGTCGGCGTCATGGCGGACGTGAACGCCTCGCCGGCCCGGTCCAAGAGGCTTCCGGTGCCGAGCCGAGCCGCGACCACCGACGCCTCGCCGATCGACTCGCGCACCGCCGCCAGATCGGCCGGACCCAGGTCCAGATCGGCCAGGTCGGCCCGGTAGAGCGAGGACGCCAGGCTGCCCAGGATCGCGACGCCCAGCGCGGCGCCGAGTTCGTACGCGGTCTCGTCGATCGCCGCCGCGCCACCGGACTCGGCGGCCGGCGCCGAGGACATCAGCACCACGGACGCGACGGTGGCCAGGGTACCGACGCCGAATCCGACCACCGCGAGCGCGACGCCCACCAGCACGTAGTCCACGTCCCGGAAGTGCTGCCCGATCCACGGCAGCGCGAGCCCGACGCCCATCAGCGCCAGGCCGGACGCGAGCACGTTCCGGGGCGGGAAGCGATGCATCAGCGGGGGCACGAACATCGACGCGAGGATCAGCGCGATCGGCGCGGGCAGCAGGTGCAGCCCCGCGGAGACCGGGCTGTACCCCTGTACGTACTGGAACCACTGGCTGAGCAGGAACAACGCCGCCCCCAGCCCGAGCATGCCCAGGAAGATCGCCGTCGCGGCCATGGTGAACGCGCGATGGGTGAACAACCGGACCTGGAGCAGCGGGTTGGCCAGCCGCAGCTGGCGGCGCACGAACACGGTCAGGGCCACCGCGGCCACCACCATCAGGACCCACGCGACGGGATCGGCGACACCGGCCTTGCCGAGTTGCTTGATGCCGCCCGCGAGGGTGCCCATGCCGACGATCGACAGGCCGACCCCGGGCCAGTCCCACTTACCGGTGCGCGGCGAGCGCGACTCGGGCAGCAGCCACAGTCCGAATGCGATCACCGCGACCGCGATCGGCACGTTCAGCAGGAACGCCGACTGCCAGCCGTGCGACTCCACGAGCAGACCGCCGACGACCGGCCCCAGCGCCATGCCGCCGCCGAAGACCGCCGACCACACGGCGTACGCGAGGGCCCGCTCACGGGCGTCGGTGAACACCTGGCGCAGGATGGTCAGCGTGGACGGCATGATCGCCGCGCCGCCGACGCCGAGCAGCACCCGGGCCGCGATCACGTGCCATGCCTCGGTGGCCGCGACGGCGAGCAGCGAGGCCAGCGCGAAGATCGCGAAGCCGACCAGCAGCAGTCGCTTGCGCCCCCAGCGGTCGCCGAGCGCGCCGGCGGTGACCAGCAGGCCGGACAGCGCGAGCGCGTACGCGTCGATGATCCACAACTGCTCGACCGAATCGGGCCGCAGATCCGCGACCAGCGAGGGGAAGGCGACGTTCAGGATCGTCGCGTCCATCGCGATGATCAGCAGGCTCCCAGACAGGATCGCGAGCACGGCCCAGCGCGTCGGGTCGAGTTCGGGCGAAGGTGTGGTGGAGCCGGCCATGAAACATCCTCAATTCTTATGAGACACTAAAGTCTCATCTCGGCGTCATGGTGTCTACCGCTCCCCTCCCGGGAGGACGACCTGGATGAACGACGCGCGATGGCGGAACCCGAGCCGCTCGTACACCTTCCGGGCCGGATTGCCCTCGGTGACCGCGAGCCCGATCGAGGGCAGCCCGTCGGCCGCCGCCAGTCCGAGCGTGTGCCGCAACAACCGGCCGCCCAGCCCGGCGTACCGCGGGTCCGGGTCGCGGAAGACCTCGCTGATCCACGGCCCGAGCAACTCGGCGTCGTTGACCAGGACGGCCGCGACCACCCGCTCCTCGTCGACCGCCACGGTGCTGAACCCGCACAGCGGCCCGAGCGTGCGGCCGTCGTACAGACCGTCCACATCCTGTGGATTCGGGTGCTCGGCGCGATCCGGGTGATCCGGCGGGTAGGCGGCGAGCCAGTTCTCGTACAGCGCCGAGGGCGGCACGGACACCGCCGGGCGCGCCTCGATGCCCGCCTCGGTCCACGCGGTGTCCCCCAGGTCCGGGCCGAGGTCGCGGGTGTACTGGTGCAGATGGCGGAACAGTCGGCCGCCGGCGGCGAGCAGCACCGCACCGATCTCCTCGCCGGTCGACACCACCCACCCGGGCAGCGCGGTCAGGATGGCGGGCGCGGCGAGCTCGGCCGGGAACCGGTGCAGGCGCAGATCCAGCGCGGCCGGGCGACCGGACCGGTTGCCCAGCCGGTAGTCGGCCACCAGCGATCCGTCCCGATCGAACACGGTCCCGCGGGTGCGAACACTCTCGTCTGTGGTCATGAGATTCATTCTTCGATGCGCGAGCAAGTGGATATCTCCTTGTCGGCGGCCTCGAACCCGACCTCGGACACGCGCCCCGACGACGGTCGCGAGCATGCGTCGCGCGCGAGCGCCGTACGCCGTGCCCATCCGCCCAGCATCACCCGACCCGGGAGTCCCCGCACGCCCGGGCACACCAGAACATGCGCGGAGAGTGAGCGCCCCCGAAACTGGCATACATGGACAAAATCTCGCTCCGGACGGCCACCCGGGAGCAACTCGCCTCGGCCCGCGCCACCTCGTCCGGCCGCAGCTCGGTCACCATGCTCGGCGGATCCCGACAACACCTGCGCCAAACCCTGATCGCCCTGACCACCGGCAACTCGCTGGCCCCCCACGAAAGCCCCGGCGAGGCCTCCCTGATCGTCCTCACCGGCCACGTCCGCCTGGCCACCGACGACGAGACCATCGAGGGCACCTCCGGCGACCTCCTCGTCATCCCCCAGGAACCCCATTCCCTCGAGGCCCTCGAGGACTCCGCCGTCGTCCTGACCGTCAACAAACCCTGACCCACGCCAAAGCCGCCGGCCACCCCCTCGACCGTTCCGCTACCCTGTCCTGCGGGACCTCACGGCCCCGAAGCCTCCATAGCTCAGGGGATAGAGCACCGCTCTCCTAAAGCGGGTGTCGCAGGTTCAAATCCTGCTGGGGGCACCTGGTCGAACAGGCGAGAAACCCCGGCTTCGGCCGGGGTTTCGGTGTTTTCCGGGGTGGGTCAGGTGGTCGGGGACACCTCGGCGGTGCGGGCTCGGTCGTAGAGGGCGGCTATGTCGGGGCCGAAGTAGCTGCTGTAGGAGGTGAGGTCGTCGCCGCCCTCCTGGTAGCCGCCGATCACGCCGATCACCGTGCCGCGGCCGTTGGCGGGGTCGATCTCGGTGAGCATCGGGCCGCCGCTGGTGCCGTTGGGGAACCCCGCGCAGTCGAAGCGCAGTTGGGTGTCGGAGTAGGCCGACGTGGTGTTCTGGCACCCGATCGGCTGGTCCTCGTCGTCCGGGTAGCCGATCAGGCGGGCCGGGCGGGCGGGAGCGGAATCGAAGTCGACCTGCTCGGCGCCGGTGATCGTCTCGATCCGGTCGTCGGTACCCGGGCGGCGCACCTGGAGGAAGGCCACGTCGTAGTCCGGGTCCCGGTCGGCGACCCAGCGCGGGTCCACGTCGATCCGGGAGAGCACCCACGCGCCGTACGGCATCACGCCGTCGTGATAGCCGGGCGCGAACGCGATGTCGGAGGCGAAGGCGTCGCCGAACACGCAGTGCGCGGCGGTGACCACCAGGTTCCGGTTCGGGGACCGCACCACGCTCGCCGTGCAGAAGTGTTCCGGATCCTCCCCTTCCGCCACGTGCAGCAGCGCGCCGATCGCCGGGGTCGCCGCGATCGGGGCGGCCTCCAGCGGATCGGAGGCCGGCAGCGGCTCGACCTGCGACGAGGACTCCGTGGGCACGGGCGACGACGACAGCTCGGAGGACGGACCGGCGGGCGCCGCGCCGAGCAGGCTCGCCGCGATCCGGTCGCCCTCGGCCGGGTCCGGGAGGTGGTACCCGCGGGAGGCGTCGCCGGTACCGCGCGACCTGGGATGGCCCGAGATGCGTCCGGTCGACGCGAGGCCGGCCACCACCAGGACCGCGGCCACGCAGAAGAGCGCGCCGATCACCACTCGACGCCTGTGCGGGGTCGCCTCGACATCCGACGTTCGTCGTGACACTCGACCACCATTTTTCTCAGCGGGATACGGCCTCGGCCTGTGGACGCTACCGGCCGGATGGATACCCCGGTGGGGACGAATCAGGCCGATACCCGCACGGTCACGAAGTCGTGACGAAGGGTTCCTTCGACCGTCGCCCCAACGAGTGGGAGGAGGGCGACGGTCGCAGGAATCCCCCGCTGTGCGTCGGCTCGGCGCCGTCTCTCCAAACGCGCCCGGCCGGCCCTGCGACCGTATCCCGAAGATCCACGGCCTCGGCACCCCGGTATGGGTGATTTATGAATGCCTTAAGAATCTGTGCGCGGAAGGTGTGCGCACGCATCGTTCCGGGTCACCGGGTGCGCCCGGAGCACTCGGACGCGGGCGGCCCGATCATGCCCTCGTGCGCCGCGCCCGGCACTGCCACAATTTCCTTGTTCCACGAAGGGTTCCACGAAGGGTTCCACGAAGGGTTTCACGAGGGGGACCCGCGCGGGGGTTTCGCGCGGGCGACGGCGGGCCGGAGAGGGCGGGGTACCGATGGCGGGTTCCGAGGACTCGTGGTGGACGGTGCGCGCCCGGTTGCGGCTGATCTGGGTGCCGTGCGCGGCAGTGATGCTCGCCACCGTCGCGGCGCTCGTGGTGGGTCTGACGCTGGACGGGGACGCGCGCTCGCGCGGGCTGCTCCTGGTGCTCGGCGGTGATCTGCTGCTCGTGGTCGGGCTGACCGTGCTGATCGAGGCCGCGCTGCGGCGCACCGTCGAGCGGCCGCTCACCCGGCTGGCCGATCCGAACGCGCAGCCGGCGCGCGCCGCGCGCTACGACAGCCGCGAGTTCGATCTGATCGCCGCCACCATGGCGGAGCTGCACGCGCGGGCCCGCACAGCGGAGCAGGAGGCCCGCCGCACGCAGGCCGAGATCGCCCGGCTGACCGAGTCGGTCGCGGAACGGGACCGGGCGCTGGAGACCGAGCGCGAGCAGACCCGGGATCTGGTCCACGCCGGGGAGGAACTGCGGGCCCTGGTCGAGGAGCACGCCCGGCGGGCCCGGCTCGCCCGGGCGGACCTGGATCGGTTCGCGCACGCCGCGACGCACGACATGCAGGATCCGCTGCGCCGGATCGTCTCGTTCGGCCGGATGCTCCAGGAGCGCTATCAGGACGTGCTCGATCGGCGCGGCCGGCAATACATCGACTTCACCATCGACAACGCCCGCCGACTCCAGGTGCTCATCGACGAGATGGTCACCCTCACCGAAGTGGGCCGCTCGCGCGCGGAAAGTGCCCGGGTCGACCTGGGCGACCTGGTCCGGCAGACCTGGCTGGACATGGCGGACCGGGTGGAGGACACCGGCGCCGAGTTGGCGTACGACGAACTGCCGGTGGTGGACGCGGATCCCGCGCTGTTGGCCACGCTGGTCCAGCATCTGCTGGGCAACGCGGTGAAGTTCCAGCGCCCCTACGAGCCGCCACGGGTGCGGATCGCCGCCGAGCCGGTGTCCGACGGATGGCGGATCACCGTGACCGACAACGGGATCGGCATCCCCACCGAGGCGGCGGAACGGGTGTTCGCGGCCTTTCAGCGGCTGCACCCGCGCGAGACGTACACCGGCAGCGGCATCGGACTCGCGATGGCCAAGCGAATCGTCGAACAACACGGCGGCCGGATCGCCGTGGACACCGGGTACACCGACGGGACCCGGATCGAGTTCACCCTGCCGGACCGCGCCGCCGAACCGGACGAGCCGGAAGCGGCAGCGGACACCGAACTCGCCGACGCCGAAAAGCCGGTGGACCCGGCCGGCCCCGCCGACCCGGCCGCCGAGGACCCCTCGGCGGACCTCTCCCGGAACCTCCCGCGGGACCTCCGGCAGGACCTCCCACCGGACCTCCCGGAGGACCTCGAACCGGTTACACCCGTTCGCTTCAGCGATCCGTCGAACCACGAGCCGCTCGCGTACGTTTCCGTTGCATCGGCGCCGCACGATCGGCCGGCGCCGGGACCGACGACGGAGGCACCCCATGCGAACGAGCGACCCGAGCACCGAGCCGGCAAGCGTCGAGCCGACGGGCATCGAGCCGACGAGTAGGGCCGAGCCCACCCGCCGGATCCTGGTCTGCGGCGCCCTCGTCGCCGCCGCCGGAGCGACCCTGGTGGCCTGCGGTGGCGACGACGACGGTGGTGATGACGACACGAAGAACACCGCCCCCGCCGGCGACAAGACGCTCGGTGCGGCCGCCGACGTGCCGGTCGGCGGCGGCAAGATCTACGACGACGCCAAGGTCGTGGTCACCCAGCCCACCGCCGGCGACTTCAAGGCGTTCACCGCGGTGTGTACGCACCAGCAGTGCCTGGTCGCCAACGTCGCGGCCGGCAAGATCAACTGCACGTGCCACGGCAGCAGTTTCGACGCCTCCACGGGCGCGGTCCTCGGCGGCCCGGCCCCTCGCCCGCTCGCCGTGAAGCCGATCGCGGTGAACAACGGCCAGATCGTGCTGAAGCCGGCGTAACGACCCACCACCCGCGCAACAGCCCGGCCCGGCCCCGGCCCGGTCGCCCGCGCGGCTATGGTTTCCGCTCCCGCTTCGTGATTGCGTACCCGAGCCCGCCCCGGCCCAGGACGCGATCCGGAGGATCTGCCCATGACGACGACGCCGACCCCGCGACCGAGGCTCGACCTGCTCGACGGCGACTGGTACGCGAACGGCCCCTACGCGGACTACGCGTGGTTCCGCGAGCACGAACCCGTCGCGTGGGACGCGGGCAACGAATTGTGGGGCGTCTTCCGGCACGCGGATCTCAAGGATGTCGAGGCGCGCAGCGAGCACTTCGTCAACTCCGACCGGAACAAGGGGGGTTACCGCCCGAACCTGCCCGCCGACCCGGCGATCATCGGCCTGGACAACCCGCTGCACAACAAACGGCGCAAGCTGGTGAGCAAGTGGTTCACCCCGCGTGGCGTGCGCGAGTGGGAGGCGCACGTGCGCGAGACGTGCGTGGAGCTGCTGGACGCCGCCGTGGCCAAGGGCACCGTCGAGGTGGTCGGCGACCTGGCGTCCGTACTGCCCGCGAAGATGATCGGGCGGCTGCTCGGGTTTCCCGACCGGGACTGGCCGCTGTTGCGGGACTGGTCCGAGCGCACCATCGCGCTCGGCGGCGGACCGCGCTACCTGACCGAGGACGGCCGGGCCGCGGCGGGCGAGTTCATCCGGTCGGCGCTGGGACTGTACGAGACGAAGAAGACCTGCCCGGCGGACGACGTGATGTCGGTGTGGACCACGGCGCGGATCGACGGCGAGCCGGTGGGCCCGGGCGATGTGGCGAGCGACTGCCTGCTGCTGCTGGACGGCGGCGCGGAGACCACCCGCACGGTGATCGCCCGTACCTTCCTGTACCTGATCGAGCACCCGGAGCAGTGGGACCTGCTGCGCGCGGGCGCGGACCTCGCGGTGGCCACGGAGGAGTTCATCCGGTACACCACTCCGATCCACAACATGTGCCGGGTCGCCGTCGGGGACCAGCGCATCGGTGACACGGTGATCCCGGACGGACACCAGGTGGTGCTCATGTACGGCTCGGCCAATCGCGACCCGGCGGTGTTCGCCGAACCCGAGCGGTTCGACGTGACGCGCACGCCCAACGACCACATCACCTTCGGCTTCGGCACCCACTTCTGCCTGGGCGCGCCGTTGGCCCGGTTGGAGATCCGGGTCTTCTTCGAGGAACTGCTCGCCCGGGTCCGCGAGCTGCGCCCGGTGCCCGGCAGCGCGGTGGTCCAGATGCCGAACGCGTTCGTGTACGGGATCCGCGAGGCACATGTGGAGCTGATCGGCTGAGCCGGACCGGCGGGCGGCTCCCGTCCGGGGCTTCCCGCCGGCGGCGACCGGCGCCTGTCCGGCTGATCTTCGGCCGCGTCGATCCGGTATTTCCGGGAAGAGGGATAAAGAGGAGTTATTCCACAAAACGGATACCGGGAGGCGGCCATGCCAGGCTTGGACGAGGGATTGCCGGTCGATCATCGGCTCGGGCAGGTCTACCGCTACGGCGGCGGGTTCATGGGAATCGTGCTGATCACGTTCGGTGTCCTGGGGTTCACCAACAACGTCGGTTTCTTCTCCACCACCGGGCGCGAGGTCGCCGGCATGTCGACCAACGGTGCGCTGAGCCTGATCTCGGTCGTGGTCGGCGCGATCCTGATCGTCGGCGCGATCATCGGCGGCAACACCGCCTCGACCGTGAACATCGTGGTGGGCGCGCTGTTCGTGATCAGCGGGTTCGTCAATCTGGGCCTGATGGGCACTCCGGACATCAACTACCTGTCCTTCAAGATGCCGAACGTGATCTTCAGCTTCGTGGTCGGTCTGCTGGTGATGACATTCGGCCTGTACGGGCGGGTCAGCGGCCATCTGCCCCACGACAACCCGTACTGGCGCTCGCGGCACCCGCAGGAAGCGGCCCGTGAGGACGCCTTCCGCAGCCGGGCCTCGGTGCTCTCCCGCGACGGGGCATCCTCGCTCGGCGGCGACCCGTCCCGACACGGCATCGCCGGCAGCCACTGACACCGCGAACGCATCGGCGCCGGACCGGCGCAGAAGCCGGTCCGGCGCCGATGCGCGCCGTGCGTCGCCCGGGACTCAGTGCCCCGCGCCGCCCTCCGCGCCCGGCGGCCGTTCCCACCGCGGCATCAGGAACGCGAGCCCCCACCCCGCGGCCAGCGCGAGCGCGCTGCCCACGAGGCCGATCGTGAACGCGTCGTCGAACACCGCGCGCACCGCGTCCGCTCCGTGCGCGGCAGCCACGTTGTCCTCCACGTGGCCGAAGAACAGCGTGCCGAACAGCGCCACCCCCAGCGCGCCCGCGAGTTGCTGGACCGCGTTGAGCACTCCTGACGCCGAGCCGATCTCGTGGTCGCCGACCCCGGCGAGCGCGATCCCGAAGAAGGGCGCCATCAGCAGACCGAAGCCGAAGCCCGTGACCGTGGTCGCCGGCAGCAGGACCCAGGCGTCCACCGGCCCGTCGTGCAGCGCGAGGGTGGCACCGATGCCGATCACCCCGACCAGGCCGACCAGCAGGCCGGCGTGCAGGACCCGGCGGCCGTACTTGGCGGCGAGCACCGCGCCGGCCAGACCTGCGCCGACGGTCGAGCCCAGCGACCACGGGATCAGCGCGAGCGCCGCGTGCGTCGCGCTCCAGCCCAGGCCGACCTGGAGGTAGACGCCGAGCAGGAGCATCAGGCCGATCATCGAGCCGAACATCATCAGGCCGACCGCGAGGGCGCCGGTGAACGCGCGATTGCGGAACAGGCTGATCTCCACGAGCGCGTCGCGGCCCGCACGACCGGTCCGCACCTCGTACCAGGCGAACAGCGCCAGCACCGGCAGTGAGCCGGTCATGCACACGAACGTCCAGCCGGGCCAGCCCTGTTCGCGGCCCTGGACCAGCGGGTAGACGAGCAGCACCAGTGCGGTGGTGACCAGGACCATGCCGACCACGTCCAGGCCGGGCCGGCGCGTGCCGGCCGCCGGGGTGGTGGGTCGGGGCACCACGGTGGAGCCGGCGAAGAAGGCGAACAGACCCAGCGGCACGTTCAACAGGAAGACCGCGCGCCAGCCCAGGCCGAACAGGTCGGCGTCCATCACCACGCCGCCCAGGATCGGGCCGAGCACCGCGGCCAGGCCCATCGCCGGGCCGAACACCGCGAACGCCGCGCCGATCTCGCGCTCGTCGAACATCTCCCGGATCAGTCCGATCGCCTGCGGCACCATCATCGCGGCGGCCAGACCCTGCAAGCCGCGCGCGACGATCAGCATCTCCGGTGATTGAGCCAGGCCGCACAGCGCCGAGGTGACGGTGAAGGCGAGCACCCCACCGAGGAACATCCGGCGCCGGCCGAGGATGTCGCCGAGTCGGGCGCCGGTGATCAGGAACATCGCGAACGCCAGCGTGTACGCGGCCGAGAACCACTGGAGGTGGGTCGAGGTGCCGCCGAGGGATTCCCGGATGCCGGGCCCCGCCACCTGGACGATGGTGGCGTCCAGCAGGTCCATGATGTCGGCGCCCATGACCACCGCGAGGCCGATCCACCGGAGCGGGTAGGACGGCCGCTCCGCCGGCTCGGCCGCGACCGGCGCCGCCCTGGTGATGTCGGTTTCCATCGTCTCCCCCTCTAAATGCGAACGCCGTTCGTGCTTCGAACGCCGTTATCTCTTCGAACACTGTTTTAATCACGAACAGCGTTCGCGTCAAGTACAGTGTTCGTAAAGCTGAGCGATCGGTGTGGGGTTGATCGAGGAGGTGGCGCCGTGTCCGAGGTTCCCGAAGTACCCATGCCGCCCTGGCGCACGTCGCCCAGGAGTCGGGCGGCGCGCAAGCCGACCCTGAGCCAGGAGGCGATCGTCACCGCCGCCCTGGAGATCATCGACGCGGAGGGCATGGACGCGTTGAGCATGCGCCGGATCGCCCAACGCTTCGACACCGGCGCGGCGTCGCTGTACGCCTATGTGGCCAACAAGGACGAGCTCGTCGAGCTCGTGGTGGACCGGGTCAACGGGGAGGTCCGGATCCCGGTCGCGGATCCCGAGCGCTGGCGCGAGCAACTGCGCGAGGCGATGTTCGCGATCCGCGACGTGTACGCCTCACACCGAGATCTCGGCCGCGCCCTGATCGGCGCGGTGCCGATGGGACCCAACTCGCTCGACTCCTCCGAGCGCCTGCTGGCCATCCTGCGCGCGGGCGGACTGTCCAAGAAGGTCAGCGCGTTCGCGGCCGACCTGCTGTCGATGTACACCGTGATGTCCGGCCTGGAGATGGGCGGCCAGGGCACCATGCACGGGTCGACCGACGCCGAGCGCGACGCCTACTACCGGCGGATCCACGACTACTTCACGTCGCTCCCGGCCTCGCGCTTCCCCACGCTGATGTCGATGTCCGACGCGTTGACCTCCGGCGACGGCGACGAGCGCTTCGCGTTCGGCATCGACGTGTTGCTGCTCGGCATGGTCGCGTACTCCGAACGGGAGTCCTGACCCGGCGTCAACAGCCCGGCCAGGACCGGGAGCAGCGCGCAGATGGTGTACGCGCCGGCATAGCCGCCCGGGCCGCCGATGATCATCCCGAACAGCGGTGGTCCGGCGGCGGCGGTCAGGTTCTGGCCGGTGTTCTGGATGCCCATCACCCGACCCGCCCACGCGCCGCCCGCGATCTCGGCGACCGCCGTGAACGCCAGCCCGTTCCAGCTCACCGTGGCCACCGAGGCGAGCAGTAGGAAGCCGATCGCGACCGGTCCGCCGATCACCGAGGTCAGCGCGAGCGCGCCCACCACCACGGCGTTGACCGCGCACAACGTCCGCATCGGCCGCAGCCGGGAGCCGACCAGGTCCGACCAGCGGCCGACCGCGATCCGGGTGCCCGCGGCGACCAGTTGCACGGCCGCGAGCAGGCGCCCGGCGGTGGTCGCGGTCCAGCCGTGCTCGGAGACCAGGTAGTCCGACGCGAAGGACACCACCACGAACTGGGGCACCACCAGCAGCGCGCTCGCCGCGTGTATCCGGTACAGGATCGGCGAGTCGTACGGGGAGGCGGGCCTGCTCGCACCGGCCGGCGTCTCGGGTCGGGCCGGGTCGCGCACGATTACCGCGACCAGCGCCGCACCCAGCACACACAACACGGCCGGGAAGACCAGGGCGGCCCGAAAGCCCGCGTGGGTACCGATCGGCGGCAGCACCAGGGCGCCGGCCACCATGCCCAGTGGCTGCGCCATCTGCCGCATGCCCATCGCCAGTCCGCGCTGCTCGGGAGCGAACCAGCCCAGCACGACTCGCCCGCTGGCCGCGTTGACCGCCGCCGAGCACGCGCCGGCGACCGCGAGCCAGCCGGCCAACCACACCGCGCCGTCGCCGGCCAGGGCCACCACGATCGCGACTCCGGCCAGCGCCAGACCCACCGCCATCACCCGGCGCTCGCCCCAGCGATCGGCCGCGGCGCCCCACAACACCAGGGTCAGCAACAGGCCGAAGGTCGGGCACGCCACGACCGTGCCGGCCTGCGCGAGCGACATGCCCTCGTCCTCGCGGAGCACCGGGACGAGGTAGGCGAGGCCGTACAGGAACACGCAACTCGCCAGTTGTGCGCACATTCCGATGGCCAGCATCAGCCAGCGCCGACTCTCCCCCATCGCGCCACCTCCACGTCGATATCAGTGCACCATACAAGCTTTCTCAGAACTTGAGACGAGAATCTTGAACTCTGAGACATGCTGGATGGAGCAGCATGGGAACAGGGACCTCAGCACGGTTCATCGCTCTCGGGAGGCCGCATGTTCGACGTCGAGGAATACAAGGTCGGACCGCGCAACGCGATCACCGACGTGGCCGGACTGCGGGTCGGACACGCCGCCTACACCGATGCCGGCGCGATGACCGGCACCACCGTCCTGCTCGGCCCGGTCGGCGGGTTCGTGGCCGGGGTGGACGTCCGCGGCGGCGCGCCGGGCACCCGCGAGTTGGACGCGCTCGACCCGCGCAACCTGGTGCCCCGGATCGAGGCGATCGTGCTCAGCGGCGGCAGCGCGTTCGGCCTGGACGCGGCGGGCGGCGTGGTGGCCTGGCTGGCCGAGCGCGGTCGCGGGTTCCCGGTCGGCACGGAGCCGCATCAGGTGGTGCCGGTGGTGCCGGCCGCGTCGTTGTTCGACCTCGGACGCGGTGGCGACTGGGCCCGGCGGCCGGACGCGGCGCTGGGCCGGGCGGCGATCGCGGCGGCCGACGCCGAGCCGGAGCACGCGCCGGTGCCGATGGGCAGTGTGGGCGCGGGCACCGGCGCGATGGTCGGCGGACTGCGCGGCGGGGTCGGCACCGCAAGCGTGGTGCTGCCCGGCGGGGTCACCGTCGCCGCGCTCGCGGTGGTCAACGCGGCGGGCTCGGCGGTGGACCCGACCGGCGGGCTGCCGTACGCGGTCGGCCTCGGCCTGCCCGGCGAGTTTCCGCTCGCCCCGCCCGAACACGCCGAACACGCCGCCGCGTTGGACCGCGCTGCGGCGTCGGCCAAGTTGCCGCCCTCGCTCAACACCACGATCGGGATCGTGGCCACCGACGCGGTGCTGACCAGGTCGCAGGCGCACAAGGTCGCGGGCGTCGCGCACGACGGGCTGGCCCGGGCGATCCGACCGGTGCACACGCTCTACGACGGCGACACCGTCTTCGCGGTGTCCACGGCCCTGGTGCCGCTGCCCACGCCCGATCCGACCACGCCGTACGGGGTGAACGCGGAGGCCGCCGCGCTGACCGTGATCCACGCGGCGGCGGCGGACGTATTCGCCCGGGCCGTGCTGCACGGCGTACTGGCCGCGAAACGCGGCGGCGAGATCCCGGCTTACCGGGATCTTTATCCGAATTCCAGCTCCGCGTACGGGCGGTGACGTTCTCGATCTTCGTTTCGGAATGTCGCAAACCCGCCTGAGAACCGCCGGCCCGGCTGCCCTATCATCGGCGATTCGACGATGACATTCCCCCGCTTCCGAAGGGGCCTGGACTAACGGAGCGGTTTGCCGGCATGGGACACGTAGATCATTTCGCGTACGGAGCTGTGACCCCGGGCATCGCCTATCTCATGTCGTGTGTCGGATCGGCTCTGGGGCTGCTCTGTACGACACGGGCGCGCGCGGTGCGCGGTTGGGTTCGGGCACGTTGGTTGGTACTGGGCGCGGTGTCGATCGGCGGCACCGGAATCTGGGTCATGCATTTCATCGGCATGCTCGGATTCTCCGTGCGCGAGACACCGATTCGATACGACGTGACCAAGACGATGACATCGCTCGTGCTCGCGGTGGTGGTGGTCGGCATCGGCATGGCGGTCGCCGGTCGGCGCGACGCGGGCGCGGTGGGACTGGTCCTCGGCGGGGTGATCACCGGTGGCGGCGTGGCGAGCATGCACTACATGGGCATGGCCGCGATGAGCCTGGACGGTTCGGTCGAATACGACTCGTTCCGGGTCGGCCTGTCGATCGTGATCGCGGTGGTCGCGGCCACCGCCGCGCTGTGGGCCGCGTTGAACGTGAGCGGATTCGCGGCGACCGGGGGCGCCGCGTTGATCATGGGCCTGGCGGTCAGCGGAATGCATTACACGGGCATGTCCGCGATGAGTGTGCGCACCGAGGGCAGGCACGGCATGGCACACGGCGTGGAAGCCTCCCAATTCCTCGCGCCGTTGATCACCGGAATCAGCCTTTTCACGGTGATCACGTTGTTCGTCGTCGCGCTGTCGCCGTCCGCCGACGAGATCAAGGAAGAGGCGGAACTCGACGCCCGATTGGCCCGCCTGGAGGACAACCGGATCGGTGCGACATCGGCCGCGAGTCGGGTCGGCCGACGGGCGTCGCGCCGGCACGGGGCGGAAAGGGATCCGCGGGACTACTTCCACTCCGGACGCTGATCTTCGGACGCGATCCTCGGACGCCGATCCGGAGCGGCCCGTCGGCACGAGGAAACCGGGGACGGGAATCCGGAAGCCGGAATTCCGGAACGGGGAAGTCGAACCCGAACCGGGAAAGCCGAACGAGGAAACCGGAATATGGAATTCCGGTTTCCTCGTTCGGTGCCGTCCGCGTCTTTGCCTCCGCCCGGGCACCGGCTCGACGACCACGCGGGGACGAGTGCCCGTGACTCGGCGGGAAGCCGTCCTTGCCCCAGAGCATGCGCCGGGGGATCCGTGCGCTATTGCGTCGGTTCGAGGACCGGGCCGAGTGCGGCGATCGCGTCGAACGGTCGTTCCTGTCGCTCCCGACGCCGCGCCGCGAATCTGCCCCACAACCCGGGTCCGCGGTCCTCGTCGTCCCCGCGCGCCCGCTTGCGGGCCGTACCCATCTCGCTCAGCGCCCGGCCCTCGCCGAGGCGGTCGCCGACCTGCCCGAACAGGGTCGCGGCCTGCTCGTGCGCGCCGACCGCCTCGTCGAACCGCCGCAACTGCTGGAGCGCGGCCCCGAAGCTGTTCAGCGCCTGGCCCTCGCGGTGCCGGTCGCCGAGCTTCTCGAACAGGGTCGCGGCCCGCTCGTGCGCGTCGGCCGCCTCGTCGAACCGCCGCACCTGGTGCAACGCGCCTCCGAGGCAGTCCAGTGCCTGGCCTTGTCGGTGCAGGTCGTCGAGTTCGGTGAACAGGGCCGCGGCCTGCCGATGCGCCTCGATGGCGTCCTCGAACCGCCGCACCTCCTGAAGGGCAAACCCGAAGTTGTTCAGGGCCTGGCCCTCGCGGTGGTGGTCGTCGAGTTCGGTGAACAGGGTGGCGGCCTGCCGATGCGCCTCGATGGCCTCGTCGAACCGCCGCACCTCCTGAAGGGCGATGCCCAGGTTGTTCAGGGCCTGGGCCTCGCGGTGGTGGTCGTCGAGTTCGGTGAACAGGGCCGCGGCCTGCCGATGCGCCTCGATGGCCTCGTCGAACCGCCGCACCTCCTGGAGAGCGGTGCCGAGGTTGTTGAGGACCTGGGCCTCGCGGTGCCGGTCGTCGAGATCGGCGAACAGGGCCGCGGCCCGTCGATGGGCGTCGATGGCTTCGTCGAACTTCCCCACCTGTTGGAAGGCGGTACCCAGATTGCCCAGCGCCTGGGCTTCGCCGTGGTGGTCGGTTTGCTCACGGCAGTTGACGAGGTCTTCCTGGTGGGCGTCGATGGCCTCGTCGAACCGCCGCACGTGCTGGAGGGCGGTGCCGAGGTTGTTCAACGTCCGCCCCTCGCCGTTGCGGTCGCCGAGTTCGCGGCAGATGACGAGGTCTTGCTGGTGACTCATGATCTCTCCCGACGCGTCGCGGACTTCCATCCCGACCGCCCTTCCCCACGACGGTGGGCGACAGCGTGGTCCGGGCGGTATCCCTACACATGGACACCTTCAGTAACACGTGTCTCACGGAGCGTGGCAACCGCACCGACGGCTGGAGGCCCAACCGAGTGGCGGATTCAACTACATGGCCGATATGTCCGATATGTCCGATTCTTCCCGCCGCATACCTCCGATGCCCGACCGGGCCGCCGCCGGACGTCACACCGGCATCGCATCGGCAACGCACTGCCGTGGAGGCACCGCACCGGCAGCGCGTCGAGGTCGCGTCGTGCGACGCCGCACCACGCCGCGCCCGCCGAAGCCGCCCGGTTCGCGACCGCACTCGACGAGCGATGACCCCGGCCGTGCGCGAGCGAGACGCTTGATTGCGTCAATGATTTGACGCAGACTCGCACGACGTCTCAACCAGCGCCAACGCGTCGGCGCACGTCGGCGCGTGGTCAGGAGGAATCCGATGCCGATCCCCGTGCCCCTGGACGAATATCCGGTCCACCAGGTCCCGCTGTTCCACAGCGAGGTCGGCTCGACCGACCGGAACTTCTACGACCGCTGCATCATGCACGCCTACGACCGCGCGGGCGGCGTCCAGATCGCGACCGGCCTGGGGGTCTATCCGAACCTGGGCGTGATCGACGCGTACGTGGTGATCCGCAAGGACGGCCGCCAGCACGCGGTGCGGATGTCCGGCGCGCTCGGCCCGGATCGGCTCAAGCAGGAGGTCGGGCCGTACCGGATCGAGGTCCTGGAGCCGCTGGCCAGCGTGCGCGTGGTGTGCGACGCGCCGGACCAGGGCATCTCGATCGACCTCACCTTCACCTCACCGTTCGCGCCGCTGCCGGAACCTCGACACGTGCAGCGCAGCGACTTCAAGCCACTCCTGGACGCCTCGCGCTTCGTGCAGATCGGCGACTGGACCGGCACGGTGACCCTGGACGGCGAGGAGATCGCGGTCACCCCGCAGACCTGGTCCGGCTCGCGCGACCGCTCGTGGGGCATCCGCCCGTCGGGCGAGGCGCCGCCGGCCGGGCGGCCCGCGCAGACCGCCGGGTTCTGGTGGAACTGGATCCCCATCCACCTCGGCGACCAGGCGCTGATGATCATCGCGCAGGAGTCGGCCGAGGGGCACCGCTTCCTGACCGAGGCGATCCGGATCTTCCCGATCGCCGACGGGAAGGCGCCCGAGCAACTCGGCTGGCCCGAGTTCGACGTGCGCTACACGTCCGGCACCCGGATACCCGAGGGTGCCGCGATCCACCTGACCGACCGCAAGCGCAACGCGCTCACGCTGCACCTGGACAACCACGGGTACATCGCGCTCAACGTCGGCGCGGGCTACGGCGGCGACCCGGACTGGGGCCACGGCCAGTGGAAGGGCGAGGACTACCTCGACGGCGCGGTGTACGAGCAGCAGGATCCCGAGGTGGCCAAGCGCATCCCGTTCAGCGTGATCGACCACGTCGCCTCCGCCCGACTCACCGGCCCCGACGGGGCGTTGCTCGCCGAGGGTGTGGGCATCTTCGAGCACGGCACCTTCGGTCGGCACGACCCATCGGGCTTCACCGGGTGGGACTCGGTCGCCCCGTAGGCGAACCGCCGGCGTCGGGCACCTCCACACGTGTCGAGACCCGACGCCGGCGAGCCGGCAAATTTTACCGACATCTCGCCGCCGACACACGCAAAACACTCAAGTTGCGGAAATACCGAGACAGTTCGCGATATCCATAGGCGCGGGACCGGTGTCACTCACTCCCGTGACCCGCCGACCGCCGGGCCGTGCACGCGAGTCCTCCCGCGCGCCCGGCCCGGCAGGTCTCGGCCGGATCGAAGTCGCCGCCGGATCCGAGTCGCCGCGGCGGGCTCAGTCGTCGGCGAGGAACGCGGTCAGCCGCTCGGTCGTCTCGATCCACTCCTCGACCAGGGACAGCACGACCTCCTGCGTCGGCCGCACCCGGTCGAGCATGCCCACGACCTGGCCCACCGGCCAGCCGTTGAGCTCCTTGTTCTTGGTCCGGGTGAAGCGCCGGGACGCCGCGTTGAAGATGATGCCCTGGAGCGGCATCGGCAGCGGGTCGGGATTCGCCGGGTCCTCCCACGCCTCGGTCCACGCGCTCTTGAGTTGGCGGGCCGGCTTGCCGGTCATCGCCCGCGAGCGCACGGTGTCGGTGGACTTGGCCTCCAGCAGGTTCTGTACGGCCACCTCGTGGGTGTCCGCCTCGGCGACGGTGAGCCACAGACTCCCCGTCCATACCCCCTGCGCGCCGAGCGCCAGGGCGGCGGCCATCTGCCGACCACCGCCGATGCCACCGGCCGCGAGCACCGGGACGTCCGGGCCGACCGTGTCCACTACCTGCGGGATGAGCACCATCGTGGAGATCTCGCCACAGTGCCCACCGGCCTCGGTGCCCTGCGCGACCACCACGTCCACACCCGCCTCGACCTGCTTTTGGGCATGCCGAGGGCTGCCGCACAGCGCGCCGACCAGAACGCCCGCCGCGTGGCACGCGTCGATGATGTCGGCCGGCGGCGGGCCGAGCGCGTTGACGAACATCTTGACCAGCGGGTGCTTGAGCGACACCTCGATCTGCGCGCGCGACTCCAGGTCCACGTTCAGCCCGGCGGCCTTGACCGGCTTGTCCGTCAACTCGGCGGGCAGCGCCGGGATCCCGTGCCGCTCCAGCAGTTCGTCGACGAACTTCCAGTGCTGCTCCGGGATCAGCTTCTCCAGATTGCTCGGCAGCGCGGCGTCGCCGCCGCCCTTGCCGATGTACGCCATCGGGATCGCCAGGTCGACGCCGTACGGCTTGCCGTCGGTGTGTTCGTCGAGCCAGGCCAGCTCGATCTCCAGTTGCTCGGGATCGAACGCGAGCGCGCCGAGGACGCCGAAGCCGCCGGCTCGGCTGACCGCCGCGACCACGTCACGGCAGTGGGAGAACGCGAAGATCGGGAAGTCGATCCCGAGCCTCGCGCAGATGGGGGGCTTCATCGCCAGAACCTCCGGTCACCGGGTGAAGGCCCCAGAATAGGAAGGCTCCTTGACTAAATCAAGGTCAAGGAGCCTTACCATTTGCCGGTCGACACATCGGCCGTCGCGCCGAGCCGCGTTCCCGCGCGATGTCACGGGAGCGGCGCGGGGCCGCTACGGCTTGTCCGCACCCACCGCCCACATCGCGAAGTACTGCGCCGCGGCGCCGTACGCCTGCGCCAGCGCGACCTTCGCGCCGTCCACCTGGTGTTCTCCGGCCGCGCCCCGCACCTGGAGGGCCGCCTCCAGGAACCGCAGCATGCCGGACGCGCCGATCGGGTTGGAGGAGAGCACGCCGCCCGACGGGTTCACCGGGAAGTCGCCGTCGAACGCGGTCTCACCGCGGTCGACCATCTTCCAGCCCTCCCCCACGGGCGCGATGTCGTGGCCCTCCAGCCACATCGGCTCGTACCAGGAGAACGGCACGTACAACTCGGCCACGTCGATCTGGCGACGCGGGTCGGTGATCCCGGCCTGGCGGTAGACGTCCCACGCGCAGTCGACGCCCGCCTGCGGGCGGATCGGGTCGCGGCCGTTGAACGAGGACGGCTCGGAACGCATCGAGGTGCCCAGGATCCAGGCCGGGGCCCGGCCGTCGGCCGCCGCCGCGTCGCCACCCGCCTCGTCGGTCAGCACGATCGCGCCGGCGCCGTCCGAGGACGGGCACGACTCCAGGAAGTGCAGCGGGTCCCACATCATCGGCGACTCGCGGACCTTGTCGATCGAGATGTCCTTGAGTTGCAGGTGCGCGTACTGGTTGCGCAGCGCGTTCTGCCGGTCCTTGACCGCCACCTGCCAGCCGATGTGCTCGGGCGCCCCGGACTTCTGGATGTAGGCCCGAATCCAGGGCGCGAACGCGCCGCCCGCGCCGATCGACCCGGACTTGCCGCCGCCCAGGCCGAATTGCGCGTTGCCCTCGGACTGCTTCTCCCACGCGACGGCCAACACCCGCTTGTGCACGCGACTGCTGATCAGGTGTGAGGCGACGATCGCGGTCGACCCGCCCACACTGCCCGCGGTGTGCACCCGAAACACCGGCTTCCCGGCCCCGCCGAGCGCGTCCGCGAGGTAGAGCTCGGGCTTCATCACACCCTCGAAGATGTCGGGGGCCTTCCCGATCACCACCGCGTCGATGTCGCTCCAGGTCATCCGCGCGTCGTCGAGCGCGCGCTGGGCGGCCTCGCGGACGAGGCCCGCGATGGACAGGTCGTCCCGCCGCTTCTTGTGCTTGGTCTGGCCGATGCCGACGACGGCAACGCGCTCATGGGTCATCGGTTGTCACCTTCCAGGACACAGACGAGGTTCTGCTGGAGTGCCGGGCCGGACGTGGCGTGCCCGAGCGTGCGCGAGCGGCCGTCGACCAGGATCCGGTCGGCGGCGGCGGCGATCCGGACCAGGCCGGTGGCCATCAGCGGGTTGCCGGTGAGCGCACCGCCGGACGGGTTGATCAACACGTCGTCGGCCAGGCCCAGAGACTGCCGCAGGATCACCTCCTGCGCGGTGAACGGAGCCATCAGCTCGGCCACCTCGACACCCGCCACACCGCCCGCGCGCTCGGCGGCGATCCGGGTCGAGGGCGAGTCGGTCAGGTCACGCAGCGCCGGGTTGTGCACCTCGCTGCGGTGGTCGAGGCCGGTGATCCAGGCCGGGCGCTCGGTCAGTTCGGCCGCGCGCGGACCGCGGACGAGCACCACCGCGCACGCGCCGTCCGAGATCGGCGGCAGGTCGCTCTTGCGCAGCGGGTTGCGCAGGTATGCCTCGGCGAGCAGCTTGTCCACGTCCTGCTCGGCGTTGCGTACCTGCTGCTTGGGATTGCCCGCCGCGTCGCGCCGCGAGCGTGCGGCGATCTCGGCGAGTTCGCGTTCGGTGGTCTTGCCCGACTCGATCAACTGCCGGGCCTGGAGCGCGGCCAGCGAGACCGGGTCCAGGCCGAGCGGCGCGAGGTAGTACGGGTCGAGTTCCTGCGGGTAGATCGCGGCCGGGTCGCCGGTGGAGGACTTGCCCGAGCCCATCGCCACCGCGATGTCGATGTCGCCGTGCTTGAGCCGCACCCAGGCTTCGTACATCGCCCACGCGCCGTCCATCTCCACGTGCGACTCGTGGATCGGCGGCCACGCGCCCATCGCGTCCAGGTTGGGCACGAACGAGAACGTGCCGCCGGAGATGTAGTCGCACGAGCCCTGGCAACTGAAGCCGATGTCGGAGCGCTCGAGGCCGACCTTGCCCAGGGCCTCGTCCACGACCATCAGCAGCATCTCGGTCTCGGTGAGCTCCTGCCGGCGCACCGCCGGGAGCTGCGCGGTCGCGACGATCGCGATGTCGCTGTCCTGCCGCACTGCCGTCTCCCTTGTCTCGCCCGCCTCTTGGCCGGTCCGGCCGGTGCCGTCCGCGTTGTGACGCGCCGTCATCAGAACACCCGGTTCATGTACTGCTCGGCGGGCTCGTCCGGCTCGCCGGTGTGCCGCCAGCCCTTGATGAAGCCGGAGACCGTGCCCCAACCCTTGCTGGTGATCTCCGCCGCGTCCCGCTCGGCTTCGGGCATCCACTCGGCCTGGACCCGCATGCCGACCCGGATCTCGGACACCGGGATGTCCAGGATCTGCTGCTGCGCGATCACCATCTCGTCGCCTTCGAGCACGACGGAGGCCCGTGCGAACGGCTCGGTCTCCTTCTGCCCGGGGTAGGGCGTGGGGGTGATGATCGTGTAGTTGGACACCACGCCCCGGTCCGGCAGCACCTCGTCCAACTCGGGGCCGAGCAGGATGGCGTCCACGGAGCAGTAACCCCGGCCCAGGAACACGCGGTTGCACTGCGGGCAGCGCTGGCCGGTGAGCCGGCCCGCCCGCAGGTTGTTCGCGTAGCGGACCAGGGTGGGCGAGAGCACGTCGGTGTAGGTGATCTTGGAGAAGTACTCCATCGTGGTCACCTCCTGCGCCTCGCCGGGCTCACCCGCCGGGGCCTGGGCATTCTCGCCCGGCACGAAGCAGACGATGTCGTCGATCCGGCCGACGGGCTCGTCGCGCCAGCGCGGCGCGACCCGCATGCCGGTGCTCACCGCGTCCTCGCTGCCGGCGTCCAGCACGTGCACCAGGTCGGTGTCCGCGCCGTCCAGCCGCACCAGCACGAAGGCGAACGGCCGGTCCAGCGGGTGCGATTCGATCGGTTCGGCGACCCAGGTCCAGGACCGGACGGTGCCGATCGGACCCACCTCGACGAAGTCGTGCGCGAGTTCGTTCCCGGTCTCCGGGTCGTACTCCATGGGCGGCACGATCACCCGCTCACCGGAGCGGATCCCGACGATGCGACGGGCGGTCAACTCCGAGAAGAAGCGACCCATGACCGGTCCGAGTGTGCGCTTGTAAGGGAACTGGATAGTACTGACGGTCTGTGTCGACACGGTCATCCTCTCGGCCTGGGAACGAGGTCGGCCACCGGCCGAACGATAGGTAAGGTTCCTTGACGAGGTCAATGGATGGCGAAAACATGTTCTCGCACGGCGACGCCTTCGGCCTCCGCCACGGTCCGCCGCCATCCGTCATCGTCCATCGCCTCCGAGGGGAAGCCGCAGATGTCGTACGACCTGCCCGCCGCGCTGCACCGCCCGGTATTCGTCCCCGATCTGCTCCTGCACGCGCTGACCAGGCATGCCGACAAGCCGGCCGTCTACCTGACCGACCGACCGGCGGGCGAGGATGTCTTGACGGCGCGTCAGGTCCGCGACGAGATCAGCCGCTACCAGCAGGCGTACGCGTCGCAGGGTGTGGTCAAGGGCACCATGGTCTCGGTGCTGTCCGCGAACCGGCCCGAGGTGTTGTTCGCGACCGGCTGCAACATGCTGACCGGCTGTCGCGCGACGCCGCTGCACCCGATGGGTTCGCTGGAGGACCACGCGTACGTGCTGGCCGACGCCGGTGTCGAGGCGCTGATCTACGACCCGGGACCGTACGGCGAGCGGGCCGCGGCGCTGAAGCAGCGGCTGCCGCACCTGAAGCTGCTCGCCTTCGGGCCGGCCACGGACGGGCTCGGGGTCGATCTGCTCGCGCTGGCCGCCAAGTTCGAGCCGGGTTCGATCACGCCGCCGCAGGTGAGCGCCGAGGACGTCTCGGGCTACGCGTACACCGGCGGCACGACGGGGCGGCCCAAGGGCGTGATGTCCACGTACCGCTCCGGGGTGACCCTGCCGACCATCCAACTCGCCGAGTGGGACTGGCCGGACGAGGTGCGCTTCCTGGTCGCGACGCCGCTGTCGCACGCGGGCATGTCGGCGTTCATCCCGACGCTGTTGCGCGGCGGCTCGATCGTGGTGTTGCCGCACTTCGATCCCAAGCAGGTGCTCGCGGCGATCGAGAAGTACCGGATCACCGCGACGATGCTGGTGCCGACCATGCTGTATGTGCTGCTGGACCACCCCGACCTGGACAAGCACGACCTGTCCAGCCTGGAGACGGTGTTCTACGGTGCCTCGGCGATGTCGCCGGCGCGGCTCAAGGAGGGCATCGAACGGCTGGGGCCGATCTTCTTCCAGTACTACGGTCAGGCCGAGTGCCCGATGACGATCACCGTGCTGCGCCGGGACGAGCACGACCCGAACGACCCGGCGCGACTCGCCTCGTGCGGTCGGCCGGTCCCGTACCTGACGGTGCGGCTGCTCGACGACGACCTGAACGAGGTGGCCCAGGGCGAGCCGGGCGAGATCTGCGTCCGCGGGCCGCTGGTGATGGCGGGCTACCTGAACAAGCCCGAGCAGACCGAAGAGGCGCTGCGCGGCGGCTGGTTGCACACCGGGGACATCGCGCGGGCGGACGCGGACGGCTTCCTGACCATCGTGGACCGCAAGAAGGACATGATCATCACCGGCGGCTTCAACGTCTTCCCGCGCGAGGTCGAGGACGTGATCTCGGCGCATCCGGCGGTGGCCGCGGTCGCGGTGGTCGGTGTGCCGGACGACAAGTGGGGCGAGGCGGTCAAGGCGGTCGTGGTGCTCCGGCCGGGCGTGGAGGTGGATCCGGCGGAGCTGATCGCGCTGGTGAAGGAACGCAAGGGCGCGGTGCAGGCACCCAAGTCGATCGACTTCACCGATGCGATTCCGCTGTCGCCGCTGGGCAAGCCGGACAAGAAGACGCTGCGGGCGCGGTATTGGGGAGAGGGCGGGCGGCAGGTGAACTGAGTCGGGGCGTGGTCGCGGGGCCTTCCGGGGGTGTGGCGCGGGTCGCGCGTCTCGCGCGTCTCGCGCGGGTTGCGCGGGTTGCGCGGGTTGCGCGGGTCGCGCGTTCCGGCGGAAGGCCCCGCTGGGCGTCGGGTCCGGTCGTGAGCCCGGCCACGGACTACTTCGCGTTCGCGCTCACACGCTCGGTGAGGAAGTCCTCCCAGGTGCGGGTGCCGACCGTGCCGCCTTCCAGGGTCAGGTTCTCGCCGGCGCGGTACGCCCGACCGGCCTTTCCCGGGAAGCGCACCGGCATCATCGGCCGACGCCGGCCGCGTGCCTGCAGGTAGCTGCGGCTCAGCTCGCGCATCCCGTACACCTTCGGGCCGGCCAGGTCCCGCACCAGACCTGCCGGCTCGCCGAGCGTCAACTCGACCAGCCGCTGGGCCACGTCGCGCGGGTCGACCGGCTGGAGCCGGACCCCGCCCGGCACCGGCACCACCGGCAGCTTGGTCATCTTGTCCACGGCGGTCAGCATCAGGTCGTGGAACTGGGCGGCGCGCAGCGTGGTCCACGGCAGACCCGACTCGGCCACCGCCTGCTCGGCGCCGAGCTTGGCCTTGAAGTAGCCGAGCGGGACGCGGTCGGCGCCGATCACCGAGATGTAGACGAGGTGCCGTACGTCGGCGTCCTTCGCGGCCCGGACCAGATTGCGGGTGGCCTCGTCGTCACCCTTGGGGCCGCCGGCCAGGTGCAACACGGTGTCCGTGCCGGCCACCGCCGCTTCGACGCCCTTGTTCTCGAGCAGGTCGGCGGTCACGTACTCGACGCCTTCCGCGGCCGGACCACCGCCGGTGCGGCTGAGCACCCGGATCCGGTGGCCCGCGTCCCGCAGCAGCGGGACGACCAGGCGGCCCAGCGTGCCCGTACCACCGGTGACCAGAATCGACTTCGTCATGACAGCTCCCGTTGTGCGGGCCGGGCTTCGGTTCCCGGTCTGGGTGGGGCCCCGATGGGCTCCTGCTTCCATGACGGAGGGGGTGGAGAAAGTGTGACGGGGTGATCGGGGTCGGGTTTTACGGTGGGTCTCGGACGGGCGCACGGGCGGGTTCGGCGGAAGACGACGGAGCGGGGCGGCAGTGTTTCCCAGTGGTTTCGAGCCGGAGCGGGTCACCCGTTTGACCAGACTGTTGGACGAGTGTCGGGCGGCGATGGCCGCCGGGACGGGGATGGACGAGGTGCAGCGCGTTCTGGCCGCGCGGGGTCTCGAGCCGATCGACGCGATCTTGCTGACCCGGCTACTGCTCGGGGCCGGGCCGGACGATCTCGGGCGGGCGAAGTGGATCGTCTTGGACAGCGATTCCAGACGGCGCGAACGCGAGATCCATCGGGAGTTCACGGAGTCCGTGTATCAGGCGCTGGAAGCTCTCGCCGAGGGGACGCGGCGGCCGGGTAGACGGGAGACGGGACTGTCCACAGGCTGTGCATGAAACCTGGGGATCAGTGCGCTCGGGTGCGCGGAGGCCGATTCCTCCAACTTGCCGGGATCCAGCCGAGTCCGGGCACAGGGCCAGTGGTGGTCTGTGACGCGGCGTCCGGCGCCACAGTGGCGCTGCTGGACGGGGCGGCGTCTGCTTCGGCGCATGTGGAACCCGGGCCCGGATGGGCTGACCTGTGGATGCCTGGGTGCCTGTCATCGGCCGATGAGCACTGTGATGATCACCGGTGTGGGCGACACGGGGGCGGCGGCCGGCGACGGGCCGAAAAGAGGGAGGTCGGGTTCGGCGGGTTGTCCTTGCCGGGCGGTCGCAGGGCACGGTGGGTGCCGTGGCGGTGGGCATCGATGATGCGCCGGGAGCGCCATGGACCGAACCACCGCCGTGGGCAGGGCACGGTGTGGCGGGGCGCCGGATCGGCGCCCCGCCCAGCCGCTACCAGCGCCGGTGCGACGAATCCCGGTGTGGGCAAGGGACGCGCAGTCGTCCGACGACGACTCCGCGTCGGCCCCGGCACACCGAGGCCGCCGGTCTCCGCTCGGGTCCGGCCAGCGCCGGATCCTGTCGCAGGATCGCGGCCTGGAGTTCGCGCAGCCGAGGCCCCGGATCCAGGCCCAACTCCTCCGCGCACAACCGCCTACCGGCCTCCAAGACCGCCAGCGCCTCCGCCTGTCGGCCCGATCGGTACAGCGCCAGGGCCAGTTGCGCCCTCGGCCGCTCGCGCAGCGGATACTCCCGGACCAACACCATCAGGTCGCCGATCACCGACGCGTGCGCGCCGAGCGCGAGTCGGCACTCGGCCGCCTCCTCCGACAGGCCCGCGCGCTCCTCGGCCAGCCGCGCCCGTTCGGCCTGGGCCACCTCGTGATCGACCAACTCGGCGAACGGGTCGCCCGACCACAACGCCACCGCCGCACCGAAGAGTTCGTCGGCCCGGCCGTACGCCCCCGCCGCACTCGCGGCACGCGCCGCCTCGGCCAGCCGACGCCACCGGCCGGTGTCCAGCCCCCCGACCGGCACCTCCAGGGCGTAGGAGTCATCGCGCGTAGTCAATATCCGAAAGGGCGCCCGCCGCCCCGGTTCCAACACCCGGCGCAGGCCGGAAAGATACGCGTGCAACGTGGATCGCGCGCCGGGCGGCGGGCGCCCGTTCCACAGCTCCTCGGCCAGCCGGTCCATCGGCACCGCCACTCCGGGCCGCAGCAACAGCAGGGTCAACAACTCCCGTTGCCGCCTCGGCCCGATGTTCAACTCGCTCCCGTCGGGGCCCAAAACGCGGGTCGGCCCCAACACGTGGAAGGACAAGCCCCCCGATTCATCGTTGCGCGGTGGCTCCCCAACCTGCCCGCGCGACGGAATCCCCCTCGTCATATGGAAAGTGACGAAACCTCAGGACATCGGGTTCCGTTCTCGCGCCGAGACGAGGGACCCTCAGGCTCATTACGGCCCGCCCGGGTTCGGCGGCCGGCTCGAAGGAACGCGTTGCCCGACCGATCTCGCCACGATCCGGATGAGTCCTCGGGTGGCCGGCCGCCGCCCGGCTCCGCCGCTTCACCCGGCTCTGTCGCCCCACCGAACGCGGTCGCCCCACCGCACGCCGTCAGCCCGCCCCCACCGGTCGGCCACCCGCGTTGTCGGTGCCATCCCGTAGTCTGCCGGACCCGGCCGCGTCCCCTCCCCACCCGCACCTACGCGGTCCGGTCCGATCCGGACACCCGCCGTGGTCCGCCATCGAAGAGCCGAAGAGCTACGGAGCCGCATGATCAACGACATCGTCATCACCGGCGCGCGCGAAAACAACCTCAAGGACGTCTCGCTGCGCATCCCGAAGAACCGGATCGTCGTCTTCACCGGTCCGTCCGGATCCGGCAAGTCCTCGATCGTCTTCGACACCGTCGCCGTCGAGTCGAAGCGGCAACTCAACGAGACCTTCTCGGCGTTCGAGCGCAAGTTCCTGCCCCGCTACGAGCGCCCGCACGCCGACGCGATCGAGAACGTGTCCCCGGCCATCGTGGTGGACCAGAAGCCGATCGGGTCCAACTCGCGCTCGACGGTCGGCACGATGACCGACATCAACCCGCTCCTGCGGGTGCTGTTCTCCCGCGTCGCCGAGCCCTCGGCCGGCACGCCCGGAATGTACTCGTTCAACGACCCCGGCGGCATGTGCACCACATGCGACGGCATCGGTCGGACCGTACGGGCCGACTACACCCGCCTGCTGGATCGGTCCAAGTCGATCAACGACGGCGCGTTCCTGCTCGGCCTGCTGGCCGTCGGGCTCTACCAGGCATCCGGCCTGTTCGACAACGACAAGCCGATCGCCGACTACACCGACGCCGAGTTCGCGCTGCTCACCCGAGGCGACCCGGATCGGGTGATCAAGTTCAAGTGGGTCACCCCGGACGGCACGGCCAACGTGACCTTCGAGGGCCTGTACACCCGCTTCGACCGGCTCTACCTCAACCGCGACACGTCCTCGCTCAGCGCCAAGACCCGTGAGACGGTGGAAACCTACCTGACCGAGGGGCCGTGCCCGGACTGCGCCGGCGCCCGCCTGAACCCGGCCGTACTCGCCGCGCGCATCCACGGACTCAATATCGCCGACTACTGCGCGCTCGAAGTGGGCGAACTGATCGAGGTGTTGGCCCGGATCGAGGACCCGATCGGCGGCCCGGTCGCCGCGGCGGCCTCCGCGGCGCTGCGGCGGATCGTCGACATCGGCCTGTCCTACCTCAGCCTGGACCGGGAGACCTCGACGTTGTCCGGCGGCGAGGGGCAGCGGCTCAAGATGGTCCGCCACCTGGGCTCCAGCCTCACCGGCATGACCTACATCTTCGACGAGCCCAGCGTCGGCCTGCACCCGCGCGACGTGCACCGCCTGAACGAACTCCTGGTCGCACTGCGGGACAAGGGCAACAGCGTGCTGGTCGTCGAGCACGACCCGGACGTGATCGCGGTCGCCGACCATGTGATCGACATGGGCCCGCACGCCGGGTCGCACGGCGGCGAACTGGTCTTCGCGGGCACGGTCAAGGAACTGATCGAGTCGGATACGCTCACCGGCCGCTTCCTGAACCGGGGCACGGTGGTCAAGACCGACTACCGCAGCCCCACCGGGCACATCCCGGTGCGCGGCGCGGATCTGCACAACCTCAAGCACGTCGACGTGGACATCCCCACCGGCGTACTGACCGTGTTCACCGGCGTCGCGGGCTCCGGCAAGAGCACCCTGGTGTCCGAGGTGTTCACCGCCGCGCACCCCGGCACGATCGTCATCGACCAGGCCGCGATCGCGGCCAACTCCCGCTCCACTCCCGCCAGTCACATCGGGATCATGGACCCGATCCGGGCCCTGTTCGCGAAGGCGAGCGGGGAGAAGCCGGGCCTGTTCAGCTTCAATTCGGCGGGCGCCTGCCAGGCCTGCCAGGGACGCGGGTCGGTCACCGTGGAGATGGCTTTCATGGACCCGGTGACCACGATCTGCGAGCGCTGCGAAGGCCGCCGCTTCGACGACAAGGTGCTGGAGTACCCGCTGCGCGGCAAGTCGATCATCGACGTGCTGGCGCTCACCGTCGAGGACGCGCACGAGTTCTTCACCGAGAAGCGGGTCCGGCCCCACCTGGCCGCGCTCGTCGAGGTCGGCCTGGGCTACGTCACGCTGGGCCAGCCGCTCAGCACGCTCTCCGGCGGCGAGCGGCAACGGCTCAAGCTGGCAGGCGAGTTGCACAAGACCGGCAGTGTCTATGTGCTGGACGAGCCGACCACGGGCCTGCACATGTCCGACGTGGACACCGTGATCGCGCTGTTGGACCGGCTGGTGGACGGCGGCAACACGCTCCTGGTGATCGAGCACAACCTGGACGTGGTCGGCCGCGCGGACTGGGTGATCGACCTGGGCCCGGACGGCGGCAAGCACGGCGGCACGGTGGTCTTCGAGGGCACCCCCGAACAACTCCTGCTCGCCGAACACTCGTTGACCGGCGAATTCCTCCGCCGCAACCTCGACCGGAACGCAACCGACCGGTAGCCGGAAGCCGTACCCTCCGGCCCCGGTCCCGGTCGCCTGCCCGCCCGCCCTACCGTCGGTCGCTGAAGCGGATGTCCAGGCTGCGCAGGTAGGTCTGCAGCCCCGCGTCCTGGATCGGGATCAGGTGCGCGGGGCTGCCGGACTCGTTGTGGTGGGCGTGCCACTTGCCGGGCGGCGTGACGAACGCGCCGCCCGGCTCCCAGTCCACCCGCTGCGGGTCGAGGATCTCGCCGCGCTCGTCCAACCGGTCGCCGAGCAGCGTGAAGCAGCCCGGCTCGCAGTCCAGAATCAGGTCCAGGGCAACCGACTGGTGCCGGTGCGGGCGCTGGATCTGGTCCACCGGGAGCAGGCCGAACATCGCCCACAGGGTGTGCGTGACGGTCAGCGTCTGGTCCTGGTCGATCGTGTTCAGGAGCACGCTGACCCGGTTCTTGGCGTTGGCACCGGGCGCCTCGGCGATCCGGGTGAGTTCCTCGACCGCGCGATGCCGGGAGAACTTGGTCGGCCGGAACCGGGCCCGGTTCGGGGTGACGCCGAGATAGCGCAGCAATGGCTCGTCGTGCACCCAATAGAGCACCGCGTCCTGTGCGGCGTGATGGGTGATCTCGCCCAGGTCCGGCAGGACCAGGAAGTCGCCCTTCTCCCACTCCACCGCCTGCCCGCCGACCAGCGACATGCCCCGGCCGTACATCACGTAGTAGAGCTGCGACGTCGCGTTCGGCCGCACCGCGAATCGGTCGCCCGCGTTGATCCGGACGAAGTTGGCCAGCAGCGCCGGGCTGGTCGCCGGACCGCCCGCGATCCGCATCGGCTCGGCCAAGTCGAGCGGGACCACCCGGGTCTCGCCGCCGGTGTGCAACTCGGCCGGAAAGCGCTCCACCGGAACGGGCGTCGTGTAGCCGGCGCCGATCGGATTGGCCGCCTTCGTGTACTCCCAGTAGACCGCGTCCTCGGACCACGCGGCGGCGGTCGCGGCGAGCGGTCCCTCGAAGCCGAAGCGGGCCACGTCGACCAGGGGCGGCGCGGCCGCGGTGGGATCGAAGAGCGCGGCCTCCGGCCCTCCGGTCGGGTTCCGATCCGCCGCCGCCTGCGACTGCACAGTCATCCGAAATCCCTTCACGAGCGACTCCCCCGGTCCTGCCATGGTGCCACCGGCCGATTGCCGTGGACTGCGGCAGGAATCACATCCGCAGCTCGGCACGATGCACACCCGCCCGCGCGGTACGGCTCACGCCTGCCCGGACAAAAGCCCGCCGGCCCGTCGGCCGACTGCGCGAAGGCCTGCTCCGCCTCGGCCACCGCCGTTTCCGCGATCGCGCACCTGGCGCCGGCCGAGCACGTGGACGCGGTACGTGCGTTCGTCACCGGCGGGGATGTCGTGTTCGCCGGCGCCGCGGGGTTGATGGTGCTCGCGTTGTTGTGCGCGCTGCGCATGCCGGATCCACGACCGGCGGTCGAGGACGCTTCGCCGGCGCCGGCGAGTTCCGGCCGGGTCGAGCCCGCCCGGGTCGGTTGAAGCTTGTCCCGCGAGACCGTACCCGCCCGATCGCGCGCCGCCTGTCCACCGTTCGATGGACAGGCCGCGTCCGTCGTTCGTACGTCCCGGCGCCCACCCCGCACCCGAGATCGTCGAGCCATGACGATTCAGCGAACGGACCCGGCCCGAGGGCGCGGCGAAGCGGCGATCACGGTGCGGGGGTTGCGCCGGAGCTATCGCGGGCGACCGGCGGTGGACGGGCTCGATCTGGACGTGCGCACAGGCGAGATCCTCGCGCTGCTCGGCCCGAACGGCGCGGGCAAGACCACCACGACCGAGATCCTGGAGGGCCACCGCTCGCGCGACGCGGGCGAGGTCGACGTCCTGGGCTGTGATCCGGCGAGCGCGGGCGTGCGCTGGCGGGCCCGGATCGGCATCGTGCTCCAGGAGTCGGCGGACGTCTCCGGGCTGACCGTGCGGGAGAGCGTGCGGCACTTCGCGTGCTACTACCCGAGGCCGCGCGATGTCGACGAGCTGATCGAGGCGGTCGGGCTGACCGACCGGCGGGACACCCGCGCGGGTGCCCTCTCCGGTGGTCAACGGCGCCGGCTCGACGTCGCGCTGGGCATCGTGGGCCGACCCGAGCTGCTGTTCCTGGACGAGCCGACCACCGGGTTCGATCCGCAGGCGCGTCGCCGGTTCTGGTCGCTGATCGCGAGCCTGCGCGACGCCGGCACGACGATCCTGCTGACCACGCACTACCTGGACGAGGCGGAGCACCTCGCGGACCGGGTCGCGGTGATCCGGGACGGCCGGATCGTGGATGTGGACTCGCCCGAGCGGCTCGGCGGCCGGCATCTGGCCCGCGCGGTGCTGCGCTGGCGCGACGCGGAGGGCACGCACACGGTGGAGAGCGCCGAACCGACCGCCGACGTGGCCCGGCTGGCCGCGCGCTACGGCGGCGAGGTACCGGAGCTGACCGTCACCCGCCCCTCGCTCGAGGACGTCTACCTCGACCTGATCGGAGCCGCGTGATGTCGATGTCGGCGATCGTTGTGGAGCGCTCCCGTCTGGAGCTCAGGCAGTTCGCCCGGCAGCGCGAACAGATGGCGGTGACCTTCGGGATGCCGGTCCTGCTGCTGGTGCTGCTGGGCGTCATCGGCGGCGGCACCGTGGAGGGCACGAACGTATCCGAGAGCCGACTGCACGCGGCCGGGATGATCGCGGTCGGCATCGTCTCGGCCGGCTTCCAGGGGCTGGCGCTCTCGGTCGCCGCCGAGCGACACGACGGCACGCTCAAGCGCTTGCGCGGGACGCCTATGCCGCCGGCGGCCTATCTGCTCGGCAAGATCGTCCAGGTGTTCCTGGTCAGCCTGACCCAGGTCGCGGTGCTGCTCGTGGTCGGCGTCTCGTGGCTGGATCTGACCCTTCCGCACGACCCCTCGCGGTGGCTGACCTTCGCGTGGGTGTTCGTCCTGGGGGTGACCGTGGCCACGCTGCTCGGGCTCGCGGCGAGCGGGCTGATGCGAAAGGGGGCCAACGGCGCGCTGATCATCCTGCCCTTCACCGCGCTCCAGTTCGTCTCCGGAGTCTTCGTGCCCTTCGACGAGCTGCCCGACGGTGTCCAGCGGTTCGCCGCGCTGTTCCCGCTCAAGTGGCTCACCCAGGGAATGCGCTCGGTGTTCCTGCCCGACGACTTCCGGGCGGTCGAACCGGCCGGCACCTGGGAACCCGGTCGGGTGGCGCTGGTCCTGGCCGCGTGGGGTGTGATCGCCTTGGTCGTGTGGATCCGGACCTTCGAGTGGAGCGGGAACGAACGGTGAACACGGTGAACCCCACGGATGCGACCGGCGGGGCGGGTGCGATCGGTGCGGCGGGCGCGTCGGACAAGCCCGCCTCCGTCCTGCCCGACGAGGAGGAGGCCCTCTTCGGCGGCAAGCTGCTCACCGCCTATCGCTACGCGTACATCGCGCTCGCCGCGATCACCGCCGCCGAGTTCGGCGCGGAGCGCCCGCCGTGGTGCATCGCGGTGCTCGTGGTGCTGCCGGTGTCGTTCTGGGTGATGCTCCCGCCCGGCATCGATCCGACCGGCTGGGACCGGCGCGGCCGGGCCCACCTGGTGCTCGCCTACGCCGGGGTGACCGCGCTCAGCCTGGTCGATCCCGACGGCATCGGGCTGATGTACGTGCTCGTGCCGCTGACCTTCACGTTCATCGACAAAATGCTCCCGGCCATGCTGGCGAGCGTCTACCTCTTCGGGATGAACGGCGCGCTCCAGGCCCGGCAGGCGCACTGGGAGCACGGCAGGGTGGTCGGCATCCTGGTCGAGATGGCGATCGTGCTCGCGTTCAGCTATCTGATGGCCCGGCTGATCAACTGGCTCGCCGACAAGGTGCAGGAGCGCGGCCGGTTGTTGCGCGAGTTGGAGGCGACCCGGGCCGAACTGGCCGAGACGCACCACGAGGCGGGCGTGCGGGTCGAGCGCGAGCGCATGGCGCGCGAGATCCACGACACCCTCGCGCAGGGCTTCACCAGCATCCTGATGTTGCTGCAGGCCGCCGGGATCACCGTGGACTCGGACGCCGCCGCCACCCGCAAGCGGTTGGAACTGGCCGAGCGGGTGGCCCGGGACAACCTGGCCGAGGCACGCGCGCTGGTCGCCGCCCAGGGGCCGGCGCAGGGCACGGACCGGGCCGAGCCGATCGCCGACGTGCTCGGTCGTACGGTCGCCGGACTCGGCGAGGAGTTGGACGTGGCCGCGACGTTCACCGTCACCGGCGCCGAGCACGAGCTGTCCTCCACGGTCCAGGTGGTGCTGGTCCGGGTGCTTCAGGAGTCCCTGGCCAACGTCCGCAAGCACGCCGAGGCCGCTTCCGTGGCGGTGGAACTGGCCTATCGTCCGTTCGCCACCCGGCTGACCGTGGTGGACGACGGGCGGGGCTTCGACCCCGGACCGGGAAAGGGGGGATACGGTCTTCCCGGAATGCGGGCGCGGCTCGCACAGGTCGGCGGCGAGGTCGAGGTGGTCTCGGCGCCCGGCCGGGGCACGACCGTACGGGTGGAGGTACCTCGGTGATCCGGCTGCTCATCGCCGACGACCATCCGGTGGTCCGGGAGGGTCTGGCGGGCATGCTCGCGGCCGAGTCCGACTTCGAGGTGGTCGGTTCCGTCGAGGACGGCGCCCAGGCCGTGGACCGGGCCGCCGAACTGCGACCCGACGTGGTGCTGATGGACCTGCGGATGCCCGGCACCGACGGGGTCGCCGCGACCCGGCGTATCGTCCGCGAGTTGCCCGGGGTCCACGTGTTGGTCCTGACCACGTACGACACCGACGCCGACATCGTGCGCGCGGTCGAGGCGGGCGCGACCGGCTATCTACTCAAGGACACCCCTCGGGTGGAGTTGGCCGCCGCCGTCCGGGCCGCCGCGCGGGGTGAGACCGTGCTCGCGCCGCCCGTGGCCGCCAAGCTGGTCACCCGGCTGAAGACGCCGGTCCGCGACCCGCTGAGCCCGCGCGAGACGCAGGTGCTCGGGCTGGTCGCGCGCGGGATGACCAATGCCGAGATCGGGCGGCAGTTGTACATCGGCGAAGCCACGGTCAAGACGCACCTGCTGCGCACGTTCAACAAGCTCGGCGTCGACGACCGCACCGCCGCCGTCACGGTGGCCATGGCGGACGGGCTGCTGCCCGACGCCGGCCGGTGAGCGCGGCCGGCCGAGCGGTCGACTGTCCGGCGGGTACGGCTAGCCGGCGATCAGGCGCGCGTACCGACCCTTGTGGAACATCAGCGGGGCGGTGTCGCGCGGCAGGTCCAGGGTGGTGACCGCGCCGATCACGATCACGTGGTCGCCCCCGGGGAGTTCGTGCGCGATGTCGCACTCGATCCAGGCGACCGCGCCGGCCAGGCGGGGCGCGCCGTTGCCGGCGGGCGTCCAGTCGACGCCCGCGAACTTGTCGCCGCCGCTGCGACCCATCGCGCGGCACACGTCCTGCTGGTCCTCGGCCAGGATGTTGACCACGAACCGGCCGGCCGCGCGGATCCGGGGATAGGTGGTCGAGGTGAGCGCGGGGGCGATCGAGATGTACGCCGGTTCCAGCGACAACGACGTGAACGACTGGCAGGCCATGCCCACGGGGACGTCGTCGTCGATCGCCGTGACCACCGTGACGCCGGTGGCGAAGTGGCCCATGACCTGGCGCATCCGCGCCTGATCGATCCCGGCCGACGGCGTCGTTGCGCTGGACATGGCAGCCCCCAGAGGTCGAAAGCTGGATATGACTAATAGTCATATCCCTGTTTGTGTTCGCCATTGAACGGCGGAACTGACGAACCGTCAATAACCTCGTGCCGACTTCCGCCCCGTGATCACCGCCACCTTGACGGCCCCTTTCGGCGTGTTCGGGAACTTAGGCGTGCCTGCTGCACGTCCGGATCAGTAGCAGTAGCGTCGTCCGCGACGTCATACATCCTCTGGAAGGAAACACCCATGGCCGTGAGCCTGAGCAAGGGCGGAAACGTCTCCCTGACCAAGGAGGCCCCTGGCCTGACCGCGGTCGTCGTCGGCCTCGGCTGGGACCTGCGCACGACCACGGGCGAGGACTTCGACCTCGACGCGAGCGCGATCGTGGTCAACGCGGCCGGCAAGGTCTACTCCGACCAGCACTTCGTGTTCTTCAACAACATGAAGACCCCGGACGGCACCGTCGAGCACACCGGCGACAACCGCACCGGCGAGGGCGAGGGCGACGACGAGCAGATCAAGGTCAACCTCGCGCAACTGCCCGCGGACGTCGACAAGGTCGTCTTCCCGGTCTCGGTCTACGACGCGGACAACCGCAAGCAGTCGTTCGGCCAGGTCCGGAACGCGTTCATCCGCGTGCTGAACGCCGCCGACAACGTCGAACTCGCGCGCTACGACCTTTCCGAGGACGCCTCCACCGAGACCGCGATGCTCTTCGGCGAGCTCTACCGCGCGGGCACCGACTGGAAGTTCCGCGCCCTCGGCCAGGGCTACGCCTCCGGCCTCGCCGGCATCGCCAAGGACTTCGGCGTAAGCGTCTGACCCCACACCCCCGAACGCCGGCCGGCCACCCCGGCCGGCGTTCGCACACCCACCCACCACCACTCAAACCCCAGGCCCGGCCGGCACATGAGGCGAACCAGCCCGGCCGGCGTTTGAGGCCAATCAGCCCCGCCGGCGCTTGAGGCGAACCAGCCCGGCCGGCGCATGAGGCCAAGTAGCCGGGCCGGCGCTTGAGGCCAACTCAGCCCGGCCGGCGCATGAGGCCAACTCAGCCCGGCCAGCGCATGAGGCCAATCAGCCCCGCCGGCGCTTGAGGCGAACCAGCCCGGCCGGCGCTTGAGGCCAAGTAGCCGGGCCGACGCATGAGGCCAACTCAGCCCGGCCAGCGCATGAGGCCAAGTAGCCCCGCCAGCGCATGAGGCGAACCCGGCTCACTGGGCCCACGTGTACCCGACATAGTTCTCCGCCAGCGAGTCCATCGCCGCCGACGAATCCGCCACATACCGAAGGTGCGCAACCTGCGCCCGCCGATCAAACGCGCTCGCGCCCGAATCGTGGTGCAACAACGTGGTCATCCAGTAGGAGAAGTGCTCCGCCCGCCACACCCGCCGCAGACACGTCTCGCTGTACGCGTCCAACCCCTCCCGCGCCCCGCTCTCGAACCACCGCCCGAACGCGTCCGCCAGCACCCGTACATCCGCCATCGCCAGGTTCAACCCCTTGGCCCCCGTGGGCGGCACGATGTGCGCCGCGTCGCCCGCCAGGAACAGCCGCCCGAAACTCATCGGCTCGGCCACGAAGCTCCGCATCGGCGTGATGCCCCGATCGCTGATCGGCCCCTCGTCGAGCTTCCACCCCGGCAGCGCCAACCGCTCCCGCAGCTCCGCCCAGATCCGCTCGTCCGGCCAGTCGGCGAGGTCCGCGTCCGGGTCCACCTGGAGGTAGAGCCGGCTCACCCGCGCCGACCGCATGCTGTGCAGCGCGAAGCCGCGCTCGCTGTACGCGTAGATCAGGTCGTCGGTGGACGGCGCGACGTCCGCCAGCACACCGAGCCACGCGAACGGGTAGGTCCGCTCGTAGGTCCTGAGCACGTCGGCCGGTATCGCCGGCCGCGAGACCCCGTGGAACCCGTCGCAACCCGCGACGAAGTCGCAGTCGAGGGTCTCCTCGACCCCGTCCCGGACGAACCGGATCCGCGGCGCGTCGCCGTCGATGCCCTCGATCGCGGTCACCGGCGCGTCGAAGTACAGCCGCGCGCCCTCGTCCAACCGCTTGGCGATCAGGTCCTTGACGATCTCGGTCTGCCCGTAGACCGTCACCGACCTGCCACCGGTCCGACTCGGGAAGTCGATGTGCCGGTTCTCGCCGGCGAAGCGCAGGTGTATCCCGTGATGCACGAGCCCCTCGCGCTCCAGCCGATCCGCCGCGCCGGCCTCGCGCAACACGTCGACCGTGGCCTGCTCCAGCATGCCCGCGCGCTGGCGCTGCTCGCAGTACTCCCGATCGCGCGCCTCCAGCAGCACCGAGTCGATCCCGCGGTTGTGCAGCAGTTGCGACAGGAGCAGTCCCGCCGGCCCCGCACCGATGATCGCGACCCGTGTCCGCATCCGCCCGCTCCTCACGCCGCCGTACCGATTCGCCCAGGGTCGCCCATCGCGGACACGCCGGGCGTCCTCGCCTTCCGGTGACCGGAAACCCGCTCCCCCACCGGAGTTTGGTCCCGCCGGACCCGGCAAGGCATGAGATGCCGAGCACGAGCGGAAACCTCCGAAAGATGGAGTTCGTCCGCTGTTCGACCGAAAGGCACGATCCGAGACCCGACCCATCTGGGAGTCCCCGTGAACACGACAGCGACCGTCATCCTGATCGTGGTGATCGTCGTCGTCCTCGCCGCTGCGGCCGTCTTCGCGGGCCGTCCGATGTTGCGGCGCAGGCACCTCAAGGAGCGCTTCGGCCCCGAATACGACCGGGCCGTGGAGCAGTACGGCGACCGGCGCGAGGCCGAGCGCAACCTGGCCGAGCGCGAGCGCCGGCACAGCGAACTCACCCTCAAGCCGTTGGAGCCGGCCGCGCGCGAGCGCTACGCCATCGAATGGACCGCGGTCCAGGAGCGATTCGTCGATACCCCGGACGACGCGGTCCAGGAAGCGGACGAGCTGATCACCCGCCTGATGCGCGATCGGGGCTACCCCACCGGCGCACACGACAAGCGGATGGAACTGCTGTCCGTCGAGCACGGGCACACGCTGGACCACTACCGCAAGGCACACGAGATCGCCCGGCGCAGTGAGGCCGGCGAGGCCCAGACCGAGGATCTGCGACAGGCGATGATCCACCACCGCGCCCTGTTCGACGACCTGCTCGGGCAGGCCTATCAGCCGCGTCACGCCGGCACCACCCCGACCTCGGCCGCGCCCACCGACACGCGCGACGGCGCGCACGACGGGCGCACCGATCAATGGCAGGCCGCTCCGGGTGAGGCGAACGCGCCGCGTCTGGACGTCTCGAAGCCCGACCAGCGCTGATCATCCCGATCTTCGGCTCGGCCGACGCCACGTCGGCCGAGCCGCCCCGAAGGATCCACCCGGGGCGTCCCGCTCGGGACGCCCCGAGTAGCGGCGCGACATCCGTCGTACCGGACGAGAGGACCACACCGATGCGCAAGCAGAACTTCCCGAATGGGCCGGGCGCTGCCGGTCCCGGCCGGGACGACGCACCCGTCGTCGAGCGCGACGAACGAGACCGCGCCGCCCGCCAGGCCCGGGTCACCGACGGCCCCGGCCCGAGCGTGGACAGTCCCTCCGAACCACCCGCCCGCGTCCTGCCGCACCAGCAGCACGACCAGGCGGAGCCCTACGGCACCACGGTGCACCCGACGCCTCGTACCGGCCGGGACACCCCGCCCGTGCCGACGAGCCCGCCCGCGTCCGCCGGCTCGCGGACCGCGTCCGACGCCGACCCCGCCAAGCGCCGCACCCGGGGCGATGCGCACGACGACGCCGACGCGGCCATGTTCGACCGGGCCGCCGCCGAGGACCTCAACCACCGGTTCCGCGAGGCGCTCGCCGGGTTCGTGGACAGCCCCTCGGACGCGGTCTCGGACGCGGACGACATCGCGGAGCAGGTCACCAAGCTGGTGACCGACTCGATCCGGACCAGGCGCGCCGAGTTGGAAGAGGCCAAGCGCACGGCCGGTGGGGACACCGAGCAGTTGCGGCTCGCGCTGCACAAGTACCGGACTTTCCTGCAGAGCATGTTGAAGCTCTGACCACGTCCACGCGGATCACACCGAGCGGGCTGAGCGGGCGGGGAGTGTCACCCACGGGGGTGGCCATCCCCGCCCGCCCCCATGTCCGCGTCCCCGCCGATGTCCCCGCTCCCGGTCCAGTGTTGCGCCACATCCCGCGACAGCGCCCGCGCCGCGGTCGTCACGCTGGGGATCAGCCGCCGCAGGTCGGCCGTACGGCGTCCGGTCACCAGGGACAGCGCCGCGACCACCGTGTCGTGCCGATCCCGGATCGGCGCCGCCACCGAGTGCGCGCCCACGGTCATCTCGCCCGACGTGGTGGCCACGCCGGTACGCCGGACCTCGGCCAGGCACTCGCGCAGCCGAACCGGATCGGTGATGGTCCGCGCCGTGTGCGCGGCGAGCGGCTCGGCCAATACCCGTTCGCACAGCCGCCGCGGCCCGTACGCGAGCAGCACCTTGCCGACCCCGGTGGCGTGCAGCGGCAGTTCGGTGCCCACCCGGGTGACGATCGGCATCGACCGGGTGCCGCGCAGCCGTTCCAGGTACAGCGCCTTGCCGTCGCGCAGCACCGCGAGCTGCACGTTCTCGTGCGTGGCCTCGTACAGGTCCTCCATGTGCGGCAACGCGAGATCCCGCAGGTCGGTCGCGGCATGGGCCTGCGTACCGATGTGCCACAGCTTGACCCCGACCCGGTACGTCCCGTCGTCCAGCCGCTCCAGAAACCCCCCGCCGACCAACTCGGCCACCAGCCGATGCCCGGTCGCCAAGGCCAGATCGGCCCGCCGGCACACCTCGGTCAGCGTCAACCGCCCGTCCCCCGCCGCGAACGCCCCGAGAATGGCCATCACCTTGCCGGCCACGGTGACGGGCGTCATCGGCACACCTCCGGGGTCGAGGACTTCTCGTTCGGTCGGGGACTTCCATTCAGTGGAACCCACATCCCCCGACCGCACCAAATCCCGACCCGCCCGAAAGACGAGATCCGGCCGCGCGACGGGATCCGGCCGGCAGCGGGTTCCGCCGCCCCGCCCGTCTACTCGCCGAGTTCGGTCCGCACCCGTTGGGCCACCGCGAACGCGCTGTTGGCGGCCGGCACTCCGCAGTAGATCGCCGTCTGCAGCAGCACCTCCTTGATCTCGTCCCAGCTCAACCCGTTCGTCCGCGCCGCGCGAAGGTGCATCGCGAGCTCGTCCATGTGGTTGTGCGCGACCAGGGCCGTGAGCGTGACGCAGCTGCGGGTGCGCCGGTCCAGGCCGGGTCGGGTCCAGATCTCGCCCCACGCGTAGCGGGTGATCAGATCCTGGTAGTCGGCGGTCAGCTCGGTGGTCCCCGCGACCGCCCGATCCACGTGCGCGTCGCCCAGCACCTCGCGGCGCACCCGCATACCCTCCGCGTGGCTCACGCGCGCACCGCCGTCAGGTGCGCGAGCATCGCCGACACGACCACGTCGGCCTGCTGGATGTTCGCCAGATGCGCCGCGTCGGCGACCTCGACCAACCTCGCGTGCGGGATCCCGGCGGCGAGTTCACGAGCGTGCTCCAGCGGCGTCGACGGGTCCCGCTCCGCGCCGATCACCAGCGTGGGCACGGTGATCCGGCCCAGCTCCGCCCGCAGGTCGTAGTGCGCCAGCGCGTCACAGCAGCCCGCGTAGCCCTCCGGCGGGCACCGGTACAGCATGTCCAGGATCCGCTGTACGGCGGCCGGCTCGCGCTCGACGTACTCCGGCGTGAACCAGCGTTGGATCACGGTGTCGGCGAGTTGCCGCATGCCCTGCGCCCGCACCGTCGCGGCCCGGTCCAGCCACGCCTGCGGCTCGCCGAAGCGCGCCGACGTGCAGCACGCGATCAGCGCGCTCAGCCGCTCGGGATGACGCGCGCCCATCCACAGGCCGACCGCGCCGCCGAGCGAGACGCCGGCGTACGCGAACTGCTTGACGCCGTAGGAGTCGGCCAGCGTGAGGACGTCGCCGACCAGGTCGCCGACCGAGGCCGTGCCCGGTACCGGGTGGGATGTGCCGTGCCCGCGCAGGTCGTAGCGCAGCACCCGGTGGTGCCGGGACAACTCCGGGATCTGCGCGTCCCACATGCCCAGTTCGGTGCCGAGCGAGGGGCCGAGGATCAACACCGGGGCGTCGGCGGGGCCGTCGAAGCGGTGGTTGAGCGTGGCGATCGTCATTGGTCCTTCTCTTGGAACACGGTGCGATGGTGCGCGAGCGCCCGGTCGATCAGGGCCGGGGCCGAGCCGAGGTAGGCGGCCGGGTCGAAAACCGCCTCGTCCAACGGGCCCAGCAGATCACGAAGGTCTCGGCCGGTCCGCGCCGAGGTCCGGGACGCGTCGGTGAGCAGGCGCCGGGCCTCCTCCTTGCCGAGTTCGGCGGCCAACTCGACGGCCAGCCGTTCGGAGACGATCTGCCCACGGGTCAGCTCCAGGTCGGCCCGCATCCGGTCCGGGAACACTTCCAGCCCCTCGGCCAGTTCGGCCGCGGTCTCGGCCGCGCCACCCGCCAGCCGCAGCGCGGCGCGCAGCGGTTGCCACTCGGCGTGCCACGCGCCGGCCGGGCGCTCGTGTTCGGCGCCGGCCATCGACGCGATCAGCGTCGACACGTACCCGGGCAGTTGCCGGGCGGCCGAGACGATCAGCACCGAGAGCACCGGATTGCGCTTGTGCGGCATCGCGGACGAGCCGCCCCGGCCCGCGCCGGCCGGTTCGGCCACCTCGTCCACCTCGGTCTGCCCGAGCAGCACGACGTCCCCGGCGAACTTGCCCAACGCGCCGGTGACCTGCGCGAGCGCGCCGGCCAGGTCCAGGATCGGAGTGCGCAGCGTATGCCAGGGCAGCACCGGTTCGGCCAGCGCGAGCTCGGCGGCGAACGGCGCGAGCAGCGCGATCCCGTGCCCGCCGAACGCGGCCAGCGTGCCCGCCGCGCCACCGAGCTGCGCGGGCAGCGCGGCGCGCACCGCGCGGGTGCGCGTGTAGGCGTCGGTCGCCAGAACACACCACCCGGCGGCCTTGAGCCCGAAGGTGGTCGGTACCGCGTGCCGGCCCAGCGTGCGCCCCGCCAGCACCGTGTCCCGGTGCCGCTCGGCGAGGTCGGCCAGCGCGGCGGCGGTCCGGGCCAGGTCGGGCAGGGTCGCCTCCAGGGCGCGGGCGGCCACCAGCATCGCGGCACTGTCCACGATGTCCTGGCTGGTCGCGCCCAGGTGCACGTGCTCGGCGGCGACCGGGTCGATCGCCCGGACGGCCGCGGTCAGGTCGTGCACCAGCGGGACGACCGGGTTGCCCGCGCCACGCGCCCGGCGGGCCAGGTCGACCGGGTCGAACCCGGCTCGGGAGCCCGCCTCGATCGCCGCGACGGAGCCGGCCGGGATCAGCCCGATCCGGGCCTGCGCCCGGGCCAGCGCGACCTCGACGTCGAGCAGGGCCCGCAGGTGCGCCGCGTCGCTCGTGACCGCCTCGACCGCGGTCCCGGCCCGGACCGGCTCCAGCAGTCCGGCGTCGAACGAAGGGGCGTCGAACTCAGCGTCAAACAGCAAGGAAAACGGTCTCCTGCTCGCCCTGGATGTGCACGTCGAAGCGGTAGGAACCGGATTCCTCCCGCACGGCGATCAGCGTCTCATGCCGCGTCGCCGGAACCACCGAGAAGAGCGGGTCCGCGTGGCGGTCGTCCTCGGGGAAGTACACACGGGTGACCGCCCGGCGCAGCATGCCGCGTGCGAACACCGACATCGCCAGGTACGGATTCGCGTCGGCGCTTGGCGCGCCGGGCCGCACCGTGGTGAACGCGTACCTCCCGAGCCGGTCCACCGCCGCGCGCCCCCACCCGGTGAACGTGGCGCCGTCGCGCGCGAACGAGCCCGGCGCGCGCGGCAGCCGGCCCGCCGGGTCGGCCTGCCAGATCTCCAGGACGGCGTCCGGGACGGGTACGCCGGCGCCGTCGTACACACTCCCGTGCACCCGGATCGCGCCCGGGGTGTGCGCCGGGACCAGGTCCGGGCCACCCGCGTAGGGCAGCGCGTAGCCGAAGAACGGCCCGACGGTCTGCGACGGGGTGAGCCCGCCGTCCCGATTCGGCGTGCCGCCGTTCGCGTCGGTCGGCCAGGTGTTCATCGATCCTCCGTCGGGGTGGCGCTCGCGCCGCCGAGCACGATGTCCCACCGATAGCCGAGCGCCCATTCGTTCTCGGTGGTGTCCATGTCGAACGCGGCGATCATCCGGCGCCGCGCCTTGTCGTCGCGGACCGAGTTGAAGATCGGGTCGTACTCGAACAGCGGGTCGCCGGGGAAGTACATCTGGGTGACCAGGCGCTGGGTGAAGGCGGTGCCGAACAGCGAGAAGTGGATGTGCGCGGGACGCCAGGCGTTGTGGTGGTTGCGCCAGGGGTACGCACCGGGCTTGACCGTGACGAAGCGGTAGTTGCCCTCGGCGTCGGTGAGGCAGCGCCCGGCGCCGGTGAAGTTCGGGTCCTGCGGCGCCGGGTGCCGGTCGCCTCGATGTCGGTAGCGGCCCGCCGCGTTCGCCTGCCACACCTCGACGAGTTGGTCGCGCAGCGGGCGGCCGGACTCGTCGAGGACCCGGCCGGTGACGACGATCCGCTCGCCGAGCGGTTCGCCGACGTGTTGCCGGGTGAGGTCGAAGTCGAGCGGGTGTACGTCGGCGACGCCGAACACCGGTCCGGTGAGCTCGGTGTCGCCACTCGGCGGGAGCACCAACGGCTGTCGGGGGCTGCGCAGTTCGGTGCTCTTGTAGGCGGCGAAGTCGAACTCCGGCAGTCGGAGCGGAGGTTGCCGACGGGAGGATCCACCGACGGGATGGTGCGGGGCGGCGAGGGGCCGCGGTTGTGGGCTGTTCATGGGCGGGTCCTCACTTCTCCAGCGTGACGGCGAGGCCCTGGCCGACGCCGATGCACAGCGCGGCCATCCCGAAGCCGGCGCCGCGCCGGTGCAGTTGGTGGGCGAGCGTGCCCAGCACCCTGGCACCGGACGCGCCGAGCGGGTGGCCGAGGGCGAGCGCGCCGCCGAGCGGGTTGATCGAGGCCGGGTCCAGGTCGGCCCATTCGCCCAGGCAGGCCAGCGCCTGGGCGGCGAACGCCTCGTTGAGTTCGAGCACGTCCAGGTCGGCGAAGCCGCGACCGACCTTGGCCAGCGCGCGGCGGCCGGCCTCGACCGGGCCGATGCCGAAGTACTGCGGTTCGACGGCGTGCACACCGCTCGCGGTGATCCGGGCCAGCGGTTCGCGGCCGAGTTCGCACAGACCCGCCGCGTCGGTGACCAGGACCGCGGCGGCGCCGTCGTTGAGCGGTGAGGCGTTGCCGGCGGTGATCGTGCCGTCCGGTCGGAACGACGGCTTCAACGTCGCCAGCACCTCGGGCGTGCTGCCGGGCCTGATCGACTCGTCCCGGGAGAGTTCGACGCCGGCAACCGGCACCACCTCGTCGGCGAACGCGCCGGCCGTCCACGCGGCGTCGGCCCGGGCGTGCGACGCGGCCGCGTAGACGTCCTGCGCCTGTCGGGTCACCCCGTACTTCGCGGCGAGTCCCTCGGTGGCCTCGCCGAGGCCGACGGTCCACTCGGCGGGCATCCTCGGGTTGACCAGCCGCCAGCCGAGCGTGGTCGAGTGCAGCGTCTCGTGGCCGGCCGGATAGCCCTTGCCCGGCTTGGCCAGCACCCACGGCGCGCGCGACATCGACTCGACCCCGCCCGCGAGCACGATGGACGCGTCGCCGACCGCGACGGCGCGCGCGGCCTGGATCACCGCCTCCAGGCCGGATCCGCACAGCCGGTTGACCGTCACGCCGGGCACCGAGGTGGGCAGCCCGGCCAGCAGCACAGCCATCCGCGCCACGTCCCGGTTGTCCTCGCCGGCCCCGTTGGCGGCGCCGAACACGACGTCGTCGATCCGCGCGGGGTCCAGTCCGGGCGAGCGGTCGACCAGTGCGCGCAGCACGGTCGCGGCCAGGTCGTCCGGCCGCACCCCGGCGAGCGCGCCGCCGTAGCGCCCGATCGGCGTTCGTACGGCGTCCACGAGATAGACGTCCCTGAGCCCGTTCATCCGGTCTCCCCTGTGGCGGCGGCTGCGATGTCCTACCGCACAAGGTGCCCGGTCGGGCCGGGTCGGACGCCGGTCGTCTTCCGCTCACCGGAAGCCGGCGGTCCGGATCGCGCCCGGTCTCCCCCGGTCTCGGCCCAGCCCGCTCTCGTGTCGGATTCCGCGCCGGCCCGGGTGCGGGATTCTTTGCCCGCCCGCGACCACCGTGCCGGGGCCGCGCCGCTAACCTCTGATCGCCCCGTCGCGTCGGCGGCGGCGGCCCTACGGGGAGAGGTAACGCGCATGGCGGTCCGCAAGGCGACGATGCAGGGACAGATCGCGGAAGCGGTGGCCGCGGCCAATCCGGGCGACCAACCACTCTCCACGATGTTCGTGGTGCGCGGCCCGAACCCGATGTTGTTCGCGCTCTTCGGTGCGATCGGCGCGCTGATCGGGGCGTCGATGTCCGACTACTACTTCCTCACCGTCACCCGGCAGGGCGTGATGTTCCACCGCGCGAGCGCGCTGTCCAGCCGCCCCAAGGAACTCGCCTACGCACTGACCCACGCGCAGGCCGGCGCGCTGCTCTCCGACCTGAAGATCAACACGACCTGGAGCCGGATGTTCTTCCTGTTTCCCGGCAAGGACAAGCCCGCCAAGCTCAACTTCCCGCGTCCGTGGCGCAACGAGGGCGAGTGGATCTTCCGCTTCCTCACCGACGCGTACGCGGCCTCCGGGGCGCCCCAGCAGGCGTACGGCGCCCAGGTGCCCCCGCAGTACGCGCCGCAGCAGCACCAGTACCCGGGGCAGGCGCCGCAGGCCCCCATGGCCCCGAACCACCCCCCGGCCCCGCCGGTCGGGTACCCGGGCCAGGCACCGAACCCGTACCCGGCCGGCCCGCCGCCGCAGCCGGGCGGCCCCTACCCCGGCTGAACCCGGCCGGGCGCGACCGCCGCGGCGCGACCGCCGGCCGCGGCCGATCGCCCTAGCCGCGCAGTGGCATCGGAAGCGGTACGGCGGGCAGGCCGTCGATGCTCGCCACGTTGTACGGCTTGCCGGCGGTGTACTCGACGAACTCCTCGTCGGTCTTGCGGGACATGAACTCGTCGTGCAGCGTCCGCTCCTCGCGGTAGTCCATGAACGGGACGGCGTAGCCGCAGGTGTCGCTGACCAGATTCGCCCGCACGACCACCACCGCGCGCAGTCCGGCCGCGTCCGCGTCGCCGAACCGGGCCACCAGATCGGCGAAGCGCGGGTCGTCGCGGAAGACCGCCTCGCCCACCCCGTGCACCCGGACGATCTTCGGCGGCCCCTCGAACGCGCACCACATCAGCGTGATCCGGCCGTTCTCCCGCAGGTGCGCGATGGTCTCCGCATGGCTGCCGCCGAAGTCCAGATAGGCCACGGTGCGTTCGTCGAGCACGGCGAGCGTGCCGGCGCGGCCCTTGGGTGACACGTTCACGTGCCCGTCCTCGGCGAGTGGCGCGCTCGCCACGAAGAAGACCGGCTGCGCCTCGATGAACTTCCGCAGGCGGTCTTCTATCCGCGTATATGTCTTTCCCATGTCCGCATTATCCGAGCCGACCCCGATCGACCCCATCGCGTCATCCGATCGTCTCGGTCCGTGGACGATCGGATCCCACTCCTCGGATACCACCGGCCGCCTCCCGCCCGCCGGCCCGCACGTCGGTGCGTCAGCACGCCCGCACCGCCGCCCGCACCCGCGCCAGCGCGGTCGGTGCCACCGAGACCGCGTCGCAACCGAGCCGGACCAGATGCGGCAGCACCGCCGGATCCGCCGCCGCGTCCCCGCACAGCGAGACCGCGCGACCGCGCGCGTGCCCCGCCCGGATGGTCTGCGCGATCGCGTCCAGCACCGTCGGATCGGCCGCCGAGGCCGGCGTCAGGCGCGGGTCGTCCCGGCTCAGCCCGAGCAGCCGCGAGGTCAGGTCGTTGGTGCCCAGGGCCAGGAAGTCGGCGTGCTCGGCGAGATCGTCCACTTGGGCGAGCACCTGCGGCAGTTCCACCATCGCGCCCAGCGGCGGCGGCGCGAAGCCCAGGTACGCGCACGCGTCGGCGAGCAGACCCCGGACGTGCTTGATCCGCCGCGGGTGATCGACCATCGGCAACAGCAGCGCGACCTCGACACCGGTATCCGCCGCCGCGCGCATGATCCCGCGCAACTGCGCGGTCAGCGCGTCCGGTCCGGGCAGGGTGATCCGCCGGTCGTGCAGGAACGGCGGCCGCTTGTCGCCGGTGAAGTCGAGGGTGCGCACCACCACCGGCCCCGGCGGCACCGAGGCCAGCACCGGCGTCAACATCGCCACGTGCCGCTCCTCGTCGGGCCAGCCGGACTCCTCGGCCAGGAAAGGGAGTTCGGTACGCAGCAGGCCCACCCCCTCGGAGCCCGCCTCGACCGCCGCGATCGCGTCGGTAACGGTCGCGACGTTCGCCCGCACCCGGATCCGCCGCCCGTCCCGGGTCATCGCCTGGCCGGCACCGCCCCCGGGCACCCGCCGTTGTGCCGGGATCGTCCGCACCCGCGCACCGGCGTTGGCCTCGACCGTGCCCGCCTCACCGTCCACCAGGATCAGGTCCTCGGCGAGCTCGGCCAGCGCCGCGATCGGGATGCCGAGCACCAGCGGAATCCCCAACGAGCGAGCCACGATGGCCAGATGCCCGGTCTGCCCGCCACGCTCGGAGATTGCCGCGGCCGGTCGGGCGCCGCGCAGCAGGTCCAACGCGGCCAGTTCCGCGCCGACCAGCACCGCCGGTGCCCCGCCCGGGAGTTGCCCGCTCGTGGGGTCCTCGCCACGCAGCAGCGCCTCGGCCTGACGACCCACGTCGCGCACGTCCACCGCGCGCTCGGCGAGCAGTTCGTCGTCGAAGCCGGCCACCAGGTCCGCGAACTCGCGCACGGCCTCGGCCAGCGCGTCGATCGGCGCCAGGCCCGCCGCGAGGTGTCGGGCAGCGCCGTCGCGCAGTTCCCGGTCGCGCGCGATCAACGCGGCGAACTCGACGATGTCGGCCTCCGCCGACCGCCCTCGGGTCCGCAACGCCCCGGCCAGGTCGTCCATGTGCCGGGCCACGGTGTCCAGCGCCTCCAGGATGCCGGTCGGCGCGGCGGGGGCGACCGCGCCGCCCGATCCCGCGACACGTGCCGGCACGAGGCGGCCGACCGCCGAACCGGGCGCGGCTCCCGTGCCGCGAAGTACCACGCTCACGCGACGCCCGCGCGGTCGTGGCCGGCCCAGTGCAGCTCTCCCACGGTGCGTCCCCTTCTTCCCTCTTCGTCCAACCCGCCGCACGTCGGCACGCGCGCTTGTGGGCACGCGAGTTCGACCCGACGAAAGACAACCGCCCGGTCTCCCGTCACAGTCTGCTGGACGCGCGGACCGTGTCCAGCCGAGTCGCGCACAAAGGGGGCGGATGGGGACGGTGGGACATGCGGCAGGGGAAGTGGGGGAAGCGCTCCGGGAGTCGGCTCGCGGCTCGGTCGACACGGCCCGACCCGGGCTCGTGCACCGAGCTCGTCCGCCCGGTCGAGCCCGGCCGGGAGTCGGCTCGCGGCTCGGTCGGGTTCGGCCGACCTCAGCCGGGCTCGTCCGCCTCGCGGAAGCGAACGGCGGAGAGGTCGTCGACGAAGCGGCCCATCAGCGTACCGAGCGTGGCGAGATCCTCGTCCGTCCAGCCGGACAGCGCCTCCTCGAAGTGCCGGTCGCGCACCCGACGGAGCCGACGCACCACACCGCGCCCCTTGGGGGTGAGCCCGACCCGGGTGATCCGACCGTCGCGCGCGTCGGTGGTACGGGTGACCAGCTCGTCCGCCTCCAGCTTGCGCAGCTCCCGGCTGACCAAGGACATGTCCATCCGGGCCAGTTTGGCCAGGTCGCCGATCGCCAGCCCGCCGCCGCCCGCCTGCAACCGGGTCAACAACACCACCGCGGGCTGGGAGACCTGCGCGCGCGAGGCACTGGTCAGTTCGCCGTGCACGCGGCGGCTCTGCTGGAGCCGGATCAGGCGTTCCAGCGCGGTCTGGACGTGGTGCCGCGACTCGTGTCGTTCCGGAGGAGTGGGCGACTCGGCTGACGGGGGCACTGGACGAGTCCTCCAGGAGGGGAACAACGCCATACGGTTTCGTATGGCGGAGGCGGGCGTTCCACAGTCTAGGTGCGCACCCCGACCTCACAGAAGGTAATTGATGGAGTCCAGCATTGACACGTGTAGGGGCCGGTGGTTGGCTGCGCGCGGCAAGATCGACGCCGCGAGCACCCGCCGCCGTCGAGCCCATCGACCACCCCGGGGGACCAGCGTGTTCGCACTCGACGGCAGGACGGCACTGGTCACCGGCGCGGGCCAAGGCGTCGGCGCGGGCATCGCCCGTCTGCTCGCCGCACAGGGTGCGATCGTCGCGGTGAACGACCTGGACGCCGAGCGCGCCGAGCACACCGCGGAGACGATCCGGGCCGCCGACGGTCGCGCCTTCGCCGCGGTGTTCGACGTGACCGACGCCCGGGCCGCGCTCGCCGCCGTGCGGGCCTTCGAGCGGGCGGTCGCGCCGATCGACATCCTGGTCAACAACGCGGGCAACGGCGGCGCCGAGGGCTTCCGCCCGACCGTGTTCCGCCGAAGCGTGCCCGAGGACTGGCAACGCTTCGCCGACGTCAACCTGTTCGGCGTGATGGCCTGCACCAAGGCGGTACTGGACGGGATGTGCGCACGCCGCTTCGGCCGGGTGATCACCATCGCCTCCGCCGCCGGCGTGAGCGGGCAGAAATTCGGCATCTCGCTGTACGGGGCCGCGAAGGGCGGCGCCATCGCGTTCATGCGTCACCTCGCGATGGAGAGCGCGCGCGACGGCGTCACCGCCAACACCATCGCGCTGGGCCTGATGGACCCCCGCCCCAGCGGCCGCGAACTCGCGCACACCGCCGACCAGGCCGCACACATCCCGGTGGGCCGGCTGGGCACCCCCGAGGACGCGGGCGCGGCCTGCGTCTTCCTCGCCTCGGACGAGGCCGCGTGGATCACCGGCCAGACGATCCAGGTGAACGGCGGCGCGATCACCACCTGAGAGCCCTGGATCGGCGGACGCATGTGTGCTGCACTGATATCCGAACCCGCGAGTAACAACGCGTGATCGGAGTGACGGCATGGCAGCCGAGGCGGCTGGACCGAGCACGACCGACCCCAACCCCAGGACCTGGCCCACCGAGGTCCCGCTCGCCGATCTGGACTTCTGGTCGGGCCCGTTGGCGGACCGCGAGGCGGGCTTCGCGCGGCTGCGCGACTCGTGGCCGATGCCGTACTACCCGGAACCGGAGAGCCCGCTGGAGCCCGGCCCCGGCTTCTGGGCACTGACCCGACACGCGGACGTCGCGGAGGCGACCCGCCGCCCGGAGGACTTCTGCTCGAGCCGCGGCGCGACCCACATCCCCGACTTCCCACCGGGGTTCGGCGAGTTCTTCGGATCGATGATCGAGATGGACGATCCCCGGCACCAGCGACTGCGCCGGATCGTCGCGCGCACGTTCACGCCCAGGATGATCAAGAAGTTCGCGGACGACGTGGACCGCACCGCCCGCACCATCGTCGACGAGGTGGCCGAACGCGGCTCGTGCGACTTCGTCACCGACGTCGCGGCCCGACTGCCGCTGCGGGTCATCTGCGACATGATGGGCGTGCCGGAGCGGGACCACCGGTTCGTCTTCGACCGCTCCAACGTGATCCTGGGCGTCGCGGACCCGGAGTACGTCCCACAGGAGGGCGGCGGCCACATCGAGGCGCTGCTCACCGCGGGCGCCCAACTCGCCGAACTGATGAAGGACCTGGCCGAGTTCCGGCGCGGCACACCCACCGAGGACGTCACCTCGGCGCTGGTGAACGCGGAGATCGACGGGGAGAGTCTGACCGGGGACGAACTCGCCTCCTTCTTCATCCTGTTGCTCACCGCCGGCAACGAGACCACCCGCAACGCGATCTCGCACGGGTTGTGGCTGCTGACCCGGAATCCGGACCAACAACGGCTCTGGCTGAGCGACTTCGAGCGGTGCGCGCCGACCGCCGTGGAGGAGATCGTCCGGCTCGCCTCGCCCGTGGTGTGGATGCGGCGAACGGCCACCAGGGACACCGAACTCAACGGCAAACGGGTGCGCGACGGCGACAAGTTGCTGCTGTACTACTGGTCGGCGAACCGCGACGAGGCCGTGTTCGCCGACCCGGGTCGGTTCGACGTCACCCGCGACCCGAATCCGCACGTCGGCTTCGGCGCCCGCGGGCCGCACTTCTGCCTGGGCGCGCACCTGGCCCGCCGGGAGATCACGCTGCTGTTCCGGGAGTTGCTGACCCGGCTGCCGGACATCCGAGTGGTCGGCGAGCCGCTGCGGTTGCGCTCCAGCTTCATCAACGGCATCAAACACATGGACTGCGAGTTCACACCGGCTTCTCGGGCTTGACCGCCGACCCGGGCTCGGCGCCCGAGCCGGGCTCCTCGCCTGCCCCGGAGCCCGCCCCGGAGCCTGAGCCGGACTCCGCACCCGACTCCGACTCGGCGTCGGGTGCGGCATCCACCTCGGCATCCGACGCGGTCCCGGCCTCGGCCGACCCGGGCTCGGCATCCGACTTCGACGCGGCCTCCGCCTCGGACTCGCTCTCCACCCCGGGCCCGTCCCCCGACTCCGGCTCTCCCGCCGACTCGTCTTCGGAGCCGGCGGTCTCACCCGAGACCGACACCGGTGCCGAAGCCGAGCCCCGCGCCGGAGCCGGAGGCACCGACCCCGAACCCGCCGCGGCAGCCGTCGGATCGATCAACGCGTCGATCTGCTCGGCGGCCGGCAACTCGCCCTCCGGCGTCACCGCGTCCACCACCCCGGGCAACGTCGCGGCGAGCGCCGCCGCGGTCTCCTCCTTGGTCATCCCCGCCTCGCCGGCCAGCCGGACCATCTCGTCCTCGCCGAGCGCGTCGGTGATCTCCTTGCCGCTCACCGGCTGGTTGCGTCCGGTCTCCACCCAGGACTTGGCCTGGTCGCCCAGGCCGCCGGCCTGAAGGCGCTGCATCAGCGCGCCGAGGCCGCCCGAGTCGCCCTGCTTGGTCAGCATGCCCAACACGACCCGTACGAGTCCCTGGTGGCCGCTGCCGCCCCGTCCACCGAGGAGCCCGCCCAGCAGGCCGTCGAGTCCACCGGGAACGTCCATTCCGCCGCCGCTCATCCGTCCACTCCCTGCGCAGGTCGCCATATCCGGCTCTCATAGTGGGGTAAATAGGACACTACTTCGCGGTGGGCACGTCGGCGGTACACCCATCGGGGGCACGAAGGCACCCTCTCCGGCGGACCGGGGCTCCCCACCCGGCCCACCGGCGAGGCCGGGGGCGCACGTCAGCGGGTCGGGTCGAACAACACCTTGAGGCAGCCGTCCGTGCGGTCGGCGAAGGTGCGATATCCACTCGCCGCCTCGGTCAGCGGCAGCCGGTGGGTGAACACGTCCACCGGCACCAGCCGCCCGTGCCGGATCAGCGGGATCAGCGTGGGCCAGGTGGCGGCGACCGGCGCCGTACTGAAGCGCAGCGTGACGTTGCGGATGATCAGCAGCGGAACCGCGAGCGGGAACGCGAAGTTGGCGTCCACGCCGACCACCGAGACCGTGCGCGAGGTACGCACCGAGGAGATCGCGGCGGCCAGCGTCGCGTCCTGACCGACCGCCTCGATCACCGCATCCGCACCCCGCCCGCCGGTCGCCGCCATCACCTGCTCGACCAGGTCGCCCCGGGTCCCGTCGATCGGCTCCGCGCCCAGCCGCTCGGCCATCGCCAGCCGCTCGGGCACCCGGTCCGCGGCCAGGATCCGTCCCGCGCCGAGCACCTGCGCGGCTTGGAGGGCGTACAGCCCGACCGGCCCGAGCCCGATCACCAACACCGTCGCCCCCGGCGTGATGTCGGCCCGGGTCGCCGCCGTCCAGCCGGTCGGCAGCGCGTCGGTGAGCAGCACCGCGTGGTCTGCGGCGAGATCCCGCGGCACCGGCAACAACCACGCGTCGGCGGCCGGGATCGCCACCGCCTCGGCGTGTCCGCCGGGCAGACCGAGGTCACCACCGAGCACCCGCACTCCCCCGCCGACGCAGTCGATCGGGTTGCCCACCGCACAGCCCGCGCACCGTCCGCAGCCCAGCACCGGCGAGACCAGGACCCGATCGCCCACCGCGATCCGGCTCACGTCGGCGCCGGTCTCGATCACCGTGCCCACCACCTCGTGTCCCGGCCGCAGCCCGGCGGCTGGGAACTCGCCCTCGTAGAAGTGCAGGTCCGAGCCGCACACCGCGCTCGCCTCGACCCGCACGACGGCCCCGTCCGGACCGGTGAGCACCGGATCCGGGACCGTCTCCACACTCACGTCCCGGGTTCCGTTGATGACGACGGCGCGCATGTCCACTCCCTGACTGGTTCGCCCACCCGACGCCGGGAAGCACCGGCGCGGTTTGCCGGCGACACGGCCACCGGCGTCGGTAACACTGTTACAGAAGCCGTCGGAAGCCAACCCCCGAGCGGCCTTGATGGGCCCGGCGTGACGTTCGTCCCACGCCCGGCCGACGTCCGCGCACGCGTCGGTAACGTGATCTCCATGTCGCTGTCGCAAGCCCTGCGCGGGCACGCCCGGGGCGCCGTGTCGCGCGCCGCGCACCGAGGCTGGCGCGCGCTGCAACGCGCGGCCTCGATCACCGCGGAGCAGCCCGGCCCGTACCGCTTCCGACGGTTGGGCGCGCGCAGCAAGCTCGCCTTCCCGGTCGGCTCGGTGTTCGGCGAGCAGTGGATCACGGTGGGCGCGGGCTGCATCATCGGCGAGCACGTCACGCTGTCCGCCGGGCTGGCCCCGGGGCACGACCTGGGCACGGCGGCGGTGGTGACCATCGGCGACCGGTGCACGATCGGTCGCGGCAGCCACATCGTCGGACACCGCTCGATCACCATCGCCGACGATGTGTGGACCGGGCCGTACATCTACATCACCGACCAGAACCACAGCTACGCCGACCCGGATCGGCCGATCGGCACCCAGTGGCCGATCAACGACACCGTGGAGATCGGCCCGGGAAGCTGGATCGGCGCGGGCGCGATCATCCTGCCCGGCGCCAAGCTCGGCCGGAACGTGGTGGTCGCCGCGGGCTCCGTGGTCCGCGGCACCGTCCCCGACCACAGTGTGGTCGCGGGCGTACCCGCGAAGGTGGTCCGCCGGCGCACCGAGTCCGGCTGGGACCCGCCGCTGCGACACACTCCCACGCCGCTCCCGGACGGGATCACCCACGACGAACTGGTGGCCCTGCTCACCGAGTACGACGCCTCCGGCGGCCAGTAGCCCCCGGGTTCCACGTGAAACCCCGGGCCGGCGCCCGATCGGCGCCGGCCGTACGGGGGTGGGGTCGCCCGGAGCCGACCCCACCCACCGGGATCAGCGCGACCTCACGCCTTCAGGCCGGACAGGCGCAGTTGCACGCCGACCGCGTCCAACACGCGCGTCTGCTGTCCCCACTGCCAGCCCGGCACCGTCCAGTCCGCGTCCAGCATCGAGATCGACACCGACCCCCTGCCGAGCGCGGTGGTGTCCGCGTTGCGCACCGGCTCGGTCGCGCCGGGCGCCAGGCCCAGGTTCAGCTTGTAGCACGTGTCGCAGGACGGGTCCTTGACGTAGCTCACGGACAACGCGTCGGCCTCGCCCACGTTCGTCATCTCCACCCGGCCGGTCGGCTTCGCCGGATAGTTCACGTTGAGCGTGGTGTGCGCGGGCAGCACCGGCCCGTTCCGCTTGGTCGTGGCCGCGAGCCGGTCCACCAGCCGGGTCGCGAACGTGATCGCCTGCGCCATCTGCGGGAACGGGTTGCGCGGATCGGCGGTGCTGTACTCGGCGCTGAACGCCACCGCCGGGATGCCCTTCTCCGCGGCCGTGATCGAGGCGCCGACGGTGCCCGAGTGGTTGGTGGTCACGCCGATGTTCTGGCCCGGGTTGACGCCGGTGACCACCAGGTCGGGCTTGCGGTCCCGGTACACGTTCGCCAGCGCGAAGGAGATCGCGTCGGCGGGGGTGCCCTCGACCGACCAGATGCCGGGCTCGACCTCACCCGCCTTGACGATCGAACCGGGCGTCGCGTTGATGCCGGTGCCCTTGCCGGACTGGTCGGTGGCGGGCGCGACGATCACCGCGTCGTGCCCGGCCGCCTTGAGCGCCCGCTGGAGGGCGCGGATGAACGGGCCCTGATGTCCGTCGTCGTTGCCCATCAGGATGCTGAGCTTGCGCGGCGCCTGGGTGCCTCGCGCGTCGTCGCTCGCCGCGGCGACGGGCGCGCTCGCCGCGAGCAGTGCGGCGGCGGTGGCGCCAGCCGCGAGGGTGAACACGTGTTTCCTGCCGAACATGGCCATTCTCGTCCTCCGTAGGCAAGAAGGTCTGCACGCCGAGGAGCGTCGAACCACGCGGGTTCGACACCTCGGGTCTCGTGCGTGAAGCGGAACCGACCGCGCGGAACCCGTTATCGACCCAACCGGGCGGCGGGTGAAATTCGGGTCGAACAACGTGTACGGAGGGGTGAATCGGACGGAATGCACCCTGCGATTCGACACGTGTCAGCCGGCGGATAGCGAAAATAGGGTCATCGGTCGGACATTGCAATGGGCGGAGCCGGGTGGTTTCGTCCGGATGCGCGATCCGGGACACGCCCCGGCCCCGTTTGCCCGCCCCGCCGCCCGGGTCTGGCCAAGGCCCTTGCACCGAACGTAATCTGACGAAGCATCAGCCAAGCCGTCCGGCTCGGCCGGGTCGAGTGGGCGGAGCTCCGGATGATCCTGGACGGCAAAACGGTGATCGTCTCGGGCGTGGGGCCGGGACTGGGCCGCCGGGTGGCCCTGGCCGCCGCGCGGGACGGCGCCAACGTGGTGCTCGGCTCGCGCACCGAGGCCAACCTGGTCAAGACCGCCGAGGAGGTCGACCCCACCGGCGAGCGGGTCGCGTGGGCGGTGACCGACATCACCGAGCACGAGACCTGTCACGCGCTGGTCGAGCTCGCGGTGCGGCGGTTCGGCGCGGTGGACGGATTGGTCAACTGCGCCGCCCTGGACACCGTGTTCGGCGGTCTGGAGGCGACCGACTTCGCCGAGTTGCGCCACGTGGTCGAGGTCAACCTGGTCGGCAGCCTGGCGATGACCAAGGCCGCGCTGCCCGCGCTCAAGGCCGCCGGCGGCGCGGTGGTCTTCATCGCCACCCAGTCCCAACTGGTCCCACCACCGCAGGCCCCGCAGATGGCGTACGCCGCGTCCAAGGGCGGGCTCACCTCGGCCACGTACGCTCTCGCCCACGAACTCGGTCCGTACCGGATCCGGGTCAACTCGGTGGCCCCGGGCTGGATGTGGGGACCGCCGGTGGAGAACTTCGTGAACTACCGGGCGCAGGCGTCGGGTGTCCCGGCCGCCGACGTCCTCGCCGGACTGGTGGCGCCGATGGCCCTGCCCGAAATGGCCACCGACGCCGACGTGGCCGAGGCCGTCGTCTTCTTCCTGTCGGACCGCGCCAAGGCCATCACCGGCCAGATGCTTCTGGTCAATGCGGGCCATGTGGTCCGGTAGCCGCCCCACGCGTGCCACGTGTGGAATTCAACATCATTTCGGTCAAAACGTGCTCAAGCACCACACGTGACACGCCATCTCGTCCCGGGTGTCATCCGAAAAGATCACCGCACGGATAACCACCCCACATCGGGGGCAGGAGATCCGCCATGTTGGGGCTGCCGAACACCATCCACGCGCTTCTCTTCGACCTCGACGGGGTCTTGACCCAGACCGCCAAGGTGCACGGCGTCGCCTGGAAGGAGATGTTCGACCACTTCCTGCGCGAACGCGAAGGCGCCGGCTTCACCCCGTTCGACCCCAGACGGGACTACGACACGTTCGTGGACGGCAAGCCGCGGCTGGACGGCACCCGTTCCTTCCTGGAGTCGCGCGGCATCGAACTGCCCGAGGGCGACGAGGGCGATCCGCCCGGGTCGTTCACCCTGCACGGGCTGAGCAACGCCAAGAACGATCTGGTGCTGCGGCTGATCCACGACCGGGGCGTCGAGGTCTACCCCGGCTCGGTGCGCTACGTGCACGCCGCGCGCGCGGCGGGACTCCCGTGCGCCGTGGTGTCCTCCAGCGCGAACTGTGAGGACGTGCTGCGCGCGGCCGACATCCACGACCTGTTCGACGCGATCGTGGACGGCGTGGTGGCCAAACGCGACCACCTGAAAGGCAAGCCCGCGCCGGACACCTTCCTGGCAGGCGCCCGGGCCCTGGGCACGGACCCGGCGCACGCGGCCGTGTTCGAGGACGCGTTGGCCGGCGTCGCGGCCGGTCGGGCGGGCGACTTCGGCCACGTGATCGGCGTGGACCGGGTCGGTCAGGCCGAGGAACTGCGCAGGCACGGCGCGGACGTGGTCGTATCGGATCTCGACGAACTGCTCGACGGCGCGACCGGCGACCCGTCGAGCACGCGGACCACGGCGGAAGGCACGGCATGACGACCGGACACCCCTACACGATCGAGCCGTGGGGGATCACCGAACAGACCCTCGACCTGGACCACCTGCCCCAGTCCGAGTCGGTGTTCGCCCTCTCCAACGGCCACATCGGGCTGCGCGCCAACCTCGACGAGGGCGAGCCGCACGGCCTGCCCGGCACCTACCTCAACGGTGTCTTCGAACTGCGCCCACTGCCCTACGCGGAGGCCGGGTACGGCTACCCCGAATCCGGCCAGAGCGTCATCAACATCACCAACGGCAAGATCATCCGACTCCTGGTCGACGACGAGCCGTTCGACCTGCGCTACGGCCAGACCCAGGACCACGAGCGCTCGATCGACTTCCGCGAAGGCGTCCTGCACCGCCGCGCGTTGTGGACCTCGCCGGCCGGCCGCACCGTCCGGGTCACCTCCAAGCGGCTGGTCTCGCTCACCCAGCGCTCGATCGCCGCGATCGAGTACGAGATCGAGCCGATAGACGGCCCGGCCCGGATCGTGCTCCAGTCGGAGCTGGTCACCAACGAGGAACTGCCGCTGCCCAACGCCGATCCGCGCGCGGCCGCCGTGCTGGAGGCACCGCTGCGCCCCGAGGAGCACACGCACAACGGCAGCAAGGCGATCCTGGTACACCGCACCGAACACAGCGGCCTGCGGGTCGCGGTCGGCATGGACCACGAGATCGACGGTCCCGAGAGCATGTACGTGGAGACCGAGAGCTCCGCCGACCTGGCCCGGTTCAGCGTGACCACGGTGCTCGACCGCGGACAGAAGCTGCGGATCGTCAAGTACATCGCGTACGGCTGGTCCTCCACCCGCTCGCTGCCCGCGCTGCGCGACCAGGTCGCCGCCGCGCTGACCGCCGCGCGATACACCGGGTGGCACGGTCTGGTCGACGAGCAGCGCGGCTGGCTCAAGCGATTCTGGGACAACTCGGACATCGAGGTCGAGGGCGACGTCGAGCTGCAACAGGCCGTGCGGTTCGCGATGTTCCACGTGCTCCAGGCCGGCGCCCGGGCCGAGGAGCGGGCGATCCCGGCGAAGGGACTGACCGGGCCCGGGTACGACGGGCACTGCTTCTGGGACACCGAGGTGTTCGTCCTGCCGGTGCTCACCTACGGGCTGCCGCACGCGGTCGCCCAGGCGCTGCGCTGGCGGCACTCGACGCTGCCGCTGGCCCGCGAGCGCGCGGCGCAACTGGGGCTCAAGGGCGCGCTGTTCCCGTGGCGGACCATCCGCGGCGAGGAATGCTCCGGCTACTGGCCCGCGGGCACCGCCGCGTTCCACATCGGCGCGGACATCGCGGTCGCCGTCGCGCGCTACGTGCGCGCCACCGGAGACCGGGATTTCGAGCGCGACTTCGGCCTGGAGATCCTGGTCGAGACGGCGCGCATGTGGCGCTCGCTCGGCCACCACGACGCGGCCGGCCTGTTCCGGATCAACGGGGTGACCGGCCCGGACGAGTACAGCGCGCTCGCCGACAACAACGTGTTCACGAACCTGATGGCGCAGTCCAACCTGCTCGCCGCGGCCGACGCGGTCGCGCGCCACCCGCACGAGGCCCGCGCGCTGGGGGTGAACACCGAGGAGACCGCGAGCTGGCGCGACGCGGCGCACGCGATGTACATCCCCTACGACGAGGACCTGGGTGTGCACCCGCAGGCCGACGGGTTCACCAAGCACCGGATCTGGGACTTCGAGAACACCCCGCCCGACCACTATCCGCTGATGCTGCACTACCCGTACTTCGACATCTACCGCAAGCAGGTGGTCAAGCAGGCCGACCTGGTGCTGGCGATGCAGGTGCGCGGCGACGCGTTCACCGACGAGCAGAAGCGCCGCAACTTCGACTACTACGAGGCGCTGACCGTGCGCGACTCGTCCCTGTCGGCCTGCACCCAGGCGGTCATGGCGGCCGAGGTCGGCCATCTCGAACTGGCTCTGGACTACACCGCCGAAGCCGCCCTGATGGACCTGCACGACCTGGCCAAGAACACCAAGGACGGCCTGCACATGGCTTCCCTGGCGGGCACCTGCACGGCGCTGGTGGCGGGCTTCGGCGGGCTGCGCGACCACGGCGAGTGCATGTCCTTCAAGCCGCGCCTCCCGGTCGGCCTGACCGGCCTGGCCTTCTCCCTGTCGGTGCGCGGCGCCCGGCTGCGGGTGGAGACCACCCACGATCACACCACGTACACGCTGCGCGAGGGCGACGAACTGGCGATACTGCACCACGGCGAGAAGCACCTGCTGGTCCCGGGCAAGCCGATAACGCTCGACATCCCCCAGCTCGCCCGCGACGTGCCGCCCGGCCAGCCCATGGGCCGCGTCCCGGTGCACCGCCAGACCGCCCCCGACACCCACCCCACGGGCCCCAGCCCGAGCTGACCGATCCCCCGGCACACGCCGGGCCGGCCCCGACGCCGGCCCGGCGTCCGTCGTTCCCGGCCCGGCCGGCGCCGAACACCCCTGGCCTTGACGTCCACGTCAAGGTCTACCGTTTCGGACATGCGCATCGGAGAACTGGCGGAGCGCGCGGGGACCAGCACCCGAACCCTGCGCTACTACGAGCAACGCGGCCTGCTGTCGGCTCGGCGCAACAGCAGCGGGTACCGCGACTACGACGAGGACGACGCCCGACTGGTGCGCGAGATCCGCGCGCTCCTGCGCATCGGCTTCGACCTGGAGGAGACCCGTCCGTTCGTCGAGTGCCTGCGCGCCGGGCACGACGCGGGCGACGAGTGCCCCGCGTCGGTGGCGGTCTACCGCCGCAAACTCGCCGAACTCGACGCGTGCATCGACCGCATGCGGGGCATCCGGGCCCATCTGGCCGCCCAACTCGACCAGACCGAGCGCGCGCACGGCGCGATGGACGACGCCACGAACCCGTATGCCGCGAGCCGGTATGCCGACCGGGCACCGACGCCGGCCGCCTCGGCCGCCGCCGGCCTGCCCGACCCGCCGGAGCCCCGCTGCGCGCTGACCGCCGGCCCGCTCACCAAGGAGTCCTGATGACCACGAACGTGCACGACGCCACCGACGCCGACTTCGACACCGCCGTACTGGGCGCCGACCGCCCGACCCTGGTCGAGTTCACCGCCGACTGGTGCGGCCCGTGCCGGCAGATGGCCCCGGTGCTGGAGGAGATCGCGATCGAGGAACCGGGCCTGGCCGTGGCCAAGCTCGACGTCGACCGCAACCCGGGCACCGCGGCCCGCTACGGAGTGTTGTCCATGCCGACCTTCATGGTCTTCAGCGGCGGCGAACCGGTGCGGCAGTTCGTCGGCGCCCGGCCCAAGCGCCGGATCCTGGCCGAACTCGCCGACGTGCTCGGGCAGAACCCCGCCGCCGCTCGATAGATTCCGGGGATGGCCATCCCCCGCCGGATCACCTTCACCACCGACTACGGGCTCGCCGACGGCTTCGTGGCCGCCTGCCACGGCGTGATCGCCGGCATCGCGCCGGACGTACCCGTCGTGGACGTGAGCCACCTGGTGCCGCCCGGCGACGTGCGGCGCGGCGCGCTCGTGCTGGCGCAGACCCTGCCGTGGTTCCCGGCGGGCACCGTGCACATCGCGGTGGTCGACCCCGGCGTGGGCACCGCCCGCCGGGCGATCGTGCTGCGCGCCGGCGGGCACCTGCTGGTGGGACCGGACAACGGCCTGCTCCTGTGGGCCGCGCGCGAGCTGGGCGGTGTGCGGGAGATCCGCGAGATCGCCGATCCCGCGCTCACCCTGGCGAAGGTCTCCCGCACCTTCCACGGTCGCGATGTGTTCGCGCCGGTGGCCGCCCACCTCGCGCTGGGCACGCCGGTCGCCGAGGTGGGCCCGGTCGTGACCGACCCGGTCCGGCTGCCCGAGCCGATGCCCGGCGAGGTGCTCGCGGTGGACCACTTCGGCAATGTGCAACTCGCGTACGCGGTCTCCGACTTCGCCGGCGCCGACGCGCTGCGGATCGAGGTGGGCGGGCACACGTACCGGGTCCCGTTGCGGAGCACTTTCGGCGATGTGCCCTCGGGGGAACTCGTCGGCTACCAGGACTCCGCCGAACTGCTGGCGATCTCGGTCAACGGCGGCGACGCGGCCCGGCTGCTGGGCCTGCGGGCCGGCGACCGGGTCGGCGTTTCGCCCGCTACTTGAGGTTCGGCTGCTGGTTCTCGAACCAGACCTGGTCCAGCGCCGCCTTGCAACTGTCCGCGGGCGCGCACGCGAGGGAGACGTCGTTCGAGCCCTCGTTGAGCTGCACCATGTTCCAGGTGCCGGTGACGCTGGTCGACGTGCCGTAGTTCTTGAGCTTCACCTTGTTCGTGGTGTCCTTGCCGTTCACCAGGATCGACAGATTCTGTTCCTTGGAGCCCGCGTTGAGGAACTTCACGGCCAGGTAGTACGTGCCCTTCTTGGGCACCTCCACCTTCCAGGTGATGCTCGACCCCGAGGCCGACATGTCCAGCATGCCCTTGCCCGAGGAGTTGGCCACGCCGGGAACCTGGACCGCGCCACCGCCGGGCGAAGCCTCCTCCGCCTCCAGCACGGCGAACTTGCCGCCGGGTGCCGTCGACGGCGCGCTGGAGGGCGACGCGGTCTGCGACGGGGCCGCACTGCTCTGGCCGCCGCTGGGCGTGGTCGGCGACTTCGCCTTGTCGTCCTTGTCGTCGCCGCGGGTCATCAGCACGGCCGCGACCACCGCGACCACGAGCACGATCGCCACCGCCGCGCCGATCACCGCGCCGCGTCCGCCGCCCCCACTGCCGCCGCGCGGCGGCGGGGACTGCGGCGGGGGCTGCGCGCCGCCGTGTTCGTGCTGCGCCGGGATCGCCGCCTGGGGCTGCGTGTGTGCGGGCGGCGGGTAGCTCATCTGCCCGACCTGCACGTATTGCGGCATCATCCGATTGGCGGAAGAACCGTACGCACCGGTTGTCCCTGTCCCCTCGGCTGCTTCCTCACCCGGCGCCGGCCGATAGAGGTACCCGTACGGGTCTTCAGGTTCACCGTTGGTACCCGCCGTCATCGGGTAGTCCTCCCTACGTTCGCCAGGCCAAGCTTTGTCAATACCAGGCATCACACTAACGGGCGATGGGCGGGACAAGTGGCGTTGTCCGAGTGACGGGACTGTCACGAAAAGGCCCTACTGATGCGTATGGCGACCGGTCGCAGACCCGTTTCCGGTCCGTTCACGCCCGTGTCACCCGACCCGAGCCACCCATCGATTCGGTGACCGAATTCACCGGTGACGCCCAATACGTCCACCGCCATGGCGGTGGCCCGCGCCAGGGCCGGACCGCCGACCGCCGCCCACCCGAGCCGAGCCGGCCCGCACGGTGCCCGCGGCGACCCTGGGCCTAGCCCGCCCGGCGCTGGGCCCGGTCGCGACGGCGCTTGTTCGCGTACATGTGCTCGTCCGCGATCCGCAGCAGATCCTCGGGCTCGGCGGCCTCCTCCGCCCAGCCGATCCCGAAGCTCGCACCCTCCAGCGGCACCGCCAGGCCCTCGGCCGGGATCGGCACGGACAGCGCGCGACGCAGCCGCACCGCCATCTCCTCGGCCTCCTCGCGCCCGATTCCGTCCGCGAGAACCACGAACTCGTCGCCGCCGAGCCGGGCCACCGTGTCGCCCTCGCGCACGGCGGCGGTGAGCCGCTCGGCGACCGCCTTGAGCACCACGTCGCCGATGTGGTGGCCGAAATTGTCGTTGATGTGCTTGAACCCGTCCAGGTCGCAGAACAGCAGCGCGACGCCCCGGCGCTCGGCGGCGGGCGGTTCGTCCACGACCACCACCGCGCCCTCCGGAACGCTCAGGATCGCGCCGGCGGGCACCGCCCACTCGTCCGCGTACGGCTCGCGCACCTCGCCGACCGAGCCGACCGCCGCGACCGCCTCGTCCGGGTCGGCGGCGGGCATCCCGGGGTCGAGGCCGAACCGCGCGGCCAGCCTGGCGCGCAACTCGCGCCCGTTCGGCAGCCCGGTGAGCGGGTCGTGGCTGGCCTCGTGCACGAGCGCCTGTTCGCGCTGCTTGCGGTCCTCGATGTCCTCCACGTGGGTCAACCCGAACCGCAGGTCGCCGAGTCCGTCCGCGACCTGCGAGGTCCGCAACGAGACCCAGCGGTACGTACCGTCGCTGCGTGCCAGACGCAGCTCGGTACAACCCGCCACCGGGACCGTGCCCCCCAGGTGTCCGCCGAGCAGCGGGCGGTCCTCCGGATGCGCCAGGGCGCCGAGCCCGAGCCGCTTGAGCACCGGCGCCGGGTAGCCCAGCATCCGACACAACGCGTCGTTGGCGCGCAGCAGTTGGCCCTGCTCGTGCCCGCGCACCCCGGTCATCACCATGCCGCTGGGCGCGTACTCGAAGGCCTGCCGAAAGCTCTCCTCACTGGCCCGCAGCGCCAACTGCTCGCGCTCCAGTCGGGCCACCGCGCGCTGCATGTCGCTGCGCAGCCGCGCGTTGTCCACCGCGATCGCCGCCTGCGCGGCGAACATGCCGAGCACCTCGCGCCGCCACGGCGCGGGCCGCAGGCCGTCCACCGGCAGGTCCACCGACAACACGCCGACCAGGTCGCCCTCGGGCGTGTGCAGCGGCGCGAGCAACGCGTCTCGCGGATGCCAGGCCTCGGGGTGATCGCCGATCGGCAGGTCGGGTATCCAACTCGGGACGTCCCCCACGTCGGCCAGCCCCGAGCGGTGCCCGAGGAAGCGCAGCGGACCCCACGGCTCGGCGGCGGCCAGAATGCGATCCCAACCCTCGCGCGAGCCGATCTGGCCGGCCATCGCCTTGCGCAATTCGTCGTTGCCGGCCACCGCCGCGACCTCCAGGTCGCCGTCGGCGCGGACGAGATTGACCGCAGCGACCCCGAACCCGAGGCCCGAAACCACTCCGTCGACGACGGCTTGGAGGGTGTCCTTGAGGTCGCGCGTGGCGTTCAGGTCGGCGACGACGCGGTTCAAAAGGCGCAAAGTCGCCAACCGGACGTGGGTCTCCGTCTCGGCTGTCATGGGTCTCCCCCAGGGGTCGACGCCGGTGTCTTCTGAACAGATATCGTCCGTTTACCAGAGAAACTGAATCACAGCGGGCTTCGCATTGGCGACGTTCCGTCATCGATCCGACTGTCACTGTGAGCCACCTCACGCTTCATACCGTATCGAGTCGGACCGCCGAGCCGCCCCGGAATCGCGTCCTCCGCCGGCATCCACCGCGCATCGTACGAGGCGGGAGCCCATTTTCGGGAACCAACCCAGGGTTCGCCACGTCGACCTGACGACCAATCAGATTCCGTACAGGCCGTTCGCTATGCGTCAGCGAGCTGAGGCACAGTCGATCCGGAGCATGATCGCCAACCTCTCTTCCCAGCGGACGACGGAATCCCTACCGTACGTCCGTCAGGTCTTCGTACGATCTTGCGCGCGCGTCGCGGAGGCCGATACGGCGAACACATCGCGCGTCGAGCGACAGGGGTTGGGCCCATGACCGGTCTGGTCGTCGGGGAGGTCTTCGCCAACGCGGCCCGTGCCGCCGCGGACCGGGTCGCGATCGTGCTCGGCGAACGCTCGCTGAGCTTCGCCGAAGTCGACGCGGCGGCGGAACTCGGACTGCGCCGCCTGCTCGCGCTCGGCGTCGAGGCCGGCGACCGGGTCGGCTGCGGGCCGGTATCGACCGGACCGGGCATCGCGGCCGTACCGCTGTTCGCGGCGCTCGCCCGACTGGGCGCGGTGCTCGTACCCGCCGACCCCGCCCACCCGGACGCGTACGCGCCCGCCCTGGTCCTGGACTCGGCCGCGATGGCCGACGCGCTGATCGCCGACCTCGACGACGAGGACCCCGAGGACCTCCCGGAGCCGTCGGACATCGAGCCCGCCGAGACCGACCCGTGCCTGATCGCGCCGGCCGGACGCCGCGGCGCGCTGCTGTCGCACCGCGTCCTGGTGCTGCGCTCGCACCCGGGCGCGCTCGCCGAGTCGCGCGGGGCGCACGTGCTCGCGGCCGACCTCGACGACGCCCGGACCTGGACACTCGCACTCGCCCAGTGGCACGCCCGGGACACCCTGGTCCTGGTGCCCGGCGGCGATCCGACCGCGCTGCGCGCCGCGGTGCGTGAACACGCCGCGACCCGGCTCACCGCCGCGCCCGCCGTGTGGCGCGCGCTGGCCGAGACCGCGCCCGAGCGGCCCGCCGACGATGAGGCCCTGGCCACACTGCGGTTCGCCGACACCGAACCCACCGAGACCGCCGTGTTCGCGGAGATCGCCCGGATCGCGCCGAACGCGACCGTACGGGTGGTGCTCGACACGCCGGAGACCGGCCCGCTCACCGCGCTGTCCGGCCCGGACCTGTTCGCCCACCCGGGCGCCTGCGGGATCCCCGGCCCGCTGCAGTACGTCGCGCTCGACCCGGACGGCGAGATGTGCGTACGCGGCCCGCTGCTGTTCGACGGGTACGCCGACGACCCGGCGGCCACGGCCGAGATGCTCGCCGACGGCTGGTACCGCACCGGCGACCTGGCCGTGCTCGACGAGGCCGACGGCGTGCTGACGATGACCGGCCGCGCCGCCGAGTTGATCCGGATCGACGGCAAGGCGGTGGGCCCGGGCGAGGTGGAACGAGTCCTGAAGGACCACCCGGACGTCCGCGACATCGCGGTCATCGGCCTGCCGCACCCCACCGACGGCCGACTGCTGGGTGCCGTGGTGGTCGCCGAGGATCCCGCCCGGGTGCCGGGGCCCGCCACGCTGCGTGACGCCTGCGCCAAAGCCGGCCTGGCAGCGCACAAACATCCCGTCCGGTTCTTCCACGCCGACGAACTCCCGTCCGGACCCACCCGGCGCGAGGACCTGACCCGGGAGATCACTGCCAACCGGTGACCGGGGCGAGCCGTTGGGTCAAGCCGGGCCGGGCCGGATCGGACCGAGCCGTGTGGGGCCGACGCCGATACGACCGGGCGATCCGGGCAGGGGTCCGGGCCCGGGGCTCCAACCAAGGCGGCCCGTGCGCGTGCCGTCCGGCCGACGGGACCGAACGAGTCCGCCGACCCGCCCGCCCGGCGAGGCCGATCCCGGGTCGGGCGCTCGGCCCGCATACCCTGGAGCCGTGTCCGTGCCACCCCCGCAGCCCGTCGACGAAGCCGCCTTCAAGACCGCGATGTCCCGTTTCGCCTCCGGCGTGGTGCTGATCACCGCCGTCGAGGGCGACCCCGGCGACGGGGGTCCCGTGGACGACGTGGGGATGACCGCGACCGCGTTCGTGTCGGTGTCCCTGGACCCGCCGCTGGTGCTGATCAGCCTGCGCCGCGAGGCGCGCATGCGCGACGTGTTGGACGAACAGCCGTTGTGGGCGGTGTCGCTGCTGTCCCGAAGCCAAAGCCGGATCGCCGCCCGCTTCGCGATCCCGGGCCGGATCAGCGACCGGCTGATCTTCGCCGACATCCCGCACGATCGCGGCCCGGCCTCCGGCGCCGCGCTGGTCGGCGGCGCACTGGCCACCCTGGAATGCCGCACCCACCAGGTGGTCGAGGCGGGCGACCACATCCTGTACGTCGGCGAGGTGCTGACCACGGGACTGCCCGACCCGGAGGGCCCGCCGCTGCTGCACTTCCGCGGCGGGTACCGGAGCCTGGGCTGAGCCCCGGGCCGATCCGGGTGGTTACGGGCGCGGCCCCGGCCGCATCAGCCCGTCCGCCGTCACCGAGGCCACCAGACGTCCCGTTCGGGTGAACACCCGGATCCGCCCGTGCATGCGCCCGTCGCCCGCGTACTCGCTCGCGCACCGCAGCAGCAGCCACTCGTGCGCGGAGAAGCCCTCGTGGAAGGTGATGTTCTGGGCCAGCGCGACCGACATCGCCCGCCCGCCCCGCCGCTCGATCTCGGCCTGCGGATACGGCCGCAGCGCCACCGGGCCCAAAAAGCCCTCGGTCGACCAGGCCAGAATCGCCCGGGCCATCGTCGCGGTGTCCGCGACCCCGGTACACCGCGTCCACAGGTCCAGACCCGGCGGCCCGGCCAGGTCCGGGTGCAACGCGGCCGGCCCGCCCACCGTGCGCACCTCCCACGGCAACATCGACACCGGCAGCTCGGAGCAGTCCTCGGGCCCCACCACCTCGGCCGGCAACGGGTCCGCGTGTCGCACCAGTTCGGGCCCGACCACACCGAGCGTCACGAACGCCCGGTAGTGCTCGTGCCCGCCCTGCCGAAAGCCCACCTGGAGCATCGCCGCCGACCGGCCCTGATGCAGCCGCTCGACTCGCACCTCCACCGGCTCGGCCGGATCCCCCGCACGCGGGAACACTCCCTGGAGCGTCTGCACCGCCATGTGCGGAACCACCCGCTCGGCCGCCACCACGGTCTGCGCCAACACCTGCGCGCCGAGCGTGCGCGGTATCCGGGTCACGATGTTGCGCGCACGAAAGCCGACCACCGCGCCGGGCCCGCCCGAGTCCGCGGGGCCCACCGGCGTCAGGTCCAGCGCGTCCACCAAGTCGGCCGTCGCGATACTCGGCCACATCGACACTCCACCAGCCATGCGCGCATGATCGCAGCCCGCCGAACACGCACGACGCGGGGGCGGAGCCGATCGACTCCGCCCCCGCGGTGGGCCTCTCCCATCGTCGCCCGTGCGCCGGAATCGGCTGCGCGGGGGAAGCGGCCGTGCGACGGAATCAGCGCCTGGCACCCTTTCCGGTGAACTTCACCACCAGCGAGACCAGGAACACGGCGACCACGACGCTGATGATCCAGCGGATCCAGTCGATCCCCCTGGTGTCCTCGACACCCAGAGCCGCGGCGATGCCGTAGCCGATCAACGTGCCCACGATGCCGACCGCCATCGTGGCCAGGAAGCCGATCTTCTGGTCGCCGGGAAGGAAGAGTCGCCCCAACGCGCCGATGATGATGCCCGCGATGATCAGGGAAACGATCGTCATGGTTCCTCCAGCGGACCATCCGACAGCCGTACAAAGTACCGCCGACCCGGACGTTTCCGGGCAGGTGTCTCCTGTTCCCCACGATCACCGCGCGTTAACGCGAACACTCCCGTGCCACAAAGCCCTAAGGTGGTTGCGCCCGCCGGGTGGCCACGGTGCAAAATGGTCCGGTACACGCCCCGATAGCTCAGTTGGCCAGAGCACGCGCCTTGTAAGCGCGGGGTCGTCGGTTCGAACCCGACTCGGGGCTCGATGGGGCCGCAGGCTGCGGGGACGCGGCCGGCGGCCCTTTTTCGCGCCGCTATCCGCTTTTCGCGCCGCTATCCGCCCGGCCGAAGACGGCGGTCCGGAGCCGGTCCGGTCGAGCCGCGGACCACCAGTTCCGGCCGATAGATCAACTCGGTGCGCGGCGCCCGACCCCCGCCGATCTCGTCCAGCAGCGCGCGCACCGCCGCCGCGCCCATCGCCTGCACCGCTTGGCGCACCGTGGTCAGCGGCGGATCCGTGAACGCCACCAGCGGCGAGTCGTCGTAACCCACCACCGAGACGTCCTGCGGCACCCGCAACCCGCGCTCGCGCGCCGCGCGTACCGCGCCGAGCGCCATCAGGTCGCTGCCGCACACGATCGCCGTCGCACCCCGATCGAACAGCGCGCCCGCCGCCGCCTGGCCGCCCTCGACCGAGAACAGCGAGCGTTCGATCCAGCCGTCCGCGTCCTCGACGCCGAACCGCTCGGCGAGCCCGCGCCGGAAGCCGGCGATCTTGCGCGCGGTCGGCACGTAGCGCTCCGGCCCGACCGCGAGCCCGATCGCGGTGTGCCGCAGCGAGGCGAGGTGCCCTATCGCCAGTTCCACCGCGACCGCCTCGTCGCTGGAGATGAACGGCGCGTCCACCCCCGGTGCGAAGCCGTTCACGAACACCATCGGCAGACCGCGCTCGACCAGGCGCAGGTAGCGGGACAGGTCCGCGCCCGAGTCCGAGTGCAGGCTGGAGACGAACACGATCCCGGATACCCCGCGTTCCAGGAGCAGTTCGGTGTAGTCGTCCTCGGTGACCCCGCCCGGGGTCTGGGTACACAACACCGGCGTGTAGCCGTGGTGCGCCAGCGCCCGCTCGATGACCTGCGCGAACGCCGGGAAGATCGGGTTGTCCAACTCCGGGAGCAGCAGCCCCACCAGGCCCGCGCTGCGCCGCCGGAGGCGGGCGGGACGTTCGTAGCCGAGCACGTCGAGAGCGGTCAGGACGGCCCGCCGAGTGTCGTCCGCGACCCCGGGTTTGCTGTTCAGGACCCGACTCACGGTCGCCTCGCTGACCCCTGCCTGCGTTGCGATGTCCGCCAGTCGAGCCTTCATGCCCGCAGCCTAGTGACAGTTTCAGCAGGATTTCGCAGGGCCTTGCGGCCCGCGCAAAACATTTCGGACGATCGGGACTGCTGACAGATGCCGTGCGCCCCGGTACGGTGATCGCTAGTCCATTGTGAATGGACTAGACCACTTGCCCGGGGCGGCCCGGGCAGCCCAGCACCGGGTACCTCACCCTCCACTCGGATCGTCCGGCACGTTCCTGCCGGTGGAAGGACACATCACCATGGCCACGGTCAGCTACAAGCAGGCGACCTGTACCTACAAGGGCGCCGAGCGCCCGTCCGTGAACGCGCTGGACCTGGAGATCGCCGACGGCGAGTTCCTGGTCCTGGTCGGCCCCTCCGGTTGCGGCAAGTCCACCTCCCTGCGCATGCTCGCGGGTCTCGAGGAGGTCACCGGCGGCTCGATCCACATCGGCGACCGCGAGGTCACCAACCTGGAGCCCAAGGACCGCGACATCGCGATGGTGTTCCAGAACTACGCGCTGTACCCGCACATGACGGTCGCCGAGAACATGGGCTTCGCGCTCAAGATCGCCGGCGTCGACAAGAAGCAGATCCGCGCGAAGGTCGAAGAGGCCGCGAAGATCCTCGACCTCACCGAGTACCTCGACCGCAAGCCCAAGGCGCTCTCCGGCGGTCAGCGCCAGCGCGTCGCGATGGGCCGCGCGATCGTCCGCGAGCCGCAGGTCTTCCTGATGGACGAGCCGCTGTCCAACCTGGACGCCAAGCTGCGCGTGCAGACCCGTACCCAGATCGCCGGCCTCCAGCGCCGCCTGGGCATCACCACCGTGTACGTCACCCACGACCAGGTCGAGGCGATGACCATGGGCGACCGGGTCGCGGTGCTCAAGGACGGTCTGCTCCAGCAGGTCGACACCCCGCGCAACATGTACGACCGCCCGGCCAACGTGTTCGTGGCCGGCTTCATCGGCTCGCCCGCGATGAACCTGATCGAGGTCGACCTCGCCGAGGACGGCATCCGCTTCGGCGACGCGGTCGTCCCGGTCTCCCGCGAGGCGCGCGAGGCGGCCGTCGCCGAAGGCGCGAAGAAGGTGACCCTGGGCGTGCGCCCGGAGCACCTGAAGATCAACTCGGCCGAGGGGCTGTCCAAGGACAGCAAGGGCCTCGCGGTGTCGGTGGACGTGGTCGAGGAACTCGGCTCGGACGCCTTCGTCTACGGCTCGGTCACCATCGACGGCGAGACCAAGCCGCTGGTCGTGCGGGTGCCCGGGCGTGACGTGCCGGAGAAGGGCGGGGTCCTGCACGTGGTCCCGACCGTCGGCGAGACCCACCTGTTCTCGACCAAGAGCGGCGAGCGGCTGCACGACTGATTTGTTGGGCGACTTCGTCGCCGGCTCGCGAGGCACCACTTTTTTGCTCCCCCGCTTCGCTCCTCCGCAAAAAAGTGGTGCCTCGCTCGGGGCTTCGTGTCCCTCCGCTTCGCTCCGGGGCACGAAGCCCAAGCTTGCGGCTCCGCCGCTCTCCGCGCTTCGCGCGTCGATCGCCGGGGTGGGGTGGGTCGGGGGCGCTGACGCGCCGGGAGTCGGGCGTCGGTGGTGGGGCGTTGGGTGGGGGTGGTGGGCTTCGGGGTCGAAGCTTGTGGCTCCTCCGCGCTTTGCGCGTCGATCACGAGGGTTCACCTGTGTCGGGGGTTGTGGGGGATCGCTGGGAGCGTTGGCGGGGCTACCGGGATTCGGGGCGGCGAGCGGCGAGACTCGGGGTATGGAACGCATGACCGAGACTCAGTGGCGGGCCTTTCTGTTGGCAGGACCGCGTACCGGGAAGCTCGCCACCGTACGCCCCGATGGTCGGCCGCATGTGGCCCCGATCTGGTTCGATCTCGATGATCGTGGGGACACGGTCGAGCTTGTCTTCACCACGTTCGGGTCCTCGGTCAAGGGGCGCAACCTTGCCAACGATCCTCGGGTGAGCCTGTGCGTGGACGACGATCGGCCGCCGTACGCGTATGTCGTGGTCGAGGGCGAGGCGCGGATCTCGGCCGATCCGGCCGATCTGCGGGTCTGGCCGAGTCGGATCGCCGCGCGATACATGGGCGCGGACAAGGTGGTGGAGCGCGAGCCGGTCGACGGCGAACAGGTGATCCACGTGCACATCCACCACGTGGTGGCCGATCGGAACATCGCCGGCTGAGGACGACGCACACGACGTGCCGGGGGCCCCCCCCCACCCGGGGGCGGCCCCCCCCCCCCCCCCCCGGGCCGCGCCGCCCCCCCCCCCCCCCCCCCCCCCCCCCCGCACG
>NZ_JBITJP010000008.1:149512-385616 GCF_044460165.1 Embleya sp. NPDC050154
AATGTTCAACCCCGGCAAAAACCCCCACGGGTGGGCCCCCCCCCACCCCCCCCCGGCGGGCCCCCCCCCCCCCCGGGGGGGGGCCCCCCCCCCGGGGGGGGGGGGCCCCCCGCCACGTCGTGTGCGTCCGGCCGGTCAGCCGAGCAGGCCGCCCAGCGGCTTGCTCGCGGTGGCACCGGTCTTGGGTGCGCTGCCGGAGGAACCGGTGGTCGAGCCTGCGGCCGGCGCGGAGGGCGGCGCCGACTTCTTCTCGGCCGTGTCGGTCGGGGACGACTTGGCCGCGCCCGTCCCGGTCCTGGGAACGGCGCTCGGCGTCGGGGTGTTCGCCGCGCGCGGCGTGGTCTGCGGCAGGGTGCTCGGGCGGCCCGGTCCGGTCGCCACCGAGGGTTCGGCCACCGGCGGGCGCGGCTGGCCGGCCACCGCGCCGCCCTGCGGCCCGGCCGCCGGGACGACGGGAACGGTCGCGGCGGGCCCCTGGTCGCCGACCCGGCCGGTGTCGGACTCGTCGAGGTGCCGGTGGCCGCCGCCCAGCAACGAGCCCGCGAGCAGCGTCGCGCCGACCCCCGCGAACGCCAGCATCGAACCGTAGCCGAGCTTGCGCCGCCGGGCCCGCACGGGAGTGATGATCGGGCCGCGCCAGGTGCGCAGCGACAACCACGCGTCCGCCGAGTACATCGGCGCGCCCGCCAGGGCCAGCGGGCTGAACGCGGCCAGGAAGACCACGTAGGGCGCGTGGTAGGGCGAGGAGCCGGTGCCCACCGCGATCAGTACGCCCAGCGAGAGCAACATCCCGAGCAGGCCCGCGAGCCGGGTCCACAACCCCAGCATGACCGCGAAGCCGACCACCACCTGCCCGAACGCGAACAGCAGGCCCGCCCCGATCGCGTGATCGGCGGCCAGGTCCATCACCGACGGCGACAAACTGCCCTCGCGCAGCACACCGATCCGGTGCCCGAAGGAATCGGTCGAGCTCGGATCCAGGAAGCCCGGCGCGTAGAGCTTGCGCAGCCCCTCGACCAGGAACGCCCCGCCCAGGAACAGCCGCAGCGGCAACAACACCGTGCCGCCCTGGAGCGTGGCCCGGCGCGCGTGCGTGGGCGCCGGGGCCGAGGTGCCGTCCCGCTCGCGGCCGGCCGCGAGATCGCGACGCACGGGTGGCACCCGCCGCCGCGGTGCCTCGTCCCGGATCACCGGCAGCCGCGTGGTGGCGTCGTCCGCCGGGCCACGCGCTCCGGGCACGGGTCTGCCGCCGACCCCGGGGCCGCCGATCACCACCCGCAGGGTCTTCGTGGGGGTGGCGACCGTCGCCGGATCGCCGGGATCGCGCACTGCCGAGGGCGAGGGCAACAGCCCGACAGCACCGCCGTAGCTGCCTTCAGATCTGGTGTCCACGCATCAATAACCGCGCGAGGGCACCAGAGGATGCGGCCCTTCGCGTATTACCCGATGCGGGCCCCACGGCCCCCGGCGCGGCGTTACACTGCGCGACGCCTGGCCACCTCGTAGAGCACGATGCTCGCCGCGACGCCGGCGTTCAGCGACTCGTTGCCGCCCGCCATCGGGATCCGCACGGTGATGTCGCAGGTCTCCTGGACCAGTCGGCCCAGGCCCTTGCCCTCGGAACCGACGACCACCACGATCGGGTCGGTCGCCGCAGCCAGTTCCTCCAGCGAGATGTCGCCGTCGGCGGCGAGGCCGACCACGGTCAGGCCCGCCTTCTTGTACGCCTCCAGCGCACGGGTGAGGTTGGCCGCCCGGGCCACCGGGACCCGCGTGGCCGCGCCCGCCGAGGACTTCCAGGCGCCCGCGGTCATCCCGGCCGCGCGCCGCTCCGGCACGACCACACCGTGGCCGCCGAACGCCGCCGCGGAACGGATCACCGCGCCGAGGTTGCGCGGGTCGGTGACGCTGTCGAGCGCGACGATGATCGGCGTCTCGCCGCGGTCGTGCGCCTCGACCACGAGGTCGTCCGGGTGCGCGTACTCGTACGGCGGCATCTGGAGCACCAGACCCTGGTGGATCGCGCCGTCGGTCATCCGGTCCAGCTCGGGACGCGGGATCTCCATCAGCGGGATGCCGCGCACGTTCGCGATCTTCATCGCCTCGCGCACCCGGTCGTCGCTGTCGATGTACTGCGCGATGAACAACGACGTGGCCGGCGCGTCGGCGCGCAGCACCTCGAGCACCGAGTTGCGGCCCGCGACCAGCTCGTTCGAGCTCTTGCCGCCGCGTCCGGGACGACCGCCGGCGGCGCGTCGAGCGGCCGGCGCCGCGGCCTTGCGCTTGGCGGCGGCGTTCGCGGCGCGCTGCTTGGCGTGCCCCTTGCGCATCTCCGCGGGCGGCGTCGGCCCCTTGCCCTTGAGCGCCCGGCGGCTGTGCCCACCAGTACCGACCGAGGGCCCCTTCTTGCTTCCCTCGTTGCGCTTGTTACGGCGCTCCGTGTTGCCGGCCATGACGGGTACATCCCTTCGATTGCTTCATCATCAGCTGCGATAACAGCTCACATGCTTGTACAACCGTACGGCCGGCCCGCCACCTCGTGGCGATCCGGCCGTACGGCACGTCTTCGTCGGGCCCGGGTGGGCCCGATTCCCGTCAGTCCCGGTGCAGCGTCCACCGGGGCCCGTTGGGCGTGTCCTCCACCACTATCCCGGCCGCCGTGAGGCTGTCCCGAACCGCGTCCGCCGCGGCGTAGTCCTTGCGGGCCCGCGCCGCCTCGCGCTGCTGGAGCGCGAGTTTGACCAGGTGGTCGACCACCCCGCGCAGTTCGTCGGAGCGACCGGCGGAGGTGCCCGCCGTCCACTGCTCCGACAGCGGGTCCATGCCGAGCACGCCCAGCATCGCCCGGATGTCCGCCGCGTGCCGCACGACGGCGTCCTTGTCGCCCGCCGCCAGCGCGGTGTTGCCGTCGCGCACGGTGTTGTGCACGACCGCCATCGCCTGCGGCACACCCAGGTCGTCGTCCATCGCCGCGGCGAACACCGCCGGCACCTCCGCCGCCGGTTCGATCGCCCCGGTCTGCTCGCCCGCGCGCTCGAGGAATCCCTCTATCCGCCCGAACGACACCTCGGCCTCGCGCAGGGCCTCCTCGCTGTACTCGATCATCGACCGGTAGTGCGGGGTGGCCAGGTAGTACCGCAGGACGAGCGGCGACCAGCGCTTGAGCATCTCCGATACGAGCACGGAGTTGCCGAGCGACTTGCTCATCTTCTCACCGCTGAGGGTGACCCAGGCGTTGTGCATCCAGTAGTTGGCGAACGCGTCGCCCGCCGCCTTGGATTGGGCGATCTCGTTCTCGTGGTGCGGGAAGACCAGGTCGAGCCCGCCGCCGTGGATGTCGAACGCTGGCCCCAGGTACTTGTGCGCCATCGCGGAGCACTCCAGGTGCCAGCCCGGACGGCCGTTGCCCCACGGGGTCTCCCATGAGGGCTCGCCGGGCTTGGCCGACTTCCACAGCGCGAAGTCGCGGCGATCCCGCTTGCCCGCCGCACCCGCACCCGCGTCCTCCGCCTCGCGCATCGCGTCCGGCTTCTGACCGGACAGCGCGCCGTACGCGGGGAACGAGGACACGTCGAAGTAGACGTCGCCGCCGGATGGATAGGCGTGCCCGGTCGCGATCAGCCGGTCCATCATCGCGATCATCTCGGGGATGTGCCCGGTCGCCCGGGGCTCCACCGTCGAGGGCAGGCAGCCGAGCGCGGTGTACGCGTCCGCGAAGGCGCGCTCGTTGGTCTGCGCCACCTGCCAGTACGGAATCCCCTCCGTGCAGGACTTCGCGATGATCTTGTCGTCGATGTCGGTGACGTTGCGGCAGAACACGACGTCGTTGCCGCGGTGGGCGAACCACCGGCGCAGCACGTCGAAGTTCAGCCCCGATCGGATGTGCCCGATGTGCGGCGGCGCCTGCACGGTGGCACCACACAAGTAGATCGAGACCTGTCCCTCGACAAGCGGCACGAAGTCCCGGACCGTGCGGGTGCTGGTGTCGTACAGGCGCATGCTCACACGCGCAAGCTTAGAGCGTCGGGACGGCCCGGCGTTCCCCTGTTATTTGCCTGTTCGCGACGATCACCCGGCCGTGCCGATGATCAGCTCGACGTCGCGACCACGAGCGCGGTGGCGATCGCGGCCACCCCCTCGGCCCGCCCGGTCAGCCCGAGTCCGTCGGTGGTGGTCCCGGACACCGACACCGGCGCACCGACCGCGGCCGACAACGCGGCCTCGGCCTCGGCCCGGCGCCGGCCCACCTTCGGCCGGATCCCGATCACCTGCACCGCGACGTTGCCGATCTCGAAGCCCGCCGCGCGCACCAATCGCGCCGCCTCGGTCAACAGCGTCACTCCCGACGCCCCCGACCACTGCGGCCGGGACGTGCCGAAGTGCGCGCCCAGATCGCCGATACCGGCCGCCGAGAACAACGCGTCGCACGCGGCGTGCGCGACCACGTCGGCGTCCGAGTGCCCGGCCAGCCCGGTCTCCCCGGGCCAGTGCAGACCGGCGACCCACAACTCGCGGCCCTCCTCGAAGGCGTGTACGTCCACCCCGATCCCGGTGCGGGGCAAAACGACACGAGAGGCGTGCTCACCGGACAACGTCGGTCTCCGTACTCTCCACACCGATCGCCGCCCCTTCGGCCGCCTGTTCCGCGCGCCGCGCCAACAGCGCGCCGGCGAGCAGCAGGTCGAACGGTCGGGTCACCTTGAACGCCTCTTCGGAACCGGGCACCACCACGACCGCTCCGCCGAGGCGTTCGACCATGCCCGCGTCGTCGGTCGCGCCCTCCCCGCCGAAGCCGCCGGCCTCGGCGTGCGCGCGTGCCAGAACGGCCCGCCGAAAGCCCTGGGGGGTCTGTACGGCGCGCAAAGACGACCGGTCGACCGTGCGAACCACGGTCTCGGCGCCGTCGATCGAGGCGACCTCCTTGACCGTGTCCACCACGGGCAACGCGGGCACCACGGCGTCGGCCCCGGCGGCGACGGCGGCGATCACCGCCTCCACCACCTCGGCCGGCACGAACGGACGCGCGGCGTCGTGCACGAGCACGACGTCGTGATCGGCGGGGACCGCGTCGAGCGCGAGCCGCACCGATTCCTGGCGTGTCGCACCGCCCGCGACCACCCGTAGGGGTGATTTCGCCGGCAAATGCGCACGCAAAAGTTTCCGGACACCGGCGACACCGTCCGGCGGTGCGGCGACCACGACCGCGGTTACCCCGCGGGCGGCCAACAGCGACCGGACGGCGTGCACCAGCATCGGGATGTCCCCAAGCTCACGCAACGCCTTGGGCGCACCGGGACCAAGCCGTTCACCACGCCCTGCAGCGGGCACAAGGACCGCAGCGTTCAACGAAGTCCCCTCAAACCACCCGGGCGCCGACGCGGAATCGCGCCGACACCGCACCGGCGGATCCGTCCGTCACCGACGGGCGGATCCTACGGCTCAGGAAGCCAGAACTTCGTCGAGGATGGCCTCGGCCTTGTCCTCGTTCGTGTTCTCGGCGAGCGCCAACTCGCTCACCAAGATCTGCCGAGCCTTTGCCAGCATGCGCTTCTCGCCTGCCGACAGGCCGCGGTCACGCTCGCGGCGCCATAGATCGCGCACGACCTCCGCGACCTTGATAACGTCACCGGAGGCGAGCTTTTCCAGGTTCGCCTTGTAACGTCGTGACCAGTTCGTCGGTTCTTCGGTGTGCGGAGCGCGCAGTACCTCGAAGACGCGGTCGAGCCCTTCCTGGCCCACCACGTCCCGGACACCGACGAATTCCGCGTTGTCCGCAGGCACGCGGACGGTCAAATCACCCTGGGCGACCTTCAACACCAGATAGGTCTTGTCCACACCCTTGATCGTGCGCTGCTCGATCGCCTCGATCAGCGCGGCCCCGTGATGGGGGTAGACCACGGTGTCGCCAACCTTGAACGTCATGTGACAGGTACCCCTTCCGTGGCTTTCTAGGGTAACACGGGACACGCCCCTACTGAATGACGTTTCCGCAGGTCAGGGCCTTAGTCGGGGCTTGACAACCGACCTCCGGCCGTGCTGGGACAGGGAACCCCACACCCGCAGGACTCGAACAAATAGGACAAACAACTCCTCCGGGTGGCGAGCCGAGCGCTCTCGCGCGACCCATATGTCACACGGGCCCCACCCATGTCGGTCCCGTGTTCGAGATCATTCCGCCGCCTCGACCGGGCCGAAGCCGGCTGTCGGCGCGGTGAGCCGCGTACAAGTCGTCCGTCCGGGCTGAGTACGCTGTCCCCGGTCGTCCTGACCGGTCCTCGATCCAAGATCTTCAAGGAGATGCCGCCGCCGTGAGCCGCAGCCTTCGACGCGGCGCCCTCGCCGCCACCGTCGCCGTCGTCCTTCCCCTGGCCGCGGGCTGCGCCAGTGGCAACGACGCCGAGACCAACAAGATCAAGCCCGACACGGCCAACACGGCGTTCGGCGCGCTCAAGATCCAGAACGTGCAGTTGGTGACGAGCGACCCGGGCAAGGACCTGGTCGCGCTCGGTGGCGCGTTGTTCAACGAGGGCACCACGCCCGAGACCATCACCAAGGTGACGGTCGACGGCGCCGGCCAGGCCCTGGGCGGCCCGCTGACCATCCCGGCGGGCGGCTCGCTGTACCTGGTCGACCGCCCGCAGGGAATGGCCGCGGAGAGCCCGCAGGGCAAGACCTACCTCGGCCCGCTGGTCTTCCCGAACGCGGCGAAGGTGCAGGCCGGTTCGTGGCGCAAGGTGACCTTCGCGTTCGGCACCGCCGGCGAGACCTCGCTGGACGTCTCGGTGCACGGGCCGTCCGGCTACTTCGCACAGCTCAAGCCGACCCCGGCGTTCACCCCGCCGCCGCCGGCTCCGCCGGCCGCGCCGCCCACCACCGCGGCACCCACCAACTCCGCGGGCGCGACCTCGCCGCCCGCGACGGGCGCGACCGGTGCTGCGACCACCACCAACGCGGCGAACTCGACGCCGCGCAACAGCTCGTCGGCCCCGGCCGGCGGCTGACGACCTCGCGCGCACCTACGACGGCGCCCGCGCCGCCCCCGGAGTTCCGGTGGGCGGCGCGGGCGCCGTCGTCGCGCTGGGGGGCGGTTGCCGGCGCCCCGGGCCGATCAGGGCTCGAACTTGTAGCCGAGACCGCGCACGGTGACCAGGTAGCGCGGGGCGCCCGGGTCCGGCTCGATCTTGGCGCGCAGCCGCTTCACGTGCACGTCGAGCGTCTTGGTGTCGCCGACGTAGCCGACGCCCCACACCCGGTCGATGAGCTGCATCCGGGTCAGCACCCGGCCCGCGTTGCGCAGCAGCACCTCGAGCAGGTCGAACTCCTTGAGCGGGAGGTCGATCCGCCGGCCCTCCACGGTGACCCGGTGCGCCTCGACGTCCAGCCGTACCGGCCCGGCCTCGATCGCCCGGGGCTCGTCCGTGGGTTCACCGCCCTGGCGCCGCAGCACGGCGCGGATCCGGGCGATCAGCTCGCGCGTGGAGTACGGCTTCGTGACGTAGTCGTCGGCGCCGATCTCCAACCCGACGACCTTGTCCACCTCACTGTCCTTGGCCGTCACCATGATGACCGGCACGTTGGACTTGGCCCTGAGCCCGCGGAACACCTCCGTGCCGGGCAGCCCGGGCAGCATCAGGTCGAGCAGCACCAGGTCGGCGCCGCCCTGGTCGAACAGCTCCAGGGCCTCGGGTCCGGTGGCGGCGACGGCCACCTCGAAGCCTTCCTTGCGAAGCATGTACGACAGCGCGTCGCTGAAGGACTCTTCATCTTCGACGACGAGCACACGGGTCATCGTGAAGCCTCCATGGATGGGGTCGACGATGTCATCGACATCGATTGAGAGGTACTGGACTTGAAGGGCAGCACCAGGGTGAAGGTGGATCCCACACCCTCCAGGCTGCGCACGGTTACCTCTCCCCCGTGGCCCGCCGCGATGTGCTTGACGATGGACAGGCCCAAGCCGGTACCGCCGGTGGCCCGCGAACGGGCCGGATCGACGCGGTAGAACCGCTCGAAAATTCGATCCAGGTCGCGCTGGGGGATGCCCAACCCCTGGTCGGAAACGGTGATGACGGCCATCCGTGCCTCGGCTCTGACCTCGATGTCGACCCTCGTCCTCGCGGGAGAGTAGTTGACCGCGTTCTCGACGAGGTTGCCCAGCGCCATCACCAGTTGATTGTGGTCCCCGGGCACGATCAGGTCACGGTCGCCGCCGATCTCCAGGGTGATCTGCTTCGACTCGGCGGCCTGCCGGCAACGGTCGGCGGCCTCGGCCACCAGTTCGTCCAGCGGCACCGGGCCGACGTGGTGCAGCGGGTGGTCGTTCTGCACCCGGGACAGGTCGATCAGCTCCTGCACCAGGTTGGTCAGCCGGGCCGACTCGATCTGCATGCGACCCGCGAAGCGGATGATCGCCTCGGGGTCGTCACTGGCGTCCATCACCGCCTCGGCCAGCAGCGACAGCGCGCCGACCGGGGTCTTGAGCTCGTGGCTCACGTTGGCCACGAAGTCGCGGCGCACCGCGTCCACCCGGCGGGCCTCGGTACGGTCCTCGACCAGCAGCAGCACCAGCCGGGAGCCCAGCGGCGCGACCCGGGCGGACACCTCGAACTCGTGCGCCTCGCCGTCGGCGCGGGCCAGCAGCAGGTCCCGCTGCCTTATCTCGCCGTCGCGTCTGGTCTCCCTGGCCATCGCGAGCAGGTCCTCGGGCACCAATTGGTCGCCTCGGACCAAGCCGAACTTGTAGGCCGCCGAGCTGGCCTTCACGACGGTGTCGAACTCGTCCAGGACCACCGCCGAGGAGCGCAGCACGGACAACACCGTGGCCACTCCGGGCGGCAGCGACGGGGCCACGGCGGGCGCCGCGGCCGTGCCCCTGCCCTGGGCTCGCTCACTCCAGCGGAAAGCCAGGGTGCCGGCCACGCCCACGGCCAATCCGGATACGGCGGCCAAAGCGGCAGCAGCAACGTTCACGTCCACATGTTCCAGGGTAGAGCTGCTCCGAACGGGTGAAACCGTCCAGAGGGTCCATCGTGCAGATCTTCATGTGTCGTTCATCCGTGCGCCACGCCTGTCACCGGTGATCGTTCGGAGGTCGTCATGCCCGACCCGCAGACCCCACCACAACCTCAGGCCCCCACGCCGGGCTGCAACTGCCCGTCGAGTTGCGGCTGTGGCTGTAAGTCCGGTTCCGCGTGCAATTGCGGGGGCGGCTGCGGCCGCTGAGCCGGCACTCGGGCCGCCGAGCCCGGCCCGTGCGGGGCGCCCCACCCCTTCCGTGACAGGTGGGCGCCCCGCGCGGAGCCGATCGATGGTTCACCCGATGTTCGTGATCACTTGCGGCCCTGGTTCTTGACCGCCTCGATCGCGGCCGCGGCGGCCTCCGGGTCGAGGTAGCGCCCACCCGGCGTGATCGGGCGCAGGTTCGCGTCCAGCTCGTACAGCAGCGGGATGCCGGTGGGGATGTTCAGGCCCGCGATGTCCGCGTCCGAGATGCCGTCCAGGTGCTTGACCAGCGCGCGCAGCGAGTTGCCGTGCGCGGCGACCAGCACGGTGTCGCCGCCGAGCAGGTCCGGCACGATCGCGTCGTACCAGTACGGGAGCATGCGCTCGACGACGTCCTTGAGGCACTCGGTGCGCGGGCGGATCTCCACCGGCAGCGACGCGTACCGACGGTCGGCGAACTGCGAGTACTCGTCGTCGTCCGCGAGCGGAGGCGGCGGGGTGTCGTAGGAACGGCGCCAGAGCATGAACTGCTCCTCGCCGAACTCCTCCAGGGTCTGCTTCTTGTCCTTGCCCTGGAGCGCGCCGTAGTGCCGCTCGTTCAGTCGCCAGGAGCGGCGGACGGGCAGCCAGTTAAGGTCGGCCACGTCCAGCGCGAGCTGCGCGGTGCGGATCGCGCGGCGCTGGAGCGAGGTGTGCAGGACGTCCGGCAGCACACCCGCGTCGAGCAGCAGTTGCCCGCCGCGCGCGGCCTCCTTCTCACCCTTGTCGGTCAGGTCGACGTCGACCCAGCCGGTGAAAAGTCCGGCTTCGTTCCACTTGCTTTCGCCGTGTCGCAGAAGGATCAGTTTGTAGAGAGCATCAGCCATGGGCAGGAGCCTAATCGAGGCGATCGGGCGCCCGGGCACGGGCTTTTCCGGGGCGCCGGGCAGGGCCTAGCCGCGGTTCTCCGGAGCCGCGAAGCGGGCGAAGGCCTCCAGGTTCTTCAGGGATTCGCCGCGTTCGACGCGCCAGTCCCATTCGCGGCGGATCGAGGTGGCGAAGCCGATCTCCAAAAGCGTGTTGAAGCTCTCGTCGGCGGCCTGGAGCACGGCGCCCAGGATGCGGTCGACCTCGTCGGTGGTGACCGCCGCGATCGGCAGCCGGCCGTTGAGATAGACGTCGCCCGATGTGTCCACGGCGAACGCCACGCCGTACATCCGCACGTTGCGCTCGAGCAGCCAACGGTAGAAGGCCGCGTGGTTCTCGTCCGCGTGCCGGATCACGAACGCGCTCACCGCCAGGGTGTGCGCGTTGACCGTGAGCGCGACGGCCGTCTTGAGCTTGCGCGTGCCCGGCAGGACCGCGACGAACGTGTTCGTCCCGGACTGCTCCCACTCGACGCCGGCGTCCTTCAGGGCCGCGCGGACGGTCTCCGCGGCCCGATCCTGTTGTGCTCCCACGGGCCACTCCATTCGATTCGGCGTGCGAACGTCTCGACGCTACTGCCCGCCCACGACCCGGCCACGCGGGGCCGCGCTGCGGGCCAGCGTGTCGGCGTAGACCTCGGCCATCGACGCCGCCGCCGAGGACCAGCCGAACGCCGCCGCGTGCCGCACCGCGCCCTCGGCATAGTCCTCGCGCAGCCCGGGCGCGCGGATCAGGTCGCGCAGGGCCAGGCCGTAGTCCACCGGGTTGTGGCCTCGGACCAGGGTGCCGGAGACGCCGTCGCGCACCGCGGTGGGCAGGCCGCCGACCGACGCCGCGACCACCGGGGTCCCGCAGGCCTGGGCCTCGATGGCCACCAGGCCGAAGGACTCGTTGTAGGAGGGCACCACCGCGACGGTGGCCGCGCGATACCAGTCGGCCAGCACGTCCTGGCGGACCGGCCGCTGGAACCGGACCACGTCGTGGATGCCCAGCGTCGCGGCCAGCTTGTGCAGGTGCTCCGGCGCCGCCATGCCGTTGCCGCTGGGCCCGCCGACCACCGCGACCACGAGCGAGTCGCGCAGGCTCGGATCGGCCTGAAGCAGGTGGGCGATCGCGTACAACAACACGTCGGGGGCCTTCAGCGGCTGGATCCGACCGGCGAACAGGATCACCGTGGCGTCCGTCGGCACGCCCAGCCGGCGGCGCGCGTCGGCCATGTCGCCGGGGCAGAAGGTCTCCAGATCCACGCCGGGGTTGACCACCGCGACCTGGTCGGGGTCCGCGTCGTAGAGGTCGATCAACTGGTCCGCCTCCTCGACCGTGTTGGCGACCAGCCGATCGGCGGCCTCGACCACCTGGGACTCGCCGATCACCCGGGCCCGGGGTTCGGGCGCGTCGCCACCCGCCAGCGAGGCGTTCTTGACCTTGGCCATCGTGTGCATGGTGTGCACCAGCGGCACACCCCAGCGCTCCTTGGCCAGCCAGCCGACCTGACCGGAGAGCCAGTAGTGCGAGTGCACGAGGTCGTAGTGCCCTGGCTCGCGCATCGCCTCGGTGCGCAGCACCCCCGAGGTGAACGCGCACAACTGGGCCGGCAGGTCCTCCTTGGACAGGCCCTCGTACGGCCCGGCGGTGACGTGCCGCACCAGGACTCCCGGGGCCATCTCGACGACCGGCGGCAGGTCCCGGCCGGTGGCACGGGTGAATATCTCCACCTCGATGCCGAGCGCGGCCAGCCGCTTGCTGAGTTCGACGATGTAGACGTTCATGCCACCGGCGTCGCCGGTGCCGGGTTGGTGCAGCGGGGAGGTGTGAACGCTCAGCGTCGCGATTCGACGAGGTGCCCCCCGGCGCGCTCCCAATGTGATCGCGCGCTGGACGTGGTGGCTCACTCGTTGACCTCCCAGGCCGGCCCCGTGTCATGTTGTCCGGTGTACAGAGCTACCACGTGTACACAGAGCTACTAGTTGTACAGAGCTACTACCGATGCGTGGGCCGCCCGTCCGTGGTTCTCGGCCCAACTCAAGACCCAACCCATCGTGGTGGGAGGAGATTCCCCGGCGGAGTGTGATCCGGACCGCTCGCGGGGGCGCGTGGAGGTGTTCCCTTACGCTGCGAGCATGGGCACGCGCGGCAACTCGGGGTTCGGCACCCCGGGAGCGGGGACGAGGGCCGCGGCCCGGTCGCGGCCCAGTGGGGTGATCACCCGGGGCACCACCAACGCGAACCGGTTGCGCCGGGTGGACCGGTGGCTGATCGACGCACACGTGCGGCTGCTGCGCGGCGCGGCCGATCCGCTGGTGGTCGACGTCGGCTACGGCGCGTCGCCGGTGACCACCGTCGAGCTGTTCCGGCGGTTGCGCACGGTCCGTCCCGACGTCGCGGTGGTCGGCTTCGAGATCGATCCGGAGCGGGTGGCCGCGGCGCTCCCGTACGCCCGGGACGCGCTGACCTTCGCCCGGGGCGGCTTCGAGGTGCCGCTGCCGGCGGGCCGCTCGGCGACCGCGATCCGGGCGTTCAACGTGCTTCGGCAGTACGACGAGGACGCGGTGCCGGCGGCCTGGGCTCGGATGTGCGCCCGCCTGGCCCCGAACGGGGTGCTCGTGGAGGGCACGTGCGACGAGTTGGGCCGGCGCGCGGTGTGGCTGGGCATCGGGGCCGACGCGCGACCTCGCACGGTGACCTTCGCCGCCCGGTTGGCCGGCCTCGAGCGCCCGTCCGAGCTGGCCGAGCGGCTGCCCAAGGCGCTGATCCACCGCAACGTGCCGGGCGAACCGGTGCACACCTTCCTGACCGCGTTCGACCGGGCCTGGGACCTGCACGCGCCGCTGGCCGCCTTCGGTGCCCGGCAGCGCTGGCTCGCGGCGACCGCGACGCTGGCCCGGGACTGGCCGGTGTGCGACCGGCCGGCGCGCCGGCGGCAGGGCGAGTTGACCGTGGCGTGGTCGGCGGTGGCCCCACGCGGGTCGGCCGCGTCGGCCGGCCGGAGCGACGGAATTCGGTGACTCGTGTCCGACGGAATTCGGTGACTCGTGTCCGATCCGGAACGGCACATGAAATCTTGAACACACCACGTTCACTTGACCGTGGTCGGACCCGGCGTGTCGTCCGCAAATGGATACATTCGCCCGTTCCGATAAGTGGACGATCGTGAATTCTCCTCTGCCCATCGCCGCCGGAACATGCAAGGATCCGACGCTGAACCGGCCTTTGGGAACTGCCGTCCCGGAAGCACCGGTTCCGTTTCGAATCGACGTCGCCTGCCGGCATCGACACACCCGTCGCAGGAGAGCATTCGAGTTCCGAAAGGGCGAAAGCATGGTGAAACTCGGGGGCCGAAAAGGTCTGCGAACCCGGGCTGTGACCACCTGCGGCGCGGCGCTGTTGTGCGCGGCCCTGTTCGGCGGCAACGCGTGGGCGGACCCGGGCGTACCGCCCGTGCCGCCGGCCGGTACCGCGATCACGTCGGTGCAGGATCTGCTGGCCGCGCAGGCCCGGGTGCAGGAGCTGTACCGCCAGGCCGAGCAGGCCACCGAGCGGTTCAACGCCACCACCGAGCAACTGGCCCGCACCCAGGTCAAGGTCAACGACGTGAACGCGGGCGTGGTGTGGGCCCGGCAGAACGTCGAGAAGGCCCGCGACGACCTCGGCCGGCTGGCCCGCTTGCAGTACACCACCCGCGGCCTGGACCCGCTGCTCACCCTGATGCTGACCTCGGACCCGCAGGGCTTCCTGCGCGACGCGCCGGCGTACGAGCACATCTCGCAGACGCAGTTGGACACCATCAACCGGGCCAAGCAGGCCGAACTCCAGCTCACCGCGATGCAGAAGAGCGCGGACACCCAGCTCGCCGAGAGCCGTCGGCTGGAGCAGGAGGCGGCCGGCAGCCGGACCGACATCCAGACCCGGATCGCCGAGGCCGAGAAGATACTGGCCGGCCTCACCCCCGAGCAGCTCACCGAACTGGCCCGGATGGAGGCGCTGTCCGCGGAGGCCGGCCAGGCCCAGTTGAACACGCTGATCGGCAAGCCGGACCAGCAGACCACGCCCAAGGCCGCGTTGGCCATCGCGTTCGCGATCGACAAGATCGGCAAGCCCTACATCTGGGGCGGCGTGGGCCCGGACGGCTACGACTGCTCCGGTCTGACCTCGAAGGCGTGGGCGTTCGCGGGAGTGCCGATCCGCCGCACCTCGCAGGAGCAGTGGGCGTCGCTGCCGCGCGTGCCGCTCGCCGACATGCGCCCGGGCGACCTGATCGTCTACTTCTCCGACGCGAGCCACATCGCCATGTACCTGGGCAACGGCAAGATGGTGCACGCGCCCCGACCGGGCCGCACGATCACCGTGGCGAACGCCGGCTCGATGCCGATCCTCGGCGTGGTGCGTCCCGACGCCGGCGCCGGCACGGTGAACGCCCCGGCCATCCCGCACGTCCCGGCTCCGCCGACCACGCCCACGCCGCCGCCGGTCACGCCGCCGGTGACGACACCCCCGGTCACGCCGCCGGTCACGACGCCTCCGGTGACTCCACCGGTGACCACCCCGCCGGTGACCACCCCGCCGCCGAGCACCGAACCGCCGACGACGCCGCCGCCGAGCTCGCAGCCGCCCACGTCGGCGCCGCCGTCGACCGGGGCGCCGAGCAACTCCACATCGGGCAGCCCGTCCGGGAAGATCTCGGCCGTCCCGAGCGGCGGCTGAGCATCTCGACAACGCGTGTGGGTCGGGCCTCGCGGTCCGACCCACAGCCGTGTCCGGGTCTACAGCGCGGCGACCGCCTGCTCGAACGCGACGTAGGCGCGCGCCTCGAACAGCACGAAGCGCACCTCCTCGAGCGCGGACGGCGTCGCGTGCACGGTCTCGACCGCGATCCGCGCCGCGTCGTCCATCGGCCAGCCGTAGATGCCCGCGGAGATCGCCGGGAACGCCGCCGACGTCGCGCCGAGGTCGTCCGCCACCCGCAACGCCTCGCGGTAGCAGGACGCCAGCAACGCGGACCGGTCGTCGGTGTGGCTGTACACCGGCCCCACCGTGTGCACGACCCATCGCGCCGGCAGGCGCCCCGCGGTGGTGGCCACCGCGGCGCCGGTCTCCAGGCCCTTTCCGAGCTTTGCCGCGCGCAGCGCCCGGCACTCGGCCAGGATCTCCGGACCACCCCTGCGGTGGATCGCGCCGTCGACACCGCCACCGCCCATCAGGGACGAGTTCGCCGCGTTGACGATCGCGTCCACGTGTTGTTCGGTGATGTCGCCGCGAACAAGCGTTATCCGTGTCATGCGCCCAGCCTGCCGGCCCCCGACGTGGCGCTCCCGCTGCCTCAGCCGGCACAGTGGCCGAATGTCCGTGGCCCGAGGAGAAGGGGACCTACCCGCGGAACTGCTCGATCGTGTGGACGCACTGTGCGAGTGGCTGGCCGCGGTACGCACCCACGCACACGGCGATCTGGGCGGCCGGGTGTCGCCGTCCCAGTTGCGGGCCCTGCTCGTGATCGCCGGTGACGACGGCATCAATCTGAACATGCTGGCCGCCCGGTTGCGGGCCATCCCGTCCTCGGCGAGCCGCTTGTGCGACCGTCTGGAGGACGCCGGCCTGCTGGTGCGCGGGCTGAGCCCGACCGACCGCCGGGAGGTGGTGCTGCGGCTGGCGCCCGACGGGGTCAGGTTCGTGGAGGAACTGCGATCGGCTCGACGACAGGCCCTGGCCAAGGTCTTGATACATCTGGAGGCGGACGAGTTGGACTCGCTCGTGCGATCCCTCGCGGTACTGCGCGACGCGGCGCAACGAGCCACCGACCCGACCTAGCTTCGGCCGAACCCGCGCGCCGTCCGGTTACCCGCTCACACCCCGCCGCGCTATCGTCCTTTTTCGATTGCCGTACGACAACGATTCGTGCGGCGACATCAATCCCGGAGGTGGTGGCGTGCGCCCCGCGTACGGCGGCGACGGCAAAGCGGTCGAACGGACCGACTACCGCGCGGTACCGATGCCCGCCCCCGCGGCATCGGCCCCGGTCGCCCACGCCGCGCACCCGCTGCGCGTCCTGCTCATCGAGGACGACGCGGGCGACGCCTTCCTGGTGGAGGAGTTGCTCGCCGACTCCCCGGACCCGATGGAGATCGTCTGGGCCCGGTCGATGGCCGAGGCCATGGTCAAGCTCGGCGAGGACATCGGCTGCGTCCTGCTGGACCTGGGACTGCCCGACGCCGAGGGGTTGAACGGGCTGCACCGGCTGCTGCTGTTCGCGCCGCGGACCGCGGTGATCGTGCTCACCGGCCTGTCCGACGCGCACCGCGGTTCCGCCGCGGTCGCCGCCGGCGCCCAGGACTACCTGGTCAAGCAGGAGATCGACGGCTCGTTGTTGTCCCGGGCCATCCGCTACGCCCTGGAGCGCAAGCGGGCCGACGAGTCGCAGCGCCGGCTGGTGGAGTCGGAGCTGCGCGCGCAGGAGAACGCGCGCCTGGAACGCGGCCTGCTGCCCGCGCCGATCCTGCGCGACCCGACGCTGGACTTCCGCGCGCGCTATCGCCCCGGTCGCCAGCGGGCGCTGCTGGGCGGGGACCTGTACGACGCGGTGCAGACCGCCGACGGGCGCGTGCACGTGATGATCGGCGACGTCTGCGGACACGGGCCGGACGAGGCCGCGCTCGGGGTCAACCTGCGGATCGCCTGGCGCTCGCTGATCTTCGCCGGGCTCACCGGCGGCGAATTGCTCACCACGCTGGAACGAATCTTCGAACACGAGCGACGCTCGGACGAGATGTTCGCCACGTTGTGCATGACCATCATCGAGCCCGATCGTCGACGCGGCCAGGTATACCTCGCGGGCCATCCGGCGCCGCTGCTGCTCACGCCCAAGGGCGTCGCACCGCTGTCCGAGGGCGCGACCGGCCCGGCGCTGGGCCTGTTCCCGGACGGCCGCTGGGGCCACGAGTCGATGGAGCTGGGCACGGACTGGTCGCTCCTGCTCTACACCGACGGACTGATCGAGGGCCGGATCGGTCCGGGCCCGGAACGACTGGGGACCGAGGGACTGTTGCCCCTGATCGGGCAGCTCCTCGCGGCCGGACGCTCCGGTTACGACCTGATCGATTCCGCCGTGGCCGCGGTGGAAGACCTGCACGGGGGCAGTCTCAACGACGACGTGGCGGTATTGCTGCTGCGGCACGACCCCGATCGCCCGTTGCACGGCGTGCAGGGGGGACATCCGGTGCTGCCGGGCCAGACGACGGGCGAGGACGACACGGCGTGACTCAGGAGCGGACGCGGGAGCGGGAGCGGCGGGGCGGACCCCGCATGCGCCAGGTCGTCGGGCTGGGCCTGGGCCTGCTCGCGCTGGTGATCGTGATCTCCGCGGTGGTCGGTGCGCTGGCGATATCGCGCCTGAACGACTCGCGGCACACCGTCCTGGACCGCCTGGAACCGGCCGCCAACGCCGCTCTGCGGCTGGAGAACGCGCTGATCGACCAGGAGACCGGCGTGCGCGGCTGGATCATCGGCGGCGACCCGAGCCTGCGCGAGCCGTACACGCAGGGCCGGGCCGAGGAGAACCGGGCCTACGCGGACCTGGAGCGGCTGTTGCCGAAGTCGGACGAGGGTGACCGGCTGCGCGCCGACCTCGCCGAGGTCGGCACGCGGGCGCGGGCGTGGCGCACGGGCTACGCGGAACCGGCGCTCGCCGACCGGGCGGCCACCATTGGCGGCCTGCTGCCCGACCAGGGCAAGCGACTGTTCGACGCGGTGCGCGCGGCGACGGCCGCCCAGCAGGCCGACCTCGGCGACGAGCGGGCTCGGGCGCGGGAGGAACTCTCCCGCGACGCCACCACGCTGACCGCGACGCTGATCGCGGTGGCCGCGCTGTTCACCGGGCTGGTGCTGCTGGTCGCGCTGGTGTTCCGCCGGATGGTCACCCGCCCGCTGGAGCATCTCGGCGAGCAGGTCCGCAAGGTCACCGAGGGCCGTTACAACCAGGTGCTGACCGGCCGGGGGCCGGCCGAGATCACCGCTCTCGCCTACGACGTGAGCTCGATGCGCGACCGGATCGTGGAGGAGCTGCACAGCACCGAGGCGGCCCGGGCGCTGATCGACGAGCAGGCCGAGGATCTGCGCCGCTCGAACGCCGAGTTGGAGCAGTTCGCCTACGTCGCCTCGCACGACCTCCAGGAGCCGCTGCGCAAGGTGGCCAGCTTCTGCCAACTCCTGGAGAAGCGGTACAAGGGCCAACTGGACGAGCGCGCCGACCAGTACATCGCGTTCGCGGTGGACGGCGCCAAGCGCATGCAGACGCTGATCAACGACCTGCTCGCGTTCTCCCGGGTGGGCCGCTTGGACACCGAGCGCGGTGATGTGGACCTGCGCGAGTGCCTGGACCACGCGCTGCACGCGCTGGCCGCCGCACGCGAGGAGAGCGGCGCGAGCATCACCGCCGACCCGCTGCCCACGGTGCCGGGCGACGGGCTGCTGCTGGGTCAACTGGTGCAGAACCTGGTCGGCAACGCGATCAAGTTCCACGCCGAGGAGGTGCCGCGCGTGCACCTGGGCGCCCGCTGGGACGGCGAGCAGTGGGAGTTCTCCTGTGTCGACAACGGCATCGGGATCGAGCCGCAGTACGCGGACCGGATCTTCGTGATCTTCCAGCGGCTGCATCCGAAGGACGCCTACGGCGGCACCGGCATCGGGCTGGCCATGTGCAAGAAGATCGTGGAATACCACGGCGGCCGGATCTGGCTGGATGCCGAGGGCACCGGCGGCACCACGATCCGCTGGACCCTGCCGGGACCGCCGCCGGCCACGCTGCCGGAGCCGCGCGAATCCGAGCCGGAACCGGAGCGGCCGGAACCGAACACCCGCGAGCCGCAGTCCCAGGGACCGGCCGACGAAGCGGTACGAGGGAGCAACGCATGACCCACCCCATCGAGGGAGCCATCGAGGTCCTGTTGGTCGAGGACGACCCGGGCGACGTGTTGATGACGCGCGAGGCGTTCGAGGACAACAAGGTGCGCAACTCGCTGCACGTGGTCAGCGACGGCGTCGAGGCGGTGGCGTTCCTGCGCCGCGAGGGCGAGTTCGCCGACGCGCCGCGCCCGGACCTGATCCTGTTGGACCTCAACCTGCCGCGTAAGGACGGCCGGGAGGTGCTGGAGGAGATCAAGGCGGACGAGGACCTGCGCCGGATCCCGGTGGTCGTGCTGACCACGTCCGAGGCCGAGGAGGACGTGCTGCGCAGCTACCACCTGCACGCGAACGCCTATGTCACCAAGCCGGTGGACTTCGAGCAGTTCATCAGCGTCGTGCGGCACATCGACGAGTTCTTCGTCTCGGTGGTCAAGCTGCCCACGCGCTGAGCTCGGCCCGGCCGGTCGGGCACCGCGGGTCGGGCCCGGCGGTTCACCAGGGGCCGTACGGCCCCATGTTGCGACCGCCGCCTCGACCGCCGGCGACCTCCTTGAGCGCGGGCCGCACGTCGACGAGGTAGACGATCGCCGCGACCAGGCCCGCGAGCATCAGGATCAGACCCAGGCCGATCGGCAGCACGTCGACCACGACCGCGACACCGAGCACGATCAGCCAGAAGGACTTCTTCTTCTTGTCCGCCGCGCGGTAGGCGTCCTCGCGCCGGAAGGCGGCGTCGAACAGGCAGAACACCTTGAGCAGCAGGATGCCGAGGAACAGCCAGGTCAGCACCTGGTCGAACTTGGCCGTCAGCAGACCATCGGCCATGGCCAGTTCCATCGATCCTCCTCTGCGCGGCCGCCGTGTGCCGCCACGTGGTGCGGGGATTCCAGTCTGGCATGCCCGATGCCGCCTCGGCGGTTGCCGAGGCGGCATCGGGTGCGCCGGTGTGCGTGGGACCGAGGGTCAGGCCTTGGTGCCGGCGGTCGGCTTGGAGCCCGAGTCGCCGACCTTGCCGGCCGCCTGCTCGACGGCGTCGGCCGCCGCGTCGGCGGCCTTGGCGGCGGCGGTCGCCGCGGACTTCGCCTGCGCCTTGGCGTTCGCCGCACCACGCCGCGCCGCGGTCGTGGTGGCCTTGGCCTTGCTCTCGGTGGTGCTCACGGCCGCCTTGGCCCGCTTGGTGCTCTCCTGCCGGTCGACCCGCTTGACCAGCTTCTCGCCGCGCGCGGCGAGGTCCTCGTAGAGCTCCTTGGCCTTGTCCACCTGGGACTTGGCGAAGGTCTGGGTGCGGTCGGGCAGCGTCTGCAGACGCTCGCGCAGCACCTTGGGGTCGGTGGTGACCTCGACCCGGAAGCGCTCGGGCAACTCGCGCAGCTTCTCCACCACCAGGTCGCCGGCACCGGCGACGGCGTACAGCGGGGTGGTGTCGGTCAGGGTCTTCTTCAGTTCCGTGGCGATTGCCATGGTGTTCCTCACTCTTCGGGATCGAGGTTCTCGGTTGCGGCCCGGCCGGCCCTGCCGTTCTCGGTTCCGTCGGTGGCGCCCCGTTCGTCCCGCACGGCGCCGTCCTGCGCGTTCTCCTTGCGGAATGCCTCGTAGATCTCGATGAGGACCCGCTTCTGGCGGTCGTTGATCGTCGGATCCGCCATGATCGCGGTGCGCACCTCACGGTCACCCTCCTCGCGCTCGTCGAGGATGCCCGCCTGCACGTAGAGCGTTTCCGCCGAGATGCGGAGCGCCTTGGCGATCTGTTGCAGGATCTCCGCGCTCGGCCGCCGCAAACCGCGCTCGATCTGGCTCAGATAGGGGTTCGAGACCCCGGCCGCCTCGGCGAGTTGCCGAAGCGAATATTGCGCGTTGCGGCGTTGCTCCCGGATGTACTCACCCAGCGAGCCGACGTTCAGACCTGCCATGACTCCAGCATGCACAGATCGTGCTTGCTATTGCAAGCACCCTGCTAGCAACCGCATGCGGAGTCGATCGTGCCGCTTGTTCGGACCCGACGTGGTCATCGGCCCGACAGCAGGTCCTCCACCTTCGCCTCGCCCTCGCGGTAGCGGCGGGTGATCTCGGCTGCGCAGTCGTCGGCGGTGCGCTGGAGGCGGTGCCGGCGCGAGGACACCTCCTGCTCGTGGGCGCCGAGCTTGTCCAGCGCCTCGCCCAGTTCCGCGTCGGTGTGCGCGGCCAGGTCGGACAGGCCCACGTCGGCCAGCAGTTGCTCGATCCAACTCCGGTAGCGGTCGGTGCGCGGCGGCTGGACGTTGACGTGCCGCGCGCCCCGGGTGGGCGGTCTGGACTCGGACAGGATCTCGGGCAGCCGGCCCACCACCGGCGATTCGGGTTCGGCACCGTCCTGGCCGGACCGCCGGGCCAGTTCGGCGCGCAGGATGTCGATCCGCCCTTGCAGCAGTCTCCGCAGGTAGGACAGATCGTTCTCCTCGCGCTGGGCGTCACGCATGAGCTCGCGAACCCGACTCAGCGTGAGTGCGCGGATGGCCTCCGGGGCCACTCCGTCGGGAAGATCCACCATGAGACGCATCGTGTCATGTCGGGCAGACCGCCGCGTGCCACATGGCTCGGAATCGGTCCGGACGGGTGTGCAGAATGGGCCCATGCGTGCCGTCCTGCAGGTCGTGACCGAAGCATCCGTGACCGTCGAAGGGGAGGTCGTCGGCTCGATCGTGGGCCCCGGACTGTGCGTCCTGGTCGGCGTGACGCACACCGACACTCCCGAGATCGCCCGCCGACTGGCCGCGAAGTTGTGGAGCCTGCGCGTCCTGGACGGCGAGAAGTCCTGCTCGGACCTGTCCGCGCCGCTGCTGGTGATCAGCCAGTTCACCCTGTACGGCGATGCCCGCAAGGGTCGTCGACCGACCTGGAACGAGGCCGCGCCGGGCCCGGTCGCCGAACCCCTGGTGGCCGAGGTCGTCGCGGCACTGCGCGCGCTGGGCGCGCAGGTGGCCACCGGCGTGTTCGGCGCCGACATGAAGGTCGCGCTCGTCAACGACGGCCCGATGACCCTCGTCGTGGACATGTGACCGGCGCACGCGACCCCCACGACCCCCGCCGGTGAGCCGGACGCGCGCCCCGGCGATTCTCGTTCCCGGGGGTTCTCCCCATGTTCGCGGGCCCCGCGGGGAAGCAGAATGGGCGTCGGGTACACCGACCGAAAGGGGTTGGACCATGTCGCACCGCGGGCCGTACATCGCGGCCGGGATCGTCGTCGCCATCATCGCGCTGATCGTGTTGCCGTCGTGGATCGCCTGGACCGTCGTGGCGGTCGCGATCGGCCTGCCGGTCGTCGCCTACTTCACCCTGGACCGCTCGCAGCGGCGGCGCCTGCACCGCATCCGCCGCCGCGAGATCCGCTAGCCGAAGGGCCCGCCCGGGCCGACGAGGACTACGCGGGGACCACGATCTCCTGAGTGGCCGGCACGCCGCCGGCCAGGAGTTCCGCGTCCACCGCGGTGTTGCGCTTGATCAGCGCCAGCGCGATCGGGCCGAGTTCGTGGTGGCGCACCGCGCTGGTGACGAAGCCGACCTGCCGGCCCGCGAGTTCGACCGGCGCGCCGTGCGCGGGCAGCGCCTCCGGCGTGCCGTCCAGGTGCAGGAAGACCAGCCGGCGCGGCGGGCGGCCCAGGTTGTGCACGCGCGCGACGGTCTCCTGGCCCCGGTAGCAGCCCTTGTCCAGGTGCACGGCGGTGTCGATCAGACCCAGCTCGTGCACGATCGTGCGGTGATCGGTCTCCTGGCCCAGCCGGGGCCGGTACGCGGCGATCCGCAGCGCCTCGTACGCCCACATGCCGGCCGGGTGCGCGTGCTCGCGGCCGTACCGCTCCAGGCGCTCGCGCGGCAGGAACAGTTCGCGGCCGTGATCCGTGGCGCGCACCAGCACCTCCTCGGGCGTGTCGCCGGGGTCGCCCGCCTCGTGCACGATCGCGAAGTCGGCGGACACGTCCGCGACCTCGACCCGCAACATGAAGCGCATCCGGTCCAGGAACTCGACCAGCGCGGGCGCCTCGCCGGGCTCCAGGTGGGCCCAGAACGCCTCGCCGTCGTCCACCCCGTACAGCGCGTGCTCGATGTGCCCGTGCGGGCTCAGCACGAGGGTCAGCGTCGCCTCGTGCGGCTTCAGGTCGGTCAGGTGTTGCGTGGTCAGCGAGTGCAGCCAGCTCAGCCGATCCGGACCGCTCACCTTGATCACGTCGTGGTGGGAGAGGTCGACGAAGCCCTCGCCCGCCTCCAGCCGACGTTGTTCGCGCAGGGGATCGCCGTAGTGCGCGGCGACGCCGGCGTCGGGGGCTTCCGCCGCGACCGCGCCGGGCAGGGACAACAAGGGGCTCGTGGGCATGTCCCCACAGTACGAGACCGGTGCGGCCCAGTGCCGTTGCCCCGGTTCAGGGAACCCGGGCCGCGGTGCACTCTGCGCAGCGGCCGAAGATCGCGAAGTGCGCGAGATCGATGTCGAATCCGTGCTCGGCGCGCAGTTGCTCGCCCATCGCCGCGGCCACCTCGGTGCCCACCTCGATCACCCGACGGCAGTCCCGGCAGACCAGGTGCAGATGGCCCCCGACGTCGGCCGGGTGGTAGGTCGGCGCGCCGTGCCCGAGGTGGGTGTGGGTGACCAGGTCGAGTTGTTCGAGCAGTTCCAGGGTGCGGTAGACGGTCGAGATGTTGATCCCGCCGGCCGTCTTGTGCACCTCGGCCAGGATCTCGTCCGGCGTCGCGTGACCCAGGGTGTTCACCGCTTCGAGGACGAGTTGGCGCTGCGGCGTGAGCCGGTAGCCCTTCTCCCGAAGTTCGTGCTTCCAGTCAGTGCTCACGCAGGGAAGTTTACGAGTGCGGGCCGGTCCCCGGGCTCCTCGGCGCGGTCGCGTCCGGTTCGGCGCCGTCCGGCGCTATTCGGCCGCGAGGTCGGCGTCGACCCGCTTGAGCTGGGCGGAGACGTGGGCCTGGAGCGGATGCCCCATGGCGGCCATGTCGTACGCGTACATCAACTCGCTCTTGACCAGACCGTACAGCCGGTGGCCCGCGGTGTAGTCCTTCGCGTCCTCGGTGCGCGCGACCACGTCGGTGCGCATCTCCAGGCGCGGGCCGTCCACCTTCCCCAGCCAGATCTCCACGATCCCGGTGGGGTGCGCGAGGGTCACGTCGACCGAACCGTCCAGCTTCGAACGCCAGAAGCCGGTCTCGGTCGCCAGCGGGCGCACCCGCTCACCCTCCTCGTCGAGCAGCCAGGTGCGCGAGGTGTAGGTGAGGAACGGCTTGTTCGCGATGTAGCCGAAGGTGACCTGCTGACCGAAGCGGAACGCCTCGATGGTCGGGTAGTCGCCGACACCGGCGCCTTCCCAGGTGCCGAGCAGGAACGCGAGCGGGACGGCGTCGAAGTGCAGGTCGTCCGGGATTTCGATCATGGTGGGGCGGCCGCTTCCGGGGTCGGGTACGGCGAGTCAGCCTACCGGTCCCGCGCTCAGTTCTGGCCCTTGTACAGCTTGGACACGGTCAGGGCGGCGAACCACGCGACGAGGACGCCGACCACGGCCAGCAGCGCAATGAAGAAGATGTGCATCGCCCGGGTGCTCCTCGTGCTCTGTACGGGTGGGCCAGGTCGACCTGGCCGGGTGCCAAACGGCCTCAGTGTATAGGCTGCGGGCCGTGAAGCGATCTCTCGTGGTCAAGGTCACCGCAGGTCAGGACGCGCCGGAGCGCTGCTCCCAGGCGTTCACGGTGGCATCCGTGGCGCTCGCGTCGGGAGTGGACGTGTCGCTGTGGCTCACCGGCGAGTCGTCCTGGTTCGCCCTGCCCGGGCGCGCCGCCGAGTTCGAACTCCCGCACGCCGCGCCGCTGCCGGATCTGCTCGACGCGCTGATCGCGGGCGGTCGGGTGACGCTGTGCACGCAGTGCGCGGCGCGCCGCGAGATCACCGGCGACGACGTGTTGCCGGGGATTCGGATCGCGGGCGCGCAGGTGTTCGTTCAGGAGGCGCTCGCCGACGGCGCCCAGGCGTTGGTGTACTGACCGATCGGCCGCGCGGCTTCGCGGTCAGTGGCTGATTCCGGAGATGTTCAGGCCGATCACGCCGAGCAGGACCAGGCCGATCGAGATCAGTTTGAGCGGCGACGCGCCCTCGTTCAGGAGCCAGATGCCCACGAGCGCGGTGCCCGCCGCGCCGATCCCGGTCCACACCGCGTACGCGGGGCCCACCTCCAGGGATTTGAGCGCGTAGGTGAGCAGCCCGAAACTGCCCAGCGCGCACGCGGCGAAGCCGACGGTGGGCCACAACCGGGTGAATCCGTGGCTCTGCTTGAGCATGATGGCGAATCCGGTCTCCAGGACTCCCGCGATGATCACGATCACCCATGCCACGTGTGCCTCCCGGCGTCGCGCCCTGCTTCCGGTGCCCCGCCCCGAAAGATCCGCCCGAGGCGGATCCCCCGAAGATACGGAAACCTTTCTGCCCCGACGACCCGGGGCACACACCAAAAACGACCCCGCCCCTCCCCCGAGCACGTGGGGAGGGGCGGAGCCGTTCTTGCCACCGATCGGGTAGCGGGTTCCGAGGGTGTACGTCCGAAGGAGACCCGACCCGTCGGGGATCAGACCGCGATCTCGACCTCGGCGACGGTGCCCTTCTCGGACACCACGACGCTGCGGTCCACGGTCGCGCCGGGCACGAGTGCCCGCACGGTCCAGTTGCCCGGGGCCGCGAAGAACCGGAACTGGCCGGTCGCGGAAGTGGGCACCTCGGCGGTGAAGTCGCCACCCGCGTCGAGCAGGCGCACGTAACCGTTGATCGGCTGCCCGCCCTTGGTCACCGCCCCCTGAATGATGGTTTCCTTCGCCACGTCAACTCCTGCCAGATCCGGGCCGCCGGCCTTCGCACCGCACATCGTTCCTGCTCCCTGAAGTCGGGTTGGTCGGGTAGCCGTCGGTCACTTGCCGTCGCCGAGCTCGATCGGCACGCCGACCAGCGCGCCGTACTCGGTCCACGAACCGTCGTAGTTGCGGACGTTGCCCTGCTCCAGCAGCTCGTGCAGAACGAACCACGTGTGCGCCGAGCGCTCGCCGATCCGGCAGTAGGCGATGGTGTCCTTCGCCAGGTCCACGCCCTCGCCCTCGTACAGCGCGGTGAGCTCCTCGTTGGTCTTGAAGGTGCCGTCGTCGTTGGCGGCCTTCGACCACGGGATGTTCTTCGCGGTCGGCACGTGGCCGGCCTTCTGCGACTGCTCCTGCGGCAGGTGCGCCGGGGCGAGCAGCTTGCCGGAGAACTCGTCGGGCGAACGCACGTCGACCAGGTTCAGCGTGCCGATCGCGGCGAGCACGTCGTCGCGCCAGGCGCGGATCGACTTGTCCTGCTCCTTGGCCACGTAGGTGGTCGCGGCGCGCTCGGGCACCTCGACGACCAGCTCACGCGAGTCGAGCTCCCACTTCTTGCGACCGCCGTCGAGCAGCTTGACGTCGCCGTGGCCGTAGAGCTTGAAGTACCAGTAGGCGTAGGACGCGAACCAGTTGTTGTTGCCGCCGTAGAGCACGACGGTGTCGTCGTTGGAGATGCCCTTGGCCGACAGCAGCGCGGAGAAGCCGGCCTCGTCGACGAAGTCGCGCTTGACCGGGTCCTGGAGGTCGTCGCGCCAGTCGATGCGCACCGCACCGCGGATGTGGTTCTTGACGTAGGCGCTGGTGTCCTCGTCGACCTCGACGAGGACGACCTTCGGGTCGTCCAGGCGGGCCTGGACCCAGTCGGCGTCTACCAGAACGTCGGAGCGGCTCATGGGGATACCTCCGGTGCAGAAGTGCGCGGGATTGCCGCGGATGTGCGGTCTCGGGGTACACCCGGGCGTGCCGCGGCGCCGCGGCAGGCGGGGGTGTGGGTGTGTCCGTGGTTGCTACGCGGGGGCCGGGTGCCCGTTCCACCGCGTCGTCACACGGTTCGGGTCCCGGGTCCGACGGTCGGTCGCGATCCGCCTCGGGCGCATCGCCGATCGACGACTGTCGGCAAGTCAGTCAGCGCAACACAGGCAGGTCTGCGTGCGGCACAGGTCCACTGCGCGCCGCTTGGTGAGGTCGTCCGCCTGTCGCTTCACACCATCGATCGTAGGGAGGGTGAGCCACTCGTGTCATGCACGGCCCAAGATGTGAGACAAAATTGTCCGCCCATTGAGATGGGCGGACAATTGGCACCGCTTTGTCATGGTTGGGCGGGCGGGATCTCCAGCAGTTCCGCGCCGTCGCCGACGGTTTTGACGGCGAATCGGGTGATCTCCCCGACCGGGATGCTGGTCGCGCCCCGGATCGGGTCGCCGGGGCCGTAGTCGCCGTTCGGGACCACCCACGAGGACGCCGTCTCCACCCGCCCCCGGGTGCCGTAGACGTCGAGCTGACAACGGGTGCCCGGCCGGATGCCGGACAGCGACAGGTCCACGCTGCTGCCCCACGCGGTGGCGGCGTAGCGCAATTCGGCGCCCATGCCCGAGCGCGGGTCGCCGCCGCGGGCGATCCGAAGGCCCGGCAATCCGGGCGGCGCCGCGGTCCCGGCCGGACCGGCCGTCCCGGTCGGGCGCCCCGGGGGCGCGGTCGTCGACGGTGCGCCGGCCGCGTCGCCGGTGTCCGAGGAGTCGCCGAGGGCCCAACCGGTGAGCCCCGCGAGGACCATCAACACGGCCGCCGCGGCGGCCACCGCATGGCGCGACCGGCGGCGCCGATCCGCCTGTCGGGCCGCGGCGGACAACACGCGTGCGGGCACGACGCCGTTCGCGGCCGCGCCGCTTGCCTGCGCCTCGGCCGCGGTCAGCCGGGCGAGCAGGGTGGGCAGGCCCGCGAGTTCTTCGTACTCGGCCCGGCAGCGCGGGCACGTGGCCACGTGTTGACGGACCCGGGCGGCCTCGTTCTCGTCGAGGGCGCCGACCACGAACGCGCCGAGGTCCAGGCGGGCCACCGCGCAGCCCAGCCGGGCGGGTGGGCCCGCCGGCTTCGGCGGATGCGCGTCGGGAGCGGCGCCGCTCGCCGCCGCGTTCTCGTCCCCGGTGTCCGTCACGGGACCAACCCCCTTTCCTCCAAGGCCACGCGCAGCGCTCGCAGCGCGTAGTACGTCCGTGATTTGACCGTGCCCTCGGGTACTCCCAGGGCCTTGGCCGCGTCGGCCACCGAACTGCCCCGGTAGTAGGTCTCCAACAACACCGCGCGGTGCTCGGGGCTCAGCGCGGCCATCGCGTCGGCGACGTCCCACGCGAGCACGGCCCGGTCGAACTCGGCCTCGGCGCCCTCGTCCGCCACCGTCGCCAGCGCCGCGTCGCCGGTCTCGGGCGGGCGGGCCTTGCGGGCCCGCCCGACGTCGATCACCACGTTGCGGGCCACCGTGCACAGCCAGCCCCGGACCGAGCCTCGGGTGGGGTCCAGCGCCTCGGGGTGGCGCCACGCGCGCAGCAGCGTCTCCTGGACCACGTCCTCGGCCCAGGCCCGATCGCCGCCGGTCAGCCGCAGCGCGAAACCCAGCAGCGGGCCGCCGTGTTCGAGGTAGAGCGTGCGGATGACCGCCTCGTCGGCGGTGGATATTCGGGACGCCGAGTGCAGCGGGTCGGCGGCGGGACGGTCGTCCCCGCGAGCGGGACGGGCCAGGAAGGCCCGAGCCGCCGCCGGGTCCGCCTGCGCCTCGGCGCCGAGCAGTTCCGAACGATGCGTCACACCCGCCATACGGGCGGGCGGGTCCGGCGGTTCATCCCGGCTCCCGGGGCGGGACCGGCGGTATATCCACGGCATGGCCGCATCCTCCCGTGGCGGAGCCGCCGCCGTACGGTCAATCAGCCGATCATGACCCGTCCCAGCAGGTACGCGGCCGGCGCGGCGAGCGCGAGCGGCAGGGACACACCGGCGGTGAAGTGCACGAACCTGGACGGATGGTCGTAGCCGGCGATCCGCCGGCCGAGCAGCCCGAGCGCCGCGGCGCCGGCGCCGAGCAGCGCGGCGTACGGCGCCTCGCCGCCGAGCGCGATGCCCGCGCCCGCGCCGGCCGCGGCGCCCAGCAGCCAGGACGGGATCGGTGCCACGGCCGGCGGCAGCGGCACCGCCCGGACCAGCGTCGCGACACCGGCCGCGAACACCGCGGCGACCACGGCCGCGCCCGCGTCGATCGGCCCGCCCTCGAGGTCGCCCGCGACCAGGTAGGCGACGTCGAACGCGGCGATCAGCGCGGCGGACGTGGTCACGGTGAGCGCGGGCAACAACTCGCCCGGTCGGGCTCCGCTCCGGGCCTGGAGCGCGAGCACCACCAGCAGCGTGCAGGCGAGCACGGCCGGCACGCTCGCGAGCCCCTGCTCGCCCTTGGCGTACACCGCGATGTCGGTGGCGAAGGCGGCGAGCACGACCAGCGCGATGCCCTGGCGCGCGGGCCACATGCCGTTGAGCCGGAACCACCCGGCGGCGGTGAGCACTTGCAGGAACGCGACGCCGAGCACGAGGGCCGGCTTGCCGGCGATCGCGGTCACCGCCAGGACCGCGGCCAGGCCGACCGTGCACAGCGCCGGCAACATGCCCGGCGGATCCCAGATCGGCGTCCGGGGCGTCCGCGCGGCCCGCGTGGACGGCTCGCCCGTGCGCTGGGCGGGCACCCGCGCGACCCGACGACCGGTGCCGACGGCGGGCTCGAGGGCGGTGGCCCCGGCCGCGTCGAGGGCGTGGTCCGCGTCGTAGTCGGTCCCCGGGTAGTCGGTCCCGGAGTAGTCGGTCCCGGAGTAATCGGTCCCGGCGTAGTCGGCGCGCCCCTCGTCGTAGAGGTCGACCTCGGCCCCGTACCCGCCGGAGTGGTCCGTCCCGGCCTCGGGAAGCGGCTCGACGATCGCCGGCAGCACGCTCGTCGCGCCGTCCTGGTCCGGGTATCCCGAGCCGTACGCGTCGTCCCGGCCGGATTCGGCGAGCGCGGGCGACATCTCCGTCGCGTCCGGGTAGCCGTACCCCCCGCCGGGCCCGCTCGGGACCGGCTCGGCGTACGCCTGCGGAGGGGACTCCTGCGGATAGGACCCCTGCTGGGGGTAGGGCTCCTGTGCATAAGGCTCCGGCGCGTAGGACTCCGGCTCGTAGCCCTGCGCGGCGTAACTCCCGTGCGACCCGTCCGGCCCGGCGTAGGACTGTTGCGGGTAGCCGTGGCCGCCGTGCTCGACGGGCTGCGCGTACGGCCCGGGCTCGGCGTGGCCGCCGCCCGGGTGTGGCCCGCCGTACGCCTCGCCGGCCGGGGCGCCGTACGGCTCGCCGTAGTGCTCCCCGGCCGGTGCGAAGGCCGGTTCGCCGTAGCCGGGTCCCGACGCGCCCGGGTCGGCCTGCGGGTCGCCCTGGTACATCGCCGCCGGGTCGTACCCGCCCGGCTCCTCGTATCGGTCGCCCGTCGGGCGTCCGCGTCGCCCGCTCATCCGCCGGCGAAGGGGGGCAGGACCTCGACGGTGCCGCCCTCGGTCAGGGTGATCGCCGAGTGGTCGCGCAGTCCCACCGGATCGCCGTCCACGACGAAGGAGCAGTTCGCGACGACCGCGCCGAAGCGGGTCGAGTCACCGTGCCGCTCTCGGGCCCGCCGCAGCGCGTCGGCGAGGGTGACCGCGTCGTACGGCTCCTCGGGCGTGCCCGCGGCTTCCTTCGCCGCGGCCCAGTACCGCATGGTGCCGACCGCCATCGCGCGCCCTCCCGTGTGTCCGTGTGTGCGTCCGCGGCTGGTGTGCCCGAACGGCGCCGAAGTGTGCAGCATCCATGATGACGCCTCCCGACGGGCCGTTCGGTCCCCCGGCACCCGGATCACCCCTCGGCGTGCGCCCGGGCCCACCGCGCGATCCGGTCCACCAGGTCGGCGCCGACCGCGTTCTCGGCGTGGCCGAGGCCGGGCTCGATCCACAGGTCCTTCGGGGCTCCGGCCGCGTCGTGGATCTGTCGGGGGTGGTCCAACGGGAAATACGGGTCGCTGTCGCCGTGCACCACGAGCAGCGGCGTGGGCGCGATCGCCGCGGCGGCCTCGAACGGGGCGAGCGGCACCGGATCCCACGTTCGGGCGGAGATCCGGGTGCGCAGCACGAAGCGGGCCACCGCCCGCCCGGTCCGGCGCTCGATCGCGAAGTGCACCCGGCGCATCGGCGGGGTGTCCCGGTAGTACCAGCGGGCCGGCGCGCTCACCGCGACCACCGCCGCGACGCCGTCGTACAGCGCCGCGTGCCGCAGCACGACGCTGCCGCCCATCGAGAAGCCGACCGTGACCACCCGTCGGTAGCCGAGCCTGCGGGCCCATCCGACCGCCGCCTCCAGGTCGCGCACCTCGCGATCGCCCACCGTGCTCAGCCCCGTGGACGCGCCGTGGCCGCGGAAGTCGAAACCGATCACCCCGCCGTGCGCGCGCAGCCCGTCCAGCACCGCGCCGACGGCCGGCCGACGCCACGAACCGGTGAACCCGTGGGCGACCACGAAGACCCGATCGCGGGTGCCGACATCGGCTCCGGGTCGGTGGACGGCGCTGATCCGCACGTCGTCGTCGGTGATCAGGACGGCCTGCTCGGGTGCAGGCATTCCGGTGAAAGACGGACCCGAAGGTGTCCGCAGTGCGGGAAGATCCCCGGGTAGGTCGGTTCCTCGAGACATGTTCGCTATCCTGACCCCGCAGGCTCACCTCCGATGACGGGCACACCCCACGGACCCCAGAAGTGGTTCCCGAACGGTTACGGAATCGGACGAGCCGGCGACCAATGAAGGATCCGGGCGACGATGCCCCGGGTCCTTTCGTGTTTCTGTGCCTGTTTTGGGAGGTGTCCCGTTGAGTGCACTGCTGCTGCTCACGAACGCGCTCCAGCCGTCGGCCGAGGTGCTGCCCGCGCTCGGTCTGCTGCTGCACCAGGTACGCGTGGCCCCGGCGGAGGCCTCCGCGCTGGTCGACGCGCCCGCCGCGGACGTCATCCTGGTCGACGGCCGGCGTGACCTCCCCCAGGTGCGCAGCCTGTGCAGGGTCTTGCGCACCACCGGGGTCGGTGCCCCGCTGGTGCTGGTGGCCACCGAAGGCGGCCTGGCCGCGCTGACCGCGGACTGGGGGGTCGACGACGTCCTGCTGGACACCGCCGGGCCCGCCGAGGTCGAGGCCCGGTTGCGGCTGGCGATCGGCCGGCTCCAGGCGGCGCAGGGCGCGGAGGACGAGCCCACCGAGATCCGCAACGGCGACCTGAGCATCGACGAGGCCACCTACAGCGCGAAGCTGCGCGGCCGGGTGCTCGATCTGACGTTCAAGGAGTTCGAGCTGATCAAGTACCTCGCGCAGCACCCGGGCCGGGTGTTCACCCGGGCCCAGTTGTTGCAGGAGGTGTGGGGATACGACTACTTCGGCGGCACCCGCACGGTCGACGTGCACGTACGCCGACTGCGCGCGAAACTCGGGCCCGAGCACGAGTCGTTGATCGGCACGGTGCGCAACGTCGGCTACCGGTTCGTGGTGCCCGATCGGGGCGTGGGCGAGCCCGCGCTCGCCGACCGCACGTGATCCACCCCTCGGCGCCGGGCCCGTCGATCGACCCGACGGGGCGTCACATCCCTTGCCCACACGCACAAAGCAGACTTATCCGGAGCAACACGGAGGACCATCCCGTCCCGCGTCCAGGTTGTGAACTCCCGTGAGTCGCGCCGGTCGCCGTCCCTACAATGACCGGGTGCCCAAAGTGACCCGCGACGACGTCGCCCGCCTCGCGGGGACCTCCACCGCGGTGGTCTCCTACGTCGTCAACAACGGCCCGCGCCCGGTCGCGCCGGCCACGCGCGAGCGTGTGCTCGCGGCGATAGACAAGCTGGGTTACCGGCCCGACAGTGTGGCCCAGGCGATGGCCAGCCGCCGGACCAACCTGATCGGCCTGGTGATCCCCGACGCCCGACAGCCGTTCTTCGCCGAACTCGCGCACACCGTCGAGCAGGCCGCGTTCGAACAGGGCCGGTTGGTGCTGATCGGCAACTCCGACTACGAGGACGACCGCGAGCTGCACTACGTGCGCGCGTTCCTGGGCATGCAGGTGTCCGGACTCGTGCTGGTCAGCCAGGGCCCCTCCGAGCGCGCCGCGCGCGAGATCGCCACCCGGGACGTCCGGGTGGTGCTGATGCACCGTCAGCCCGACGCGCTGGGCGGCGACGCGGTCATCGTGGACGACGTGGAGGGCGCCTACACGGCGGTCCGCCACCTGCTCGACACCCACGGCTTCACCCGGGTGGACTGCCTGGGCGGCCCGCCCAGCACACCGGACTCGGGCGACCCGGTCACCGACCACGTCACCGGTTGGCGGCGGGCGATGGCCGAACGCGGGCTGCCCACCGACGGTCTGCTGCACGAGGCGCCGTTCGGCCGGTTCGGCGCCTACCAGGTCGCGCTGTCGCTGCTGACCGGCCCGGATCGGCCCCGGGCGCTGTTCTGCTCGACCGACGACCAGGCGATGGGTGTCCTGCACGCGGCGCGCGAGGCGGGCCTGCGGGTACCGGACGACCTCGCCGTGGTCGGCTTCGACGACATCGCCGAGGCGGCGATCGCCGATCCGCCGCTGACCACGGTGACCTCGGACCGGCCGGGCATGGCCCGCGCGGCGGTCGAGCTGGCCCTGGAGCGCGAACCGGCCGCGGCCGGCGACCCCAGGGTGCGTACCTTCCCGTCCACGCTGGTGGTCCGGCGAAGCTGCGGCTGCGGCTGACGGCGGCGCGACGACCCGAGGCGGCGCTCAGTACCGTAAAGGCCATGGACCTCGCGGATGTGTCGATCGAGACGGTGAATCGGGCCTCGGCGCAGGACGCCGAAGCCGTACTGGCCCTGGCGGAGACGGCGGCCGGCGTCGACGGTGCCTCGCCGCTGTCCGAACAGTCCCGGCTGGAGTTGCGGCACGGCGCGCCGGCGGCGCGCGAGGTGCTCGCCCACCACGGCGACACGATCGTCGGCTTCGCGCACCTGGACGGCTCGGACCCCGTGGACGGTCCGTCCGCCGAGTTGTTCGTCGCACCGCACGCGCGCGGCGGGGGCCTGGGCCGGGCGCTGCTGGAAGCGCTGGTGACCGAGGCCGCCCACATCGACGGGGACGGCAGGCTGCGGGTGTGGGCGCACGGCAAGCTGCCCGCGGCCGAGCGGCTGGCCGCGGCACTCGGCTTCACCGCGTTCCGTGAGCTGTGGCAGATGCGTCGCGCGGCCGGTACCGCGGTGCCCGACCTGGACGTGCCCGCCGACGTGCGGCTGCGCGCCTTTACCCCCGGCACCGACGACCGGGCCTGGCTGGCGCTCAACGCCAAGGCCTTCGCACACCACCCCGAGCAGGGCGCGTGGACCGCGGACGACCTGCGCCGGCGGTTCGCCGAGCCGTGGTTCGACCCGGCCGGCTTCTTCCTCGCCGAGGACACGAACAGCGGCGAACTGCTCGGTTTCCACTGGACCAAGACGCACCCCGCGACCGCGGACTCGGGCCCGCTGGGCGAGGTGTACGTGGTCGGTGTCGACCCGGCGGCCCAGGGCCGCGGGCTGGGCGCGCTGCTGACCTCGGTGGGTCTGCGGCACCTGGCCCAGCACACCGTCGACGGTCGTCCGCTTGCCGAAATACTGCTTTATGTGGACGCGGACAACGAGGCGGCGGTCAAGGTGTACACCCGTTTGGGCTTTCGCGTGCATACCGTCGATGTGATGTACCGACGCTGAACACCGTGTGAAACCTGGCGAACATCTGTTTCGGGTCGGGGTCGCACAGGTGCACATAGACCGTCGCGAAAAGACAATGGTCTGATGAACGCCGAAACTCCCGCCGCGCGATCCTCCCGACACCTGGCCGTGGCCGTGCCCCCGGCGAAGGCAGGCGCCACGGCCACGGTCACCGCGGCGGCGCCGCGAGTGGAGGCCGACCTGCCGCCGGACCGGTTCCTGGACCGCGAGGGCAGTTGGCTGGCGTTCAACGAGCGGGTCCTCGAACTGGCCGAGGACCCGAGCACGCCGCTGCTGGAGCGGGCGCGGTTTCTGGCCATCTTCGCCTCCAACCTCGACGAGTTCTTCATGGTCCGGGTGGCCGGCCTCAAGCGCCGGATCGCCACCGGCCTGGCGGTGCGCGCGGCCAGCGGGCTCCAGCCGCGCGAGGTGCTGGAGAACATCTGGTCGCGCAGCCGTGCGCTGATGGCCCGGCACTCCACGTGCTTCCACCACGACGTGCTGCCCGCGCTCGGCGAGGCCGACATCCAGTTGCTGCACTTCGACGACCTGACCGACGGCGAGCGGCAGTCGTTGTACGCGCTCTTTCGCGAGCGGGTCTTCCCGGTCCTGACCCCCTTGGCGGTGGACCCGGCGCACCCGTTCCCGTACATCTCCGGCCTGTCGCTGAACCTGGCCGTGATCGTGCGCAACCCGCGCTCGGGCAACGAGCACTTCGCCCGGGTCAAGGTGCCGCCGCTGCTGCCGCGCTTCGTGGAGACCTCGCCGGCCCGCTTCGTGCCGCTCGAGGAGGTGATCGCCGAATTCCTCGGCGACCTGTTCCCGGGCATGGACGTGCTGGGCCACCACGCGTTCCGGGTCACCCGCAACGAGGACCTGGAGGTCGAGGAGGACGACGCGGAGAACCTGCTCCAGGCGCTCGAGCGGGAGTTGATGCGCCGCCGGTTCGGGCCGCCGGTCCGACTCGAGGTCGAGGAGAACATCGACCCGCACGTACTCGACCTGCTGGTACGCGAGCTGGGCGTGGGTGAGAAGGAGGTCTACCCGCTGCCCGGTCCGCTCGACCTGACCGGGCTGCACGCGATCGCCGACCTGGACCGGCCCGAGCTCAAGTTCGGCCGGTACGTCGCCGGCACCCACCGCGACCTGGCCGAGGTGGAGACCGCGCAGGCCGCCGACGTGTTCGCCGCGATGCGCAAGCGCGACGTCCTGGTGCACCACCCCTACGACTCGTTCGCGACCTCGGTGCAGGCCTTCCTCGAGCAGGCCGCCTCCGACCCGCACGTGCTCGCGATCAAGCAGACGTTGTACCGCACCTCCGGCGACTCGCCGATCGTGGACGCGCTGGTGGACGCCGCCGAGTCCGGCAAGCAGGTACTGGTCCTGGTCGAGCTCAAGGCCCGCTTCGACGAGCACGCCAACATCACCTGGGCGCGCAAGCTGGAGCAGGCCGGCTGCCATGTCGTGCACGGCGTGGTGGGGCTCAAGACGCACTCCAAGCTGAGCCTGGTGGTCCGCCAGGAGGGCGACACGCTGCGCCGCTACTGCCACATCGGAACCGGCAACTACAACCCCAAGACGGCCCGGCTCTACGAGGACCTGGGCCTGCTGACCGCCGACCCGCAGGTCGGCGAGGACATGTCGAACCTGTTCAACCGGCTCTCCGGCTACTCGCGCGCGCAATCGTTTCGGCGGTTGCTGGTCGCCCCGCACTCGCTGCGCAACGGGCTGGTCGAGCGGATCGAGCGCGAGGTGGACAACCACGAGCAGGGGCTGCCGGCGTACGTGCGGCTCAAGTCGAACTCGCTGGTCGACGAACTGGTGATCGACGCGCTGTACCGCGCCTCGCAGGCCGGGGTCCCGGTCGATCTGTGGATCCGCGGCATCTGCGCGCTGCGCCCGGGTGTTCCCGGACTGTCCGAGACCATCCGGGTGCGCAGTATTCTCGGGCGATTTTTGGAACACTCGAGGGTATGGGTGTTCGCCGGCGGCGGCGAACCGGAGGTGTGGATCGGCAGTGCCGACCTGATGCACCGCAACCTGGACCGCAGGGTCGAGGCCGCGGTGCGGCTGCGCGGCGATCGACACCGCGACGAGATGACGTCCTTCATGGACCTGGGGATGAGCCCGGCGACCGCGTCCTGGCATCTGGACCGGGACGGCGTCTGGACCCGGCACGCGACCGCCGCCGACGGGACCCGGCTTCGTGACGTGCAGGAGCACCTCATCGAGACCCGGAGGCGCAGACGTGGCCCGGAGTAAGCAGGCGACGACCATCCCTCGGCAGCGCGCGGCGGCCGAGGACACCTCGGCCGGCGCGATCCTGCTCGCGCATCTGGTCGGGGAGGCCGGGGCGTTCATCGACGAGTTGCCCCGGTTGAGCGCGGGCGAGGAGGAGGCCGCACACAACGCGCGGGTGGCCGCCCGGCGCATCCGCAGCGCGCTGGCCACGTGCGGACCGCTCCTGGCGCCGGAGCCGGCCGCGCTGCTGCGCACCCGGCTGCGCGACGCCGCGGACGCGCTGGCGGGCGAGCGCGACGCGGAGGTGCTCCTCGAACGCCTGTCGGCCGACCTGGACGCGCTGCCCGAGCGGCCCGGCACGGCCAGGGCCCGGGCGATCCTCACCCGCCGGCTGCGCGGCGATCAGGGCGCCGGCCGGGCCCGCGCGCTGGACGCGCTCGGCTCGGGGGTGTTCACCACGCTGTCCGCGGACCTGGTCGAACCGGCCCTGGGCCTGACCTTCACCGAGCGCGCCGCGGCCCCGGGCGCCGAGGTCGTACCCAAACTGGTCGCCCGCACGCTGCGCCGGCTCGACCGCGCCGCAGGGGCACTGCCGCTGGAGGCGGCCGGGGTGCCCTATCCGCCGGACCACGCCGGGTTCACCCCGTACGCGGGCACCGACGACGAGGCCTGGCACCGGGTGCGGATCCTGGCCAAGCGGGCCCGCTACGCGGCCGACATGTGCGTACCCGCGTTCGGGCCGCCGGCAGCCCGACTGGCCCGGCGGCTCAAGGCGGTGACCGAGGTGCTCGGCGTGCACCAGGACGCGACCATCGCCGCCGACGCGATCGCCGAGCTCGCCGCCGGGCCCCGGGTCGGCGGGCCGGCCGCCTTCGTGTTGGGCGAGTTGTACGCGCACGAGCGGCAGGTCGCCACCGCTCGGCGGTACGCGTTCACGCGCGTGTGGCCCAGGGCCTGCACGCCGGACGTGCGGGCGTGGCTCGATGGATGACCCCGCTCGGGTCGCGCACACCGGGCGCGACCCGGTGCTCGCCGCGGGCGGGGTGTTGTGGCGCCGGTCCGGGGACGGCGTGGAGGTCGGGCTGGTGCATCGACCGCGCTACGACGACTGGTCCTTCCCGAAGGGCAAGCTGGAGTCCGGCGAGCCCGCGGTGGTGGCCGCCGTGCGCGAGATCGCCGAGGAGACCGGTTACCGGGCGATCCTGGGACGGGAGTTGGGCGTGCTCAGCTATCCGATGCACTCGCGCGATCGCCTCAAGATCAACCGCTACTGGGTCGCCGAGGCGGTCGCCGGCGAGTTCGCCCCCAATCCGGAGGTGGACCGGATGTGGTGGGGCCCGCCGGAGGAGGCCGCGACGTTGACCGGGACCCCGGACTACACCGCGTCGCTGACCGACGCGTTTCGCACCGGACCGCCGCCCGCGACGGTCCCGGTGCTGGTGCTGCGCGCGGGTCCGGCGTACGCGCGGGACCTGGTGCCGATGCTCGCCGCGTTCGGTCCGGTCGAGGTGCACGGCGCCACGACGCCGGCCGCGGTGGCGACGGTGGCGCCGTATGTCGCGGCGGTGGGCGCTCGGATGCGCTCTACCGCGTGCTCGGTGGCCGACGCGCTGCGCGGCGGCCGGCCCACGCTGCTGTGCGCGCCGGTTCCGGACCTGCCCGGCGGCGCTCCCGGGATGACCGCCGCGCGGCTGGCCGCCGAGCCCCTGCTGCCCGGGGAATTCGCCGTGTTGCACGCGTGGGCGGGCCGCGTGGTGGCCATGGGCCGGTACGCCCCCTACCCGACGGGGAGCTGAGCACTCGGTCAAGTCGTGATCACGGTTCACGGAACGTCACCCGGCGTGCATCTGAACAGCGGGTGAACGTGATTCGGCGTGCGCGACAAAGGGCCAGTTCACGGGCGGTAAATGGCTACATGAGCGGACAATTCATCCAGCGGTCGGCTTATCTGACTCGACCGTTCGAGTTCACCCTCGGTTCACTTTGCGCGGCGGATCGCTTCATTCTCACGGCCTAACTTCATGGATGACGGCGACCGTTCGGGTCGTCGCACCACGAGTCGAGTTCGATCGAAAGGGAGCGCCGTGACCATTCGGCCCCGCAGTGTCCGTCGCGGTATCGGCTTCACCGGCCTGGCACTCGCCGGCGCGCTCACGCTGGCCGCGTGCGGCTCCGACGACAACAGCTCGGGGGACGACAACAAGTCGTCGACGAAGGCGGCCTCGGCTCCCGGCGCAGAGGCGCCCAAGGGTGACTGCGGCACGGGCAAGCTCGCCGGCGCCGGCTCCAGCGCCCAGAAGAACGCGCTGGACGAGTGGATCAAGGCCTACCAGGCCAAGTGCTCGGGCGCCTCGATCGACTACGCGGGCTCGGGCTCGGGCGCCGGCCGCCAGTCGTTCTTCGACAAGCAGGTCACCTTCGCCGGCTCCGACTCGGCGCTCAAGCCGGAAGAGGTCGCCAAGGCCGGCGCCGCGTGCGCTCCCGGCCAGGCGATCAACCTGCCGATGGTGACCGGCCCGATCGCGGTGGCGTACAACGTCTCCGGCGTCAAGGACCTGGTCCTGGACGCGAAGACGATCGCGGGCATCTTCAACGGCAAGATCACCAAGTGGGACGCCGCCGAGATCAAGGCGCTGAACCCGAACGCGCAGCTGCCGTCGACCCCGATCCAGACCGTGCACCGGTCCGAGGCGTCCGGCACCACCGAGAACTTCACCAAGTACCTCAAGGCCGCGGCCCCCGCCGACTGGACCTTCGACGCCGCGCAGGACTGGAAGGCCCCGGGCGGCCAGGGCGCCAAGGGCAGCGAGGGTGTCGCGTCGATCGTCAAGCAGACGCAGGGCGGCATCAGCTACATGGAGCAGTCCTTCGCGGAGAACTCCGGCCTGGGCATCGCGCAGATCAACACGGGCGCGTCGGCTCCGGTCAAGCTCACCCCCGAGGCCGCGGGCAAGGCCGTCGAGGCCGCGAAGATCGCCGGTCAGGGCAACGACCTGAAGCTGACCGTGGACTACGCGACCAAGGCCGAGGGCGCCTACCCGATCATCCTGGTCACCTACGAGATCGTCTGCGAGAAGGGCACCCCGGCGGACAAGCTGCCGCTGCTCAAGTCCTTCCTCACCTACACCTCCAGCGCCGAAGGCCAGAAGGTCCTCGCGGGCATCGGCTACGCGCCGCTCCCGACGACGATCGCGGACAAGGTCCGCGCCGCCGTGGCCGGTCTGTCCTAGTCCGAGCCCGCTGAGCGACCGACTCGTACGGAGAGAGATGTCCACCACCACCCCCACCGCACCGGCGGAACCCGAGCGCAAGGCCCCCGCGGCCAAGCGCACCAAGGTTCGGCCGGGCGACCGGATCTTCTCCGGTGCCGCCCGCGGCGCCGGCATCAGCCTGCTCGCCATCATGGCCGCGATCGCGATATTCCTCGTGGTCAAGGCGACGGACGCGCTGTCGAAGAACCAGGGCAGCTTCCTGACCGACCAGGGTTGGGACCCGAACGCGGCGAAGCCCGCCTTCGGCGTCGTCACCCTCGTGTTCGGCACGGTTGTCAGCGCCACCATCGCGATGGTCATCGCGGTGCCGGTCGCGGTGGGGGTGGCGCTGTTCATCACGCACTACGCTCCCCGGCGGATCGCCCAGACACTCGGTTACATCGTCGACCTGCTGGCCGCCGTGCCCAGCGTGGTCTACGGCCTGTGGGGCTACATCTTCCTGGCCCCCAAGCTGCTCGGCCTGCACGCGTGGCTGTCCGACTACCTCGGCTGGATCCCGCTGTTCGACAAGGAGCAGGCGGGCGTCACCGCCCGCACACTGTTCACCGTCGGCATCGTGCTCTCGATCATGATCCTGCCGATCATCGCGGCGGTCACCCGAGAGGTCTTCCTCCAGGTGCCCCGCGCCCACGAGGAGGCCGCGCTCGCGCTCGGCGCGACCCGCTGGGAGATGATCCGGGTCGCGGTACTGCCCTACGGCAAGCCCGGCATCATCAGCGCCTCGATGCTCGGCCTGGGCCGGGCGGTCGGCGAGACCATCGCGGTGGCGATGGTGCTCTCCCCCAGCTTCGTGGTCTCGGTGCACATCCTGGACCCGGGCAACAACACGATCGCGGCGAACATCGCGAACCAGTTCGGTGAGTCCAACGACATCGGTCGCGGTGCGTTGATCGCCTCGGGCCTGGTCCTGTTCGTCATGACGCTGCTCGTCAACGGCGCCGCGCGCGTCGTCATCAACCGGCGCAAGGCGTTCTCTGGAGCGAACTCATGACCGTCCTCGACACGGGCGACAAGCGCCCGGGCATCGGTTCGGACGCGGTGGAGAGGGCCGGTGGTCTGCCGGATCCGCGCGCGGCCTCGCTGACCCGCCGGACCCTCCCGCGCTCGGTGCCGTGGGCGATCGCGGGCGGCGGCGTGGCGCTGACGGTCGTGCTGAAGCTGGTCCTGGACAACTGGGCCCTCGCGGTCTTCCTCGCGGGCGTGGCCTTCATCGTCGCCCTCTCCGCCGTCTCCTGGCGCTACGAGGACAGCCGTCGGGCCCGGGACCGGTTCGCCACGAGCCTGATCTCCACCGCGTTCGTGCTCGCCGTACTGCCCCTGATCTCCCTGCTCGGCTACACGATCCAGCGCGGCTGGGACAAGCTGACCCCTTACTTCCTGACCCACTCGATGCGCGGCGTGGGCGCCCGGGACGACACCGGCGGCGTCTACCACGCGATCGTCGGCACCCTGGAGCAGGTCGGCCTGGCCACCTTGATCGCGGTCCCGATCGGGCTGCTCACCGCGATCTACCTGGTCGAGTACGGGCGCGGCCGGCTGGCCAAGACGGTGACGTTCTTCGTGGACGTGATGACCGGGCTGCCCTCGATCGTCGCGGGTCTGTTCATCTACGCCTTCTGGATCATGATGCTGGGCTTCGAGGCGTCCGGCTTCGCCGGGTCGCTGGCGCTGATGATCCTGATGTTGCCGACGGTGGTGCGCTCCGCCGAGGAGATGCTCAAGCTGGTCCCGAACGAATTGCGCGAGGCCAGCCTGGCGCTGGGCATCCCGAAGTGGCGCACCGTGCTCAAGGTCGTGCTGCCCACCGCGTTCGGCGGCATCGTCACCGGTGTCATGCTCTCGATCGCCCGGGTCATCGGCGAGACCGCGCCGCTGCTGCTGCTGGTCGGACTCACCCAGTCGATCAACACCGACCCGTTCTCGGGCTGGCAGTCGGCGCTGCCGCTGTACGTCTTCGACCAGAACCACGCGGGCAACCAGTTCGCCGAGGAGCGGGCCTGGGCCGCCGCACTGACGCTGATCCTGATCGTCATGATCCTGAACCTGGCGGCGCGGTTGATCGCCCGCTGGAAGGCCCCGAAGGGGAGCCGATGAAGTCCTTGACGACCCGACCGGCCGACCGCGGCACCGACAACCGCACCGATTCCGAGGCAGGAATGACCAAGCGCATCGAAGTTTCCGGACTCAACGCCTACTACGGCTCGCACAAGGCCGTCGAGGACATCTCGATGACCATGGAGCCGCGTTCGGTCACGGCCTTCATCGGTCCCTCCGGCTGCGGCAAGTCCACCTTCATCCGCACCCTCAACCGCATGCACGAGCTGATCCCGGGCGCCTCCGTGGACGGCTCGGTCGCGCTGGACGGGCAGGACCTGTACGGCAGCGAGATCGACCCGGTCGCGGTGCGCCGCACGGTCGGCATGGTGTTCCAGCGGCCCAACCCCTTCCCGACCATGTCGATCTACGACAACGTCGCGGCCGGGCTCAAGCTCGCGGGCATCAAGCGCAAGGGCGACCTGGACGCGATCGTCGAGCGCTCGCTGCGCGGCGCGAACCTGTGGACCGAGGTCAAGGACCGGCTGAACAAGCCCGGCGCGGGCCTGTCCGGCGGTCAGCAGCAGCGACTGTGCATCGCCCGCGCGATCGCGGTCGAGCCACAGGTGTTGCTGATGGACGAGCCGTGCTCGGCGCTCGACCCGATCTCCACGCTCGCGATCGAGGACCTGATCGCGCTGCTCAAGGAGCGGTACACGATCGTCATCGTGACCCACAACATGCAGCAGGCCGCGCGCGTCTCGGACAAGACCGCGTTCTTCAACCTCGCCGGCCCGGGTCAGCCCGGTCGCCTGGTGGAGATCGGCGACACCGAGACGATCTTCTCCGCGCCGACCCAGGAATCCACGGCGGACTACATCGCCGGCCGGTTCGGCTGACGGTCGAAGCGTCGACGGACGTCGGGATGGACATGCGAGAGGGCCCACACCGGGACGGGTGTGGACCCTCTCGTTCGATATGTCGCCCGCGGGCCGGTTACCCCGTACGTCCTGCATCGCGTACGCGGCACACGGTCCGCGGATCAGCCCACGATCAGGTAGGTGATCCAGTACACGCAGGCCGCGACCAGGCCGGCGGCCGGCATCGTGGTGAACCAGCCGATCAGGATGTTCTTGGCGACGCCCCAGCGCACCGCCTTGACCCGCCTGGTCGCGCCCACGCCCATGATCGCCGAGGTGATGATGTGCGTGGTGGAGATCGGCGCCTTGAAGACGTACGCCGTGGTGTACAGGATCGAGGCGGCCGTGGTCTCGGCCGCGAAGCCCTGCGGCGGGTCCAGCTCGATGATCTTGCGGCCGAGCGTGCGCATGATCCGCCACCCGCCCGCGTAGGTGCCCAGCGAGAGCGTGACGGCGCAGGCGAGCTTGACCCACACCGGGATGCTGTCGCCCTGTTGATGACCGCTGATCACCAGCGCCATCACCACGATGCCCATCGTCTTCTGGGCGTCCTGGATGCCGTGCCCGAGCGCCATGCCGGCGGCCGAGACGGTCTGCGCCAGCCGGAACCCGCGCTTGGCCTTGTGCGGGTTGGACTTCCGGAACAGCCAGATGATCCCGACCATCACCAGGTAGCCGGCGACCAGGCCGACCACCGGCGACAGGAACATCGGGATGACGACTTTGTCGATCACCCCGCTCCAGTAGACGGTGCTGGAACCCGCGAGCGCGGCGCCGACCAGGCCGCCGAACAACGCGTGCGACGAGGACGAGGGCAGTCCGAAGTACCAGGTCAGCAGATTCCAGAAGATCGCGCCGACCAGCGCCGCGAACAGGATGATCAGACCCTGGTCACCTTCGGGGGTGGCGATCAGCCCCTCGCTGACGGTCTTGGCGACGCCTTCGCCGAGGAAGGCTCCCGCGAGGTTCATCACCGCTGCCATGGCCAGTGCCGCGCGCGGAGTCAGTGCCCGGGTGGACACCGAGGTCGCGATGGCGTTGGCCGAGTCGTGGAAGCCGTTGGTGTAGGTGAAGAAGAGCGCGACGCCGATGACGATGATCAGACCAGTGAGTTCCACTGGGTCAGGACTCCTTGACGGCGATCGTCTCGACCGTGTTCGCCACGTGCTCGAACCCGTCCGCGGCCTCTTCGAGCACGTCGACGATGCCCTTGAGCTTGAGCACCGTCAGCGCGTCGTACGCACCGCTGAACAGGTGCGCCAAGAGCTTGCGGTGGATCTGGTCGGCCTGGTTCTCGAGCCGGTTGATCTCGATCCAGTACTCGGTCAGGTCCTTCATCGTGCGCAGCCGGGGCATCGCCTCGGCGGTCAGCTCCGAGGCCCGCACCAGCACCTCGATCTGGTCCGCGACCTGCGGGGGGAGTTCGTCGAGCTGGTACAGCACGACCAGGTCGACGGCCTCTTCCATGTAGTCCATGACGTCGTCGAGTTGCGACGCGAGGGCGTAGATGTCCTCGCGGTCGAACGGCGTGATGAAGGAGGCGTTGAGCTGGCGCATGATCGCATGCGTGGTGTCGTCACCGGCATGCTCGGCCGCGCGCATCCGTTCGGCGATCTCCGGACGAGCGGAGACCTCTGCGCCGAGCAACTCCGTGAGGAGCTTGGATGCGGTGACCAGGTTGCTCGCCGCTGCGGCGAACATGTCGTAGAAGCTCGTCTCCCTGGGGGTCAGACGCAATCGCACTGGAGGTCTCCGGGATAATGAAAGTGGTCGGCGTCGATGCTAGGCGCTCCGGCAGTGCCGCACACAAACCGGGGAGCCGACGCGGACCCCGACCGTACCCGGCGGTAATGCGACGCGCGCGCAGAGCGACGAACGGGCATGCGGAACCGCCCGTTCCGCCGCCCATGGCGCCCGTCACACGGCCAGAGTATGGGTCCGGGCACCCCTCGAAGGACAGAGCGGCCTACGCTCGATCCATGTCGCCCACATCACACGAACCGGAATCGGCGATTCGGCATGACCGCCGGCGGATCGGGTCGACGGGTGCGGGCGGCGCCGTCGGTGCGTGATCGAATGCTTGCCGGATATACCCCCCGGGGGTAAATTTGGAACGTGGACGGTCACCCGATCGGGCCATGGACACGTGGGGAACGGCCACAGAGATACGGGAGACGACGGTGGAACAGGATCCGCAGGCACCGGAGATGGCGGCGACGCACGGCGCATCGGGGCACGGGCACGGCTACAGCGGGCGCAAGGACGAGCACCTCAAGCGACTGCGCCGGGTCGAGGGACAGATCCGCGGGTTGCAGCGGATGGTCTCCGAGGACGAGTACTGCATCGACATCCTGACGCAGGTCTCGGCGGCGACCAAGGCACTCCAGTCGTTCGCGCTGAGTCTGCTGGAGGAGCATCTGGGCCACTGCGTCGCGAACGCGGTGGAAAAGGGCGGACCGGAAGCGGACGAAAAGGTCAAGGAGGCGTCCCAGGCGATCGCACGCCTGGTGCGCTCCTGAGGCCGCGGCGACGGGGGCCGGCCCGGGTGTGGGTCGCCGTCCCCCAGCCGCCGACCAGCCCGAGCACGGCGTCGATCTGAGCCTGCGTCAGCGGACCCTCGCTCGCCGACGCCGCGATCATCAGGTCGCCGTAGAGTTCGATCTCGTCGAGGACGACGTGGTCGTGCACACCGCGATCGGAGAACCGTGACACCCACATCACCTCCTCGTGCGCACCCCGGACGGGCCTCGGCCCATCCAGCGTAGGGGCGGGTCCGCGGCGCGGACATGGCACGCCTGGGTCATATGGGGACCGCCCGGAACGACTCCGCGGGAGTGACTCAGCCGCGCTTGGCGGGTGTTCCCGGCGGGGTCGGCGCGACGTACAGGTCCTTGGCCTCGGGCGGCTTGACGTCGACCACGACCCCGAAGTCGTACAACTCGGCCGAGGAGTGCACCTTCGCGGTCGGCGGTGCCGCCTTGCCCTCCTCCGGGCCCATCACGAACGCGAACGACTCGTCGACCCGGCGCAACCGGCCCGCGTCGTCGAGGTAGGCGTCGAACGGGATCGGCGCGCCGTCGAAGGTCTTCAGCGCCGCGGCCAGCGGCCCGCGCACCTCCGGCGCGGTCAGGTCGTGCGCCTTGCGGATGTCCAGCGTGCCCCGATAGTGCCGCACGGTGTCCGCGCCCATCTTCTCGGTGCCCACGAGCACGACGTCGTCGTTGACCCCGCGCAGTATCTCGAAGGACGTCCCGGGGTCGGTCGCGCCGCCGCTGACCAGGTTGCCGTCGGCCAGCCCGTCGATCGCCAGTCGCACCCACTTGTCCTTCGGGATGCCCGGCGACCCGTTCTTCATGTAGAGCGCCTCGGGGGTGAGGATCTCCTGGAGCGGACCGGCGATGCCGGAGTCCTTGGGCGCGTCCACGGTGAGGGTGCCGATGTGCCGGACATAGTCGAACATGCCCTGACCGGTGAGCTTGACCACCCGGTCGTTGTTCTGCATGGTCATCGTGGTTCGGGTGCGCGAACTCTTCGCGCCAGTGGTGACGTCCGCCGCCTTGCGGACGGCCAGCACCGCCTCGGACGGGCCGCTCGCGGCCCCGCCGCCGCCCTCGACCCGCGCTCCCTGGGGCTGCACGTCGTCACCCTGACAGCCGGTGACCCCGGCCAGGACGAGGGCGCAGCAGGCACTCGTGAGCACGGTGCGGACCAACATGTGGGTTCTCCCGGATGCTCTGAATCCTCGCGTGACGGCCGGCCACGCGGCGGCGGCTCGACGGGACAACGAGCGAGGCGGCGCCGGGTTACGGCCGTTCGGGGGACCTCGGGTCCACGAGCGCCGGGTCCGGGACCGGGGCCGGGTTCGGTGTGCGCGACCACTCCAGGTGCCGGCGGGTCAGTTCCTCGGCGCCGGCCGGATCGCGTGCCTCGATCAGGTCGAGCAGCCGGTGGTGTTCGGCCGCGATCAGGCTCCGGTCGGCCGGCTCGGTCAGCGGACGCGGGCCGTACAGCCGGGCCTGGGCCCGCAGTTCGCCGACCATCCGGACCAGGCGCGCGTTGCCGGCCAGGCCGAGCAGGTGGGCGTGGAAGCGGTCGTCGGCGTCCACGTAGTCGAGCACGTCGGCGCGGTCGATCGCGTCGGCGAGTTCGTCCACCAGTGCGCGCAGGGCCGGCAGCGCGTCCGCGATGCCGTCCCGGGCGAGCCGCCCGATCGTGGGTATCTCCAGGAGTTCGCGCAGGTCGTGGATGTCCCGCAGGTCGGCCGCGGACACGGCGCGAACCCGGAAGCCCTTGTTGCGGACCGGCTCGACCAGGCCGTCCTTGGCCAGGTCGAGCAGCGCCTCGCGGACCGGGGTCGCGGACACCCCGAAGCGGGTGGCCAGGGCCGGCGCGGAGTAGACCACCCCCGGCTGCATCCGGCCCGCCACCAGCGCCGCCCGGACCGCGCGCGCGACCTGTTCACGCAGGCTCAGCCGCTCGCCCAGGCGTCCCGCGTCGCGGCCGCCATCGGTATCCGTTCCCATCGTGTGTCCGCCCCCCTCGGCCGCGTCGCCGTCAGCCGGCCGGGCGTGCTCGGTCCGTCACCAGCACCCGCAGCGGGCCGCGTTCCACCTGCCGCACCACCGGTTCCAGGACCCGTCCCACGACCATCGACCCGACCAGTGCGACCAGCGCGCCGAGCGCGAACCCGGCGAGCACGTCCGTCGGGTAGTGCACGCCCACGTACAGCCGGGAGAAGCCGGTGAACACCGCCGCGAGCACCGCCAGGATCCCCAGTCGCCGGTCCACCAGCAGGATCCCGACCGCCAGCGCCATCGTGGTCAGCGCGTGGTCGGAGGCGAAGGACGGGTCGGTCTTGCCCTCGACCAGCACGTGCAGCCCCTCGTGGCTGAGGAACGGACGCGGTCGATCGACCCAGTCGCGCAGCGGCGCGTTGGCCAGTTCCGCGACCAGGGCCGCCAGCGGGGCCCACACCAGGCCGGCCACGGCCGCTATGTGGTCGGGGCGGGCGCGGGCCCGCCACCACGCGAGCAGGCCCAGTACGGCGAGTACGGCGAACATGCCGTACTCGCCCATGAACTCCATGCCCCCGTGCGCCCATGAGGTGTGCTCGGTGAGTCCGTTGACGTCCCGCAGGACCTCGATGTCGAGGTTGTCGTCCGTACTCTCCGCCAGGACCTGCAAGGACACCGGTGAACCCCTTCGCGTGGTGCTGTTGGTGCTGTTGGTGCCGTCGGTGCCGTCGCAGCAGCGGACGGAACCGTCGGAGTGGTGTCGCCGCTACTTGCCCTCGTACGCGTTGACGACTTCCTCCATCGGACCATCCATCTTGATCACGCCCTGGTCGAGCCAGATCGCCCGGTCGCAGGTGTCCCGGATCGACTTCATGCTGTGGCTGACCAGGAAGACCGTGCCGGCCTCCTTGCGCAGCTCGCGGATCCGGGCCTCGCTCTTGAGCTGGAACTCGCGGTCGCCGGTGGCCAGCGCCTCGTCGATCATCAGCACGTCGTGTGTGCGTGCGGCCGCGATGGAAAAGCGCAGGCGGGCCGCCATGCCGGACGAGTAGGTCCGCATCGGCAGCTTGGTGAAGTCCTTGCCGTTGTAGTTGTTCAGCCCGGAGAACGAGGCGATCTGGTCGTAGTTGGCCTCGGCCTCGCGCTGGGTCATGCCCATCGCCAGGCAGCCCAGGATGATGTTCCGCTCGCCGGTGAGGTCGTTCATCATCGCGGCGTTGACGCCCAGCAGGGACGGCTGGCCGTCGCTGTAGATCTTGCCGGTGGTGGGCGGCAGCAGGCCGGCGATGCACCTCAGCAGCGTGCTCTTGCCCGAACCGTTGCGCCCGATCAGGCCGATCGCCTGGCCCTTGTAGGCGACGAAGCTGACGCCGCGCACGGCGTGTACCTCGGTGATGCCCGCCGCCTTCTTGCGCAGCGCGAGCCGGGACAGCGCGGACGTGGCGCTGCCCTTGCCCGAGGAGGCGCCGTGCACGCGGTAGATCAGGTGCACGTCGTCGACCACGACGGTCGGCGGGATCTCCTCCTGCGGCTGCGCGGGCTGCGGGGCGTTCTGCTCGGGCACCTCGACCTCGGAATTCGCGCCGGCCTCGGCCCAACTCATGATCGCGGGCTGCTCAGCCACGGCCGTACCTCTCTTCCGCCTTCCAGAAGTACACGTAACCACCGATGCCCATCACCAGCGCCCAGCCCACCGCGTAGCCCCACACGTGCAGCGGGAGCGTCTGGTGGCTTTCGATGAGCGAGTCGCGGATCACCTCGATGTAGACCGCTCCCGGGTTCGCCTCCAGCACGCGGGCCACCCAGGCGGGCGCCTTGTCGGTGTAGGAGTCCAGGCTGTAGAAGACGCCGCTGAGGTACAGCCAGGTGCGCAGCAGGAACGGCAGAAGCTGCTTGATGTCCACCAGCACCGCGCCGATCCGGGCCAGGACCAGGCTCAGGCCGACGTTGAAGACGAACTGCAGCACCAGCGCGGGCAGCACGAGCAGCCACTTCAGGGTGAGCGGCTCACCGGTGCCCAGCACGATCGCGCACAGCACGACCATCGAGAACATCAGTTGCTGGAGCTGCACGATCGTGAAGGAGATCGGCAGGCACGCCCGTGGGAAGTGCAGCGCGCGGATCAGGTTGAGCTGATCGCTGATCGCCCGACTGCCCGCGAGCACGGCGCTCTGCGTGAAGGTGAACACGAAGACGCCGGTGACCAGGAAGGCGACGTAGTTGTCGATGCCGTCCTTGGTCTGCACCAGGTAGCCGAAGATCAGGTAGTACACGGCCGCGTTCATCAGCGGTGTGAGTACCTGCCAGACCTGGCCGAGCTTGGCGGTGCTGTACGTCGCCCGGGTCTTGGCGTTGGCGAAGGCCACGATGAAGTGGCGTCGGGCCCAGAGCTGCCTGGTGTAGGAGAGCAGTCCGGGACGGGCCCCGCTGACCGTCAGCTTGTAGCGGGCGGCGAGGTCCGCCAGGGGTTCGGTGGAACCGGGGGGCGCCGACGTCCCCTGTGGGCTCAGGGTGTCGGCCTGCGCGCTGTTGGCCACGTTGACACTTTCGTCTGCGTCGGGTCGAAATCGAAACGGTACGGGGATTCCAGCCTGTCAGATGACCGGCGGACGGCCGAGCCTGGTCATCCGCCAGACCGTGCGCCAGGACATCGGCTTGCGCGGGCCACTCGGGGTCTTCCACCCCTCGCGGAAGCCGGCCAGCCAGGCTTGGGCGTTCTCCTTGGACGGCCGGCGGGCGGCGGTCAGGACGACCCACGTGCCCAGATAGGCGGGCACGATCGGCCACGGCAGGTTGCGCCGGGCCAGGTAGACGCGGTTGCGCGCGTTCATCCGGAAGAACGCCGCGTGCCGGGCCGGGCTGGTCTTGGGGTGTTCCAGCACGATGTCCGCGCGGTAGTCGATCTCCCAGCCGGCGTCGAGCGCGCGCCAGGCCAGGTCGGTCTCCTCGTGCGCGTAGAAGAAGTCGTCGGGCAGCCCGCCGACCTCGCGCAGCACCGCCGCGCGCACCGCGCTGGCGCCGCCGAGGAAGGTGGTCACCGGGCCCGAGCGCAGCGGGTCGCCGACCCGGATCCGGGGCACGTGCCGGCGCTGGGTCTCGCCGCTCTCCGGATCCACGATCCGGAAGCTGACGATGCCCAGGCGCGGGTTCGCCGCGAACGCCTCGCGCAGCAGTCGGCCGGCGTCGGTGCCGGCGAGTCGGCCGTCGTCGTCGAGGAAGAGCACCACGTCGACGTCGTCGGGCAGGCCGGCGGTACCCACGTTGCGGCCGGCCGGGATGCCCACGTTCTCCGGCAGGGTGATGCCCACCACGCCCTCGGGCAGCTCCGGCAGCGGGCCGCCGTTGGCCACCACGACCACCGTCATCGGCTCGCCGTGCTGATCGGCCACCGAACGCAGCAGCCGGTTCAGCTCGTCCGGGCGGTCGCCCATGGTCAGCACCACCGCGCCGAGCGCGATCGCCTGTGCCTTCGCCTCGCCCGCGCGCTGCCCCTCGGCAGCCTCGGCGGTCACCGGAGCCTGCTCGACATCAGCACGCTGACCAGGTGCAGCACGGTCTGCAGGAGCGCGATGGCGGCGAGCGCGCTCACCGCGATCCTGCTGTACAGCAGGCCGCCGTCGTCGGCCACCAGGTCGAGTACACCCGCCAGGAGCAGGAAGATCGACGCCTCGACGGCGCCGACCAGGCGGTGGAACTTGAGCGAGGCGACGATCTTGCGCGCCGACGCGGCGCCCGAGGAACGCGGCACGGCGGCGGCGTCCTGGACCGGCGGCAGGCCGCTCTTCGCCCGCGCGCCGTCGACCAGGTCGGTCTCCGACTTGATCAGGATCGCGCCCAGCGCGGCGACCACGCCCAGCGTCGCGTAGCCGTTGAAGCCGCCGCCGTCCAGGACACCCGCGGCATGCAGGCCCGCGCCGGAGAGCAGCGCGGCCTCGGAGAGGTAGTGGCCGACCCGGTCGAGGTAGACGCCGGTGACCGAGGTCTGCCGCCGCCAGCGCGCCACCTCGCCGTCGACGCAGTCGAGCAGCAGGTAGAGCTGCACCAGGAGCAGCGCCGCGAGCGGCCCCGCGATCCCGGGCAGGATCAGCGCGGCGCCGGCGGCGATGCCCGCGAGGATCATCATGTAGGTGAGGCCGTTGGGCGTCACCCGGGTCCCGACGATGCGTCGGGTGACCTGGAGGGAGATCTGCCGCATGTAGATGCGTCCGGCCCAGTGTTCGCCACTGCGCCGATCGAGCAGGCCCTCGGGGTGTACGACCGAGCGAAGCTCAGCCGCCGTAGGTGTGGACATATTCGGTCACCGAATCCCGGATGGCGTCATTGTCGAGGTCGAGATGTTCGAGGATGGTGAAGCGTCCCGGACGGGTCTGGGGCGCGTGACTCACCGCCGCCACGAATTCGTCGATGGTCAGGCCGAGATGCTCCGGCACGACCGGCAGCCTGTGCCGATCAAGGGCGCTCGTCAAGAGCTTCGTCAGTGCGGTGTCGCCACGCAGGTGGGTGGCGAACGCGGCGCCCAGGCCGACCTGTTCGCCATGCAGCCCGTCGTGGCCGTCGCGCTCGCCGTAGAGCAGGTCGATGGCGTGCGAGATCTCGTGACAGGCTCCGCTGCAGGGGCGGGTGGTGCCGGCGACGGACATCGCGATGCCGGAGAGTACGAGGCCCTCGGCCAGGGCCACGAGGAAGTCGTCGTCCTCGATGCCACCGGGGCGGTGCAGGATCGAGTCGCCGGAGGTGCGGGCCAGCGCGACCGCGAGGCCGTCCACCGGCTCGCCGGTCTCGCGCTGGGACAGCTCCCAGTCGGCCACCGCGCACAGATTGGACAGGGATTCGCCGATGCCGGAGCGGACGAAGCGCTGCGGCGCCGCGCGGACCAGGTCCAGGTCCACCACCAGGGCGATCGGTGTGGGCACGCCGTAGGAGCCGCGCCCCGCGTCGTTGTCCAGGATGCTCACCGGCGACGCGATGCCGTCGTGGGCGAGATTGGTGGCGACCGCGACCATGGGCAGGCCCACCCGCGCGGCGGCGTACTTGGTCGCGTCCAGGACCCGGCCGCCGCCCAGACCGACCACGGCGTCGTAGGCGCCGCCGCGCATGCGGTCGGCGAGGTCTACGGCGGCGGTCAGTGTGCCGCCGGCGACGGTGTACCACTCGGCGCCGGGCAGGTGCGGCGCGAACCGCTCGCGCAGCCGGGCCCCGGAGCCCTCGCTGACCACGACCGCTATCCGACCCGACGTGGAGACCCGGCGGTCGGCCAGGATGCCCGCGAGGTCGTCGACCGCACCCGCGCGGATGTCGACGGTGAGCGGGGTGGGGACCAGACGGGTCAGTACCGGCACGCGATCTCCCGCGCGACCATGAGGTCCTCGGTGGTGTCGATCTCGGTCCACGGCACCCGGGTGTCCGACGCGCTGATCGGCTGCACGTCGACCCGACCGCCCCGGTTCACCAGTTCCTGGTAGCCGTCCTCGTAGTAGAGCTGTGGGTCGCGCTCGAAGGTCGCGCGCAGCGCGTCGATCAACGCGGGCGCCGCGTGGCCCTCGATCAGCGTGACGCCGATGTACTCGCCGGCCGCCTCGGCCGGGTCCATCAGCTTGGTGATCCGGCGCATCCGGCCGTCCTCGCCGAGGGTGACCTTCATTTCCTCGTCGGCGAGCGGCTTGGCGGTGTCCAGGGCCAGGATGATGCCCTTGGCGTCGGCCCCGGAGGTATCGCGCGCGGCCAGCATCGTCTCCTGGACCGAGACCGGGTGCAGCGTGTCGCCGTTGGCCAGCAGCACGCCGTCCGCGAGATGGTCGCGCGCGCACCACAGGGAGTAGGCGTTGTTCCATTCCTCGGCCTTGTCGTTGTCGACCATGTGCAGCTTCAGACCGTAGCGGCGCTCCAGCAGGCCCTGCCGGTCGCGGATCGCGTCGCCGCAGTAGCCGACCACGATCGCGGCCTCGGTCAGGCCGACCGCGGCGTAGTGGGAGAGGGTGACCTCCAGGATCGACCGTTCGCTGTCCGGCGCACCGGGCGCGCCCACCGGCACCAGGGCCTTGGGCAGCGTGTCGGTGTGCGGGCGCAGCCGGCGGCCGGCGCCGGCGGCGAGAACGAGGCCGATCATGAGAGGTCTCCAGTTCGATCGGAGGCCGCCGCGGCGGCGGCCTCCAGGGGGCGGTACGGCGGCGTCGAGGCCGAGGGAGCCGGTCCCACCGGGGTCACGTCGTCGATGTCGGGGCGCGCGCCGCGCACCCAGAACACGACACTCTCGGTGAGCACGATCGCCGCGAGCACGACGGCCGTCGCGATCAGGCCGGTGCGCAGGGTGCCCGAGCCCAGTGCGGCCAGCAAGGTCACCAGGAGCACCCGCCCCTCGTGACCGAGCACCAGCCACACCAGCGCCCGGGGCGGGGCGCCGTAGCCACCGCGCAGGCGGTACACCGTGTCGTAGTGATGGTAGGCCGTGGCCGCGACCAAGCCGAACGCGGCGGCCACCGCGGTGGGCACCACCCGGGCCGCGAGGATGGTGATCGCGGCGTACTCGGCGGCCCGGAAGATCGGCGGCACCACCCAGTCGAGCCGGCGCACCAGTGGCCGGCCGATCGCGATCCCGGCGCACAGCGCGTAGGCGCCGGCACCGGCCAGGCCCCACCACTCGCCCGCGCCGCCCGCGAGCAGCACCGCGACCAGTGCGGCGGTGCCGAGCAGGGCGGCGGCGGGGGCCGGGACGCGCAACCGCAGCCGGCCCACCAGTTCGGCGAGCGGACCGCTGTCGGCGAGTGCGGCGAGGTGTTCGCCCACCTGCGGGACGAACGCGGCGCGGCGCGGCAGCGAGCGCAGGATCCGGCCCAGCGAGGTGTAGCAGGCGGCGAGCACGCAGCCGACGATCAGCACGACGAAGGTGATCCGCGGCGTGGTGGTGGCGGTGAGCACGGCGATCAGCGCCCAGCGCTCGCCGATCGGCAGGATGATCATCCGCCGGGCCCACACGGTCCAGCCGACCGAGTTCAGCTTGCCGGAGAGCTTGGCGCCCGCACCGCCGTCGGCGCTGTCGTCGTCTCCGCCGCCGATGCCGCGTCGGGTCTCGTTGAAGGCGAAGTCGACGATGTGCCGGGTGGTCATCACCACCATCGCGACCAGCGCGAGGGTCCACACGTCGTCGTCGTGCCGGGCCGCGCCGAGCGCGAGGCCCGCGTAGACCGCGTACTCCTTGGCCCGGTCGAAGGTAGCGTCCAGCCACGAGCCGATCCGCGAGTAGCTCACCGCGTAGCGCGCGAGCTGGCCGTCGGTGCAGTCCAGCACGAAGGAGAAGTACAGGCCCAGCGCCGCGGCGATGTATCCCGCGCGGGTGCCGGTCGCGGCCCCGGCCGCCGCCATCAGTGCGACGAACAGCGACGCGACGGTGACCTGGTTGGGGGTCAGCCCCCGGCGGGCGCACCAGCGCGCGAGATAGCGCGACCACGTGCTCACCGCGAACGTGGTGAAGAAGCCGTCCCGGGCCTTGACCGCCGAGTTCAGCCGGATCCGCTCGTCGTCCACGGCCGCCACCGCGGCCAGCGCCCGGGTGCGCGCGGCCTCGTCGTGGGCGACCTCGGCGACCAGGTCGCCCAGCGGGACCTCGCGCGGCGCGATGCCGGCCTCGGTCAATCGTTCGGCCAGCAGGTCGGGGACGCACACGTTCGCCGGCTGCCGGTCGAGCGCGGCCAGGATCCGGGCCGCCTCGGCGCGCGCCTCGCCCTCGAGCGCGAGCACGCCGGGCACGTGCGCGACCGGGAAACGCGTGTCGGCGATCACCAGGCGCAGCGCATGCCGGTGGCCGACGAAGCGCGCGTCGACGAGGGTCACCCGACAGTCGCCGCCGGCCAGGGCGCTCGCGAGGGCGTCCGCCGCGACCACCTCGATCTCGGGGACCCGGCGGTCGATCGCGGACAGCTCGGCGAGCAGCGGGGCGGGATCCGGCCGATCCGTCCGAGCCGTCGAACCGGTGGAGGTGGGCTCTGTGACGACCAGGGCAGTGGACAGGCGCCATCACTCCTTTGAGCAATCGCCGCAGCAACGCCGATCGAGCGGAGGGTGTGGGGAGTTCCCCGAAACAACGAGACAGGTTAACGGATCATCCGCCGTCGTCCGCCACCCGCGAGTGAGAACCGATTTCCGGCCGCCCTCGCGAGGCCGCCGGGCCGAACCGCGCGCACCGCGTTCGCGTCTCCATTGTCCGTGCGGTGTCCGTCCCGTGTCCGTCCCGTCGATGCCCGGCGGATGTGCCGCCGCCCGGCGTGTGGCGTCCCGCGACCGGGATTGGCCCGGCCCTCCGCAGCCTGACTAAGCTCGAAGCACCGTTCCCGAACCCCGCCCGCGGAGGTGGCCGCATGAGTGTGTCTCGCGCACCCGACGTGAGCGTGATCGTGATCGTCTACAACGACGCGGCCCGACTGCCGCGCGCGGTGGACTCGGTGCTGCGTCAGACGCTGGACAACCTCGAGATCCTGATCGTCGACGACGCCAGTACAGACGACAGTTTCGCGGTGGCGGAGCGGTTCGCGGCCGAGCACCCGGACAAGGTGCGAGCGATCCGGCTGCCGCACAACAGCGGCGGATGCAGCCGACCCCGCAACGAGGGCATCGACCAGGCCCGGGGCACCTTCGTGATGTTCCTGGACAGCGACGACACGCTGGACCGGCACGCGTGCAAGAACATGCTGGTGGCCGCCGAGGAGACCGGGTCGGACCTGATCTCCGGGCTGTGCGTGCGCGTGCACGAGAGCCGCAAGGGCAAGCAGACCCCGTGGTACCCGGAGCTGTACGCGGAACGCGCGGTGCTCGAGTCGCTGGACGAGCGCCCGGAGTTGCTCTACGACACGCTGTCCACCAACAAGTGCTACCGGCGTGCCTTCCTGGACGAGCACGAACTGCGCTTCCCCGAGGGCCTGCACTACGAGGACCTGCTGTTCTCGGCCCGTGCCTACCTGGCGGCGAACCGGATCACGCTGATCCCCAACACCGTCTACCAGTGGCGGGTGGTCGAGGACGCGAAGGTGCGTTCGATCTCCAACCGCCGCGGCGAGCTGCGCAACTTCGCCGACCGGCTGACCATCCACCGCCGGATCGACGAGGAGTTGCACGGCGAGGAACACCGGGCGCTGAAGCTGCGGAAGGACATCAAGTTCCTCCAGCACGACCTGGTGCTCTACCTGTGGGGCCTGCCGTTCCGGACCGAGGAATTCCGTCGCGAGTTCATCCCGATGGCCCAGGAGTACCTGGCCACGCTGGACCCGCGCGCGTTCCGCCAGGCCAAGCACATCCCGGCGCTGGCCGCGTATCTGGTGCTGCGCGACGACTGGCCGAACCTGCTCACCGCGATCGACATGGTGCTCAACCGCACCAAGGTGTGCGCGCCGCTGCACCGGCAAGACGGCCGGGTCTACTGGTGCGCGGAGCACCTGGACGACGAGCTCGGTCGCGCGGTCCTGGACGTCACCGACCTGGTGACCTGGTCCAAGCCGCTGAACCTGGTCTGGCTGGGCAACGACCTGACGCACTACTCCTCCTCCGGCGGCTCGCTCCGCCTCGCCGGGCTGATCGTCAATCCGCTGGACCGGATCGCGCCGACCGCGAAGCTCTCCGCCCGTCTGGAGTTCCGCTCCCGGCGCAAGAAGCTCGCGATGACCACGGTGCACGTCCCGGTGGACTCGATCCGGCACACGCCCGAGGGACTGGTGTGGGAGACCACCGTCGACCTCACCCGCACACTGCACCCGGTCGGGGTGCTGGACCCGGTGTGGGACGTGCGGATGGACCTGACGGTCGACGGCGTGGTGACCACGAGTCGTATCTTCGCCACCTCGCTGCCCGAGGACGCGCGGCGGATCCCGATCCGGCCCCGGCTGAGCAAGGCCGTCGGCGACCACGTGGTCCCGTTCATCACGGACAAGGGGCACCTGTCCTTCACCATCACGCACGAGGGCGCGATCGCGCGCAAGGGCCGCGAGTTGGTGCTGCGTACCGCAGACAGCCCGTTCGGTCACAAGCTGGTCGCCACCGCCCGCAAGCAGATCACCCGGACCGGGGCGCGCAAGCGGGAGGCGTTCCGACTGGCCCGGACCGCGCTGGCCAAGCTGCCGGTGCGCAAGGGTCTGGTCGTCTTCGAGAGCCACCTCGGCCTGCAGTACAGCGACAACCCGCGCTACATCCACGAGGAACTGCGGCGCTCCGGTGCCAGGTTCGAGGCGGTGTGGGTCTACGCGGAGAGCCGGGCGGGCTTCCCCAAGGACGCCACGCTGGTCAAGCGCGGCTCGTGGGCGCACTACAAGGCGCTCGCCCAGGCCGAGTTCTGGATCGACAACCAGGGCGTGCTGGGTGACGCGGTGAAGAATCCCGGCACCACGTACATCCAGACCTGGCACGGCTCCGCGCTCAAGCGCATGGGCTTCGACATGCCCTCGGTCAAGCAGTCCGACGCCGCGGCCCAGGCCCGGTTGCAAAAGGGCGTGGACCGCTTCGACTACTTCGTGGTCCGCTCCGAGCACGACGTCGACACGCTGATGGCCGCCTACCGGCTGCGCGCCGAGCCGCTGCGCGTGGGCTACCCGCGCAACGACGCGCTGGCCGACAAGGACGCCGGGACCGCCGATGTCGAGGCGCTGCGGGCCGAGTTGGGCCTGGTCGACGATCCGCGCCGGATCGTGCTGTACGCGCCGACGTTCCGGCCGCGCGGCGAGGACGAGGACTTCGAGATGCCGTTCGATCTCGAGCGCTGGGTCGCGGAGCTGGGCGAGGAGTTCGTGCTGCTGGTGCGTACGCACTACCTGGACGAGGTGGAACTGCCGCCGTCGCTGGCGGCGGACGTGCGCGACGCGTCCACCACGCACGACGTCACGCCGCTGTTGCGGCTGGCCGACGTGCTGATCACCGACTACTCGTCGCTGATGTTCGACTACGCGCTGCTGGATCGGCCGATGGTGTTCTACACCTACGACTACGACGCCTACACCCGGCAGTCGCGCGGTGCCTACTTCGAACTCGCCGAGCAGGCGCCCGGGCCGCTCGCCGGCGACCAGGACGCGCTGTTCGCGGCGATACGCGAGGTGGAGGGCATGCGCGAACGCTACGCGGACCGGCGCCGGGCGTTCGTGAAGTCCTACGGCGAATACGACCGGGGCACCGCCGCCAAGGAGATCGTCGCCCGCTTCTTCCCGACCGGGGGCGCGCAGTGAGCGAGGCAGCAGTGAGCGAGGCAATCGTGACGCGCACACCGCGCGACATCTTCATCGTCTGCAACAACATCGAGGAACTCGGCGGGCTCCAGCGCTGGGCGCACCACACGGCGGGGATGCTCCAGGCGAGCGGGCACACCGTGCACCTGATCGGCGTGGTGCACCCGGAGACCGTGCACGACTACGGCCGTGATCTGCCGTATCGCACCAGCGTGCTGCACCGCGTGCACCCGCCGTCGGCCTGGGGTCCGCGCACCGTGCGGGATCGGCTCAACGTCGGCGCGCAACGCCGCGAGATGTTGCGCAAGGCGTCGATGCGGCAGGCCGCCGACCGGCTGACCGCGTTGTTCCGCGCGGCCCGGCCGGGCGCGATCGTGATCGCGCCGCAGGTCTGGGCGATGGAGTGGGTCGCTCTCGCGGACACCTCCGGGTTGCGGGTGATCGGGATGAGCCACGAGTCGTTCGAGGCGTCCGCCAACTCCTCGCGCGCGCGCCGGGTGCGCCGCTGGTTCGCCGACGTGGACCGGTTGCTGCTGCTCACCGTCGAGGACGCGGACGCGTGGAGCCGGGACGGGCTCAACAACGTCGACGTGCTGCCGAACCCGCTGCCGATCAGGCCGCAAACGTCCTCCGAGCGGGCCGATCCGCTGGTGGTGGGGCTGGGTCGGCTCTCCTTCGAGAAGGGCTACGACCTGCTCCTGGAGGCGTGGGTCGAGGTGGCCCGGCGCAATCCCGAGTGGCGGCTGCGGCTGTACGGGTCGGGTCCCGAGGAGGGCCGGCTGCGCGCCCAGGCGGCGGCGCTCGGCCTGACCGGCACCGTCGAGTTCGCCGGGCAGACCGCCGATGTCGAGGGCGCGCTGCGCGAGGGCTCGGTGTTCGTCGCCCCCTCGCGCGCCGAGGGCTTCCCGATCTCGCTGATGGAGGCGATGGCGATGGGCGTGCCCAGCGTCGCGTTCGACTGCGCGCCGGGCGTGCGCGAGATCCTCACCCACGAGCGCAACGGTCTCCTGGTGCCGCGGGGCAACACCCACGAGTTCACCGCCGCGCTGGAGCGCCTGATCCGCGACCGCGACCTGCGCGACCGGCTCGGCAAGCAGGGGCTCGAGGACGTCACCCGGTTCGCGCCGGAGGCGGTGCTGGAGCGCTGGGAGCAGATCTTCGACTACGTCTACCGGTGAGCCCGCCCGGCGGGTCGACCCCGCCGGGCGGATCGGGTCGGTCGGGTCATGACGCCCGGCGGCGGCGGAGCCGGGCGCCCAACACCTCGCGCACACCGACCCCACCGCCCGCGTGGCGAATCGCCAGCGAGCGGCTCGCGGTCCGGTAGAACTGCACGAACGCGACTCCGTGCCGCAGGTCCGGGCGCAACCGGCGGCCCAGTCCCGTCCCGGCCCGAACCTTGGTGACCAGCGGCGGGCCCTCGGCCAGGTGCACCCGGGCCCACACGTCCCACACCGTGAAGGGCTCCGCGCCGGCCAGCACGGTTCCCTCGACGGTGACGGTCGTGGACCAGCCGGACGCGTCCGCGAGACCGCGCAGCAGCCCCTCGCGCACGCCCACGGCCCGGACCTCGATGCCGTGTCGATCGCGCAGTTCCAGGTCGAGCCGGACCGGGCCGGCCGCCGCGAGCCGGCCGTACAGGTCGTGCACCGTGACGTCCAGCGTGTTGCCGACCGTGCCGCGCACGTTCGCCTCCACGACCGCGGGCAGGTCGGCGGGCGCGATCTCCGCGAGCCCGTCCAGGACCACCTTCGGCCCGGTCTCGTCCCACACCGGCGTGCCCGCGTGCTCCGGGTACGGACCGATCAGGCGCGGCGGCTCGGCCGCCAGTTCGGCGAGCCGCGCGACGCCCGCGGGCGTCTCGTGTGCGGCGATCACGGCCGCGGCCCACCGAGCGGTGGGGAACGCCCGCGCGAACGCCTCGGGTTCGAAGGAGGCGAGGTGCGCCCGGCAGGCGCGCCACCACTCCTCCCGGTACTCGGCGGTGCGCGCGCCCAGGTCCCGCAGGTACAGCCGCAGGTCGTGCTCGAGGAACTTGGTCAGCGCCGCCGCCCGCAGCGCGGTGCGGCCGGCCTCGGTGAAGATGTCCACGACCTGTCGGTGCGCGTCGAGCCGGTCGAGCCAGTTGGCCACCCGGTCCCGGCGCAGCGAGATCGAGGGGTCGCCGCCGTCGCGGCGTACGTGCCACGTGTACACGTGGTCCGGCACCACCGCCAGGCGGGGCCCGGCCGCGTACAGGCGCGCCGTGAACACGAAGTCCTCGTAGTGCGCGGCGCCGTCGGGAAAGCGGATGTCGTGCTCGAGCAGGAACGCCCGGTCGTAGAGCTTGTTGACCGAGAGGGTGTCCCACACCGTCTCGGGTCGCAGCTCCGGGTCGGCGTGCACGGCCGCGGTCGTGAACAACTGCGGCTGCCAGGGCACATCGCGCACCCTGGGCAGTTCCCGGCGTACGCACAGCCCGGCCACGACCTCGGCGTCGTGCGCGTCCGCGGCGGCCGAGAGCACCGCCACCGCGCCGGGCGGCAGCACGTCGTCGCTGTCCAGGAACACGATCCGGGCGGCGCGCGCGGCGCGCACCCCGTCGTTGCGCGGGGAGCCGCATCCACCGCTGTTGTCCGCCCGGCGCACGATCCGCACCCGCGGATCCTCGGCCGCGAGCCGCGCGCACACCTCGGGCGTGGCGTCGGTCGAGGCGTCGTCCACGATCACCAGCTCACCCACCACCTCGCCCTGCGTCAGGGCCGAGCGCACCGCTTCGGCGAGTCGGTCCGCGTCGTTGTACACGATGACGACGACGCAGACCCGGAGGTCGAGGGGCTCGCTCATGTCACTTCCTGTCGGGCGCGTCTTGCGGGCTCTTGCAGCCGTTGGCGGGGAACGGGATCCGCGGCACCGACGCGAGACGCTCGCCGGGCTTGAGCATCGGCTGGGCCTTGAAGTCGTAGGTGCACCGGGTGGGGTTGCTGAACAGTACTTCCAGCCGCAGGTCGGGGCGGTCCCGCCGCAACGTCTGCAGGGTCGCCAGGGTCACCGGGTCGTCGGTGACCACTCGCATCGGCAGCTTGGGGAACTTGACCGCGATGCGCTGGGTGAGTTGCTCCGGGGTCTCCTGGTTGCCGTAGGTGGGCTTGGTCTGCCACGCGGTGCCGAGGTTGCGCGAGAGCACGTCGACCCACAGCGTCCCGTAGTAGTTGGCCTGCCAGTCGTTCTTCATCTGCACTATCGTCGCGTGGCCCTGGGGCTTGGGCTGGGCCTTCATCACGGCCAGGATCAACTGGGCAAGCCTGGGCTGGTCCATCTTCTTCTCGAAGTAGCCCACACCCCAGCTGAGATCCTTCGGCGGCTTGCGCCAGACCTCGCGGTCGGGGTTCGCGTTGTAGCCGATGGAGACCACCACGCACAGCGCCAGCGCGCTCGCGGTCAGCGGACGGGTGAACGGCTCGGCGACCCGCGAGCGGGCGGCGAAGTGGCCGGGCCGCCATCTCGGCGCCACGAACCAGGTACCACCCAGGCAGACCAGGCCGACCACGATCAACTGGTGCAGCAACTTCTCGTAGTAGTAGGAGGTCTCGCCCAGGATGCGGCTCTGGTAGAGGTACATCAGCGCGACGATCCCGGTCGCGCCGCCCAGCCACAGGATCGCCATCCGCCGGACCGGGTGGCGCCACGCGGACCGGGAGGCCAGACCCAGCGCGGTCACGAAGACCAGGACCACGATCAGGTGCCGGATGGTGGGGCTGATCCCGCCGCCCGCGTTCAACGAATCCGACTTCACCGACTCGCTGTTGAGGATCGGCAGGTACAGCGCGCCGACCGCGGTGACCACGACCGCGCCGACGGTCCACAGCGGCTGCACCCACAGTCGCTTGCGGTTGCCCACCACCCAGACCAGGAGCAGCACGCCGGCCAGCGGCAGGAACAGGTAGTAGGTAAAGGACAATCCGGTGGTCAGCGCGGCCAGCACGCACATCTGCTCGCGCAGCCGGGGAAGCGGTCGGGTGGTGACCGCGACCATCAGCGCGAGCAGGCCGAGCCCGACGAACTCGCTGGGGAACCCGCGCAGGAACATCGACATGCCGTCGCCGAAGTACAGGTACGCGGCGGCGGCGCCGCCGACCACGACATAGCGCCACGTCGACAACGCGGGTCCGGCGATCCAGCGCATCGACCACAAAACCGCGAAGACGAGGAAGACGAATGTGGCCGCGTAGAAGTAGACGAAATGGTTCAACGCGGTCGTGCCGGAACCCGCGGTGGTGCTCGAACGCAGGAAGTTGTCGAACAGACTCATCCCGAAGTGGCTGCCCTGCGGATAACCGAAAAGTTCATTCGTCAGTCCGGTTCGCGTTTCCGAGCGATTCAGGAACGTGTAACCACCGGCGGTCCTGATCGTGTCGTAGAGCGCGAAATGCCGGCCGAGGTCCTCGGCCACCGCGACCAGGGACAACCGGCCGACCAGGCCGCGACCGAGGTAGGGATAAAGGGTCCCGAAGGTGACCACCGCGGTCAGCGCCGCGGTCACCACATCGCCCGGGGCCAGGATCCGCGGCAGCGCCGGACGGCGGCCGGCGACCACCGCCACGATCGACACGGCACTGAAGCCGACTCCGGCCACCGGCACCGGGTGCAGGCCCCACGGCCACACCGAGAACACCAGCCCGGCCAGGCAGGTCGCGCCTGTGACCAGGGCGAACGCGATGACCAGCCGGTCCGTCACGGTCCGCCCCGAGCGCAGCAGCGACGCCACGAGGCCGACGAAGAGCACCGGCAACACGACCGCGACGTGGGCCGCGTAGGCCGCGATCGGCACCAGCCAGGACAGCGCCAGGGCGGCGAGCAGGATCAGCACTCCTCGCACCAGCCTTCCGGATCCACGGGGTCGAGGCGGGCCCGGCGAGGCGACCGAACCCATCGGTGGAGCGGTCGTCCGCGCGCTGTCTGAGACGGTCACGAATCCTCGTTCGGTCCGGGTGAAACACACGTCCTGGGCCGGGCAAGGATATCGCATGGCATAAACGAGCCGAATTCAGACCTTGATGAAGTCCCATTTTTGGGCGTCCCCGCCGCCGGGCGGTGCCTGAAATACATCTCCGCCCGGTGCGCGGGCTCCGGTGAGCGCCATACCGGAATGCGCGAACAGCAGGCCGAATCCGCCGGCGACATCGCCGCGCACGCGCAGCGCCTGCGCCGGGTCCAGGGCCCGCGCGGCCAACCGGGGCACACAATCGGCGGTCGTGGCGGCGCCGGGGATCGCCACGATCCGGTCGCCGGCGACCGGGAGCAGCCCCCAGCCGTACCGGATACCGGCCAGCCGGAACACGGTGCCCTCGTGGCCCTTGGCCGCCGCGGCGGTCAACGGGGCGTCGGGTTCCGGGCGTACGGTCAACTCCAGCCCGTTGCCGCGATTGCGGATGCGATATCGCGGCCCCAGATAGGGATGCCCGGCGATCGGGGCGGCCCGATCGGGAACCGGCATCGGGAGCACGAGATCACGGCGCCACGCGGCGTTCGCGAGATAGGACTTGTGCAGCCACGGACCGTATACCTTGCTGCGCTTGGCGTCCGCGTCGTATTCGGTGTAGATGGCGAATGCCTGCTTTTTCTTCGCCGCCTGTTCGGGGCTCAGATTCGGCGGTTCCTGCTGGATCGTGTAGTCGCGGTGATATACGACGGGCGACGCCGGAACGTCCTGCTCCAGGGCGTACATCACCATGCGGGCCACGGCCACGTGATCCTGGTGGAATCCGCCCACCGGATCCGGGTCGCCCTGGAGGTCGGAGGTCGGATCCAGCGTGTTGACCCGATCCGGCTTGAACTCGTCCCGCACCCCGCGCAGAAAGGCGGCCAAGCCGTCGCGGTCGAACTCCTGGGCCGGGAAGGCGTCCCCGGGGCGGGTGGCGATCCGGGTGTTGTCGGCGTACAGACCCCACATGCGTTTCGCGCCGAGCGGAGTGCGCATGAAGCCGTCCGGAATCCGGGTCTCGAGTATGGACACCCGATCCCCCAGCGTCCACAACGTCGCGCGCACGCCGCCCATGTCGTAGGGCTGCGCCTTCCACTCGCCGGGCTTGGCGCCCACGGTCTGCGCGTAGGCGTCGCGCAGACCCGCCTCGCGATCCTTCATGTACTTCGGATAGTCCGCGTAGTCCGAGGCGTTGAAGTACACCGTGCGCAGCGCGGCGCCCGCCGCCAGGTTGTCCAGCAACTCCGGACTGAGGAAAAGCAGATCGTCGTCGTGGTGCGCGACCACGTTGAGCACCCTCGATGCGCCGGAGCCCGCGGGCGCCGGGCGGACGGGCCGCGGCTTCGCGGTCCCGCCCCGGTCGAGCAACTCGACCGCCCCGATCGCACCCGCGCCACCGAGCGCGAGAGCGCAACCACCGACAAACACATTCCTGCGCGATACGACCATCTTCGGACTCGGGTCCACTTCCGTGTGCGTGCGGCGCGGCCCGGTCGTCCGCCCGAGAATCGAATCAGCTGGTCGAGATGTGCTCGGAGGCCGGAACCTCGGCGACCTCCGGCGGCTCGGCACCCTCCGTGAGCTCGACCCGAGCCGGCGCCGGCGGCCGGTTCGCGTTGAGCAACTGCGCCTCGCGGATGGCCACGCTGCGCGCCAGGTCGGTGATCTTCTTCTCCAGGGACCGGAACCGCATGAAGGTGTTCATCGCCATGAAGGCGACACCCACTACGAGGCCGTAGAGGATCAAGTCGGTTCCACGACCGACGCCCACCTTGTGCGCGAGCCACGTGGTGTCGGAGGGACGAATCACCGCGTAGGCGTTCACACCGACGAACAACAGGAACGCGATGCGCTTCCAGGCCCGGGTACGCACCTGGTCCCACTGGATGACGAACAGGGCCAGCAGGCCCGCGGCACCGAGGAGGAGAATTCCCTGGATCAACATACGATCATTTACCCCGCTGCCGAACCGACATGTCAAAGAGGATGTTCACGCCATTGATGAGCGATTGCCCCTTGGCTTTCGAGTACTCGGTGTAGATCACGGAGACGGGCATCTCCGTGATACGCAGACCCGAGCGCGCCAGGAAACCGACGATCTCCGACGCGTGCGCCATTCCGTTCATGCTGATGCGCAATCGCGCCGCAGCCTCTCGATTGAAGACGCGCAGTCCGTTGTGCGCGTCCGTCAAGCGGAGTTTGCGCGACGTGAGACTCAACGCCGCGACGGTGCGCAGAACGATTCGCTTTATCTTGGGGATCTCCGTGGTGGATTCCAGGAATCTGGATCCGAGCACGACGTCGACATCACCCACCCGCAGGCGTTCGATCATGGCCTGGGCATCCTCGACACGGTGTTGCCCGTCCGCGTCGAAGGTAACGAAATACCGGGCACCGGGTTGGGCGAGCGCGTAGGTCATTCCGGTCTGCAAAGAGGCGCCCTGGCCGAGATTGACCGGGTGCTTCACCAGATGGGCGACGGTTCCGAAGATCTCCCGGGCGGAGTTGTCCGAACTGCCGTCGTCCACGCAAACAATGTTCGGGAATACTAGAGATGCATCCGTGACGACTTGGGCGATGACCTGATCTTCATTGAAGACAGGAATCACCAACCATACGTCGCTGTAGTCCCGCACCAGACACTCCAAGAGATGAGTTTTCGCTACCGCGTCTGATTATTCCGAGCAACAATCCGAAGGGACGAACCGACGCGCACTCGGCCCGGCCCGCGCGGCCTCCGGTCGATCATCGGTCGAACCTGTCGCCTCGTATGTCCAGTAGACTCGCGAAGCTATGGGCCCATCACCTCAGAGGATCCTAACCGATCGGCTGCCTGGTAGGTCGCCCTTGATCGCCTGTACGGTCATGTCCTGAGGGCCCGAGCGGTCCGTCGAGCGGCGACGCGGGTGGGTCCGATCCCCCATGCCGCCCCATCCATCCCAACTTCGCATCGGCCGGGTCACCGTGAATCTCGTAGTACGCGCCGTCCGGGCCCTGCCCCCGGGCACGCTCCGAGTCGGCATCGGCGTCGTCGTCCTGGGCGCCGCCTCATATGTGCATCTCGCACTCGCCGGCCACACGCTGTCCTCCGACGGCATGGCAAATGTATCGGTTTTGTGGACGATCGCATTCTCGGTGGGATATGGATTTTATACCCCTGTCGAGCAGGAGATCACCCGAATCGTCGCCGCCCGGAAAATAGGGGGCGAAGGGGCCGCGCCCGTGCTGCGGCGGGGAATGATCCTCGCCGGCGCAATCCTGCTGGCCGTGCTCGTGGTGGTCGCCGCCGGGGCCGTGCCGATCTCCGATCGCCTGTTCGCCGGACAGCGCAGCATGCTCGTCGCGCTGGCGGGCGCGTTCCTCGGGCTCGCCGCGACCGCGGTCACCCGCGGAATCCTCGCCGGACTCGGCCTGTTCCGCGAGTACGGCGCGCAGCTCGCGATCGACGGCGGCCTGCGGATCGCCTTCGCCGTCGCCCTCGGGGTCGCCGACGTGCAGTCGGCGCTGATGTTCAGCCTGATCCTGACCGCGGCCCCGCTCCTGTCGGTCCTGGTCACCCTGCGACCGGTGCTGCGGCACGCGCTGCCGGGGACCACCGTGCCGTGGAAGGCGATGTACCAGGGCCTGGCCCTGTTGATCGTCTCGATGATGTTGTCCCAGATCGTGGTGAACATCGCGGTCATCAACGTCAAGCTGCTCGAACCCGGCGAGGTCGAGCTGGTCAGCGCGTTGCTGTCGGCGATCGTGCTGGCCCGGGTGCCGCTCTTCGTCTTCAGCTCGCTGCAGACCTCGCTGCTCCCGGGGCTGGCCGGCGCGCACGCGGCCGGGAATCGGGCCGCGTTCCGCCAACTGGTGCTGCGCAGTTGCGGAATCGTCGCGGTCCTGGGGCTGGGTGGCGGGCTCGTGGCCACGGTCGCAGGCCCGTGGCTGGTACCGACGCTGTTCGGCGCGCCCAGGGTCCTGGGCACCGCGGACTTCGCGTGGTTCTCCATGGGCACCCTGTGCTACATGCTCGCACTCGTGCTGGGACAGGCCCTGATGGCCCAGGGCGCCCACCGGCAGCAGATGTGGTCCTGGGTGGTCGGCGTCGCCGCGCTCGTGGCGGTGACCGCCTCGCCGGGTTCGATCCAGCTCCGGGTCGAGGCGGCCTACCTGACCGGCTCTCTGGTCACCACGCTGATGATGGCGTTCCTGCTGTGGAGTCTGGGAAAGCGCGATGTGGGGCACCATGTGAGCGATGCCCGACGGGACGACGCGTTGCGGGGTACGCCGTCCGACACAGTCGTGCAGGCCTGACAAGCACCTCGTTCACTCAACTCGGATCCGGAGATGGTGTTGGAAACGATCGACGTCGCGATGCCCTACTACGGCGACGTGGGCATGATGCAGCAAGCCGTCCGAAGCGTCATCGCCCAGACCGACCAGAACTGGCGCCTGATCGTCACCGACGACGGCTCCGAACCCGGTGTACCCGAGTGGTTCGCGAGCCTCGAGGACAGTCGTATCGACTATCGGCGCAACGACCACCGGTTGGGTGTGACGAAGAACTACCAGAAGGTCCTCTCGCTGGTCGAGAACCCGCTGTTGGTCTTCATGGGCGGGGACGACGTGATGCTCCCGCACTACCTGGCCACCGTGCGGGACTGCCTGCGGGAGTTCCCGGACGCGAAGATCGTGCAGCCCGGCGTGCAGGTCATCGACACCGCCGGCAACCCGGCGATGCCGTTCGTCGACCAGGTCAAGCGGCATCTGTTCGCGCCCAAGGCGCAGGGCCGCCGGCTCTACGGCGGTGAGGACCTCGCGGTCGGACTGATCCGGGGCAACTGGCTGTACTTCCCCTCGCTGGCCTGGCGCAGCGACATCGCCAAGAAGGTCGGCTTCCCGGACGACCTGGACGAGGTGCACGACCTCGCCATGGTGATCGACGCGCTGTGCATGCACGCGACCATGGTGGTCGACGACACGGTGTGCTTCCGCTACCGGCGGCACGCGGTCAGTCACTCGTCCGCCGCGGCCACCAGTGGTCGCCGGTTCGTCACCGAGCGGACCTACTTCACCGGCATGATCGAGCGCTTCGAGGCGCTGGGCTGGCACCGCGCGGCAGCCGCCGCGCGCAACCACATCGGCTCGCGGCTGCACGCGCTCACCCTGGTGCCCAAGGCGGTTCGCCGCGGGGACAAGGGCGGGGTGCGCAACCTGACCCGGCACGCGTTCGGCAACCCCCGCGCGCACTGACGGCACGAGCCCCCGACGACGCGGTCGCGTCGTCGGGGGCTCGTGCTGTCGGCGCTCGTGCTGTGCGGACGCCGGCGCGGTCCGTGCCGGGCGGCGGGGTCCGCGTCGCGGCGGCGGGTCAGGACACCCGCTCGCCGGCGTGGTGGGCCCACAGGCGTTCCATCGCGTGGCCGAGCGAGTGTCGCGGCCGCCATCCCAGCAGTTCGCTCGCGTGCTCCAGGGACATGCACTGCCACTGCTCGTCCGGGCCGGGGTCGGGCGATTCCTCGACCAGTTCGGCCGGCACGCCACTGGCCTCGATCAGCAGGCGGACCAACTCGCGGGCGGGCACGCCGGCGCCACCGCCGACGTTGACCACTCCGCGCGCGCTCGACTCCGCGGCGGCGACCGTGGCGGCCACGACATCGTCGAGGTCGACGAAGTCCCGGCGCGCGCCCAGCGAGGCGAAGGTCAGCCGCACCGGCTCGTCGAGCCCGGCGCCCGCCGACAACTTCGCGGCCACACCGCCGAGCAGGCTGTGCCCGGGTTGGCCGGCGCCCACCACGTTGCCCACCCGCAGCACGATCGCGTCCAGGCCGCGCGATTCGACCGCCGCGCCGATCCGCTCGGTGCAGCGCAACTTCAGCTCGCCGTAGGCCATCGCGGGCCGCGCCGGGGAGTCCTCGCGGAGCACCGTGCCGACCGGGACCAGACCGTATTCGTGCACCGTGCCGAACTGCACCAGCCGCGGGGCCGGGGTCAGCAGCGCGATCGCCTCGATCAGGTTCTCCACCAGGGTCAGGTTCGCGCCGACGAGTTCCTCGTCGTTCAGCCCCCACATGCCGCCCGCCGCGTTGATCACGTGGGTGATCCGATGCTCGCCCAACACCTCGGCGACGACCTGCGGTCGGGCCTCCTGGACGTCCAACGCCACGAAGGTCGCGGCGAGCGGTGTCGCCGGCTCGCGCCGACCGATCGCGACGACCTCGTGGCCGCGTTCGGTCAGGGCGGCGCACAGGGGGCGACCGATGAATCCGCTACCGCCGAGGACGGCGACCCGCGCGGGCACGGCCTGCGGGGCGGCGCCGGTCGGTTCAGCCATGGTGCGATTCTCTTTCCGTCGAGGCCGCCGAGACGCGGGTTATCGCGCCTGGCGCACCGAACCGAACGCGTGCGCGACGATGTTCGACACGCTCTCCTTGCGCCCCGTACGCACGGCGCCCGGCAGCAGCGTCAACGCGTGCAGCCGCGACGCGACGTGGAAGCGGGCCGCCTTGGCCGTGCGGGACCAACCGTGCTCCTGGGCGACTTTGGCCAGTTCCAGGAAGTAGCGGCGCTCCTCGGCGAACCGGGCACCGGTGCCGGCCGTGGTCGAGGAGATGCTGGCCGCGTGCCTGCGGTACTGGAAGCAGGTCGTGCTCGAGACGAGCAACTCCTCGCCGCGAAGCAGCAGTTCCATGACCAGCGCGAGGTCCTGGGTGACCCGCAGATCCTCGCGGAACGACACCGCCTTGAGCGCGTCGGCACGCCAGCACATCGACGGGAAGTACAACCAGTTGCCCCGCACCAGCCCGGTGGCCAACTCCTGGCCGCCCATCAGCCGATGGCCGTCCACCTTGGGTGCGTAGATCCGCCGCTTGGTCCCGTCCACCAGGGTCCGCAGCGGCTGGCCGAGGCCGTCGATGACCTCGACACCCGGCTGGATCATCGCGACGTCCGGAGCCACCGCGAGCGACGCGCGCATGCACTCGAGGTAGTTCGGCAGCATGATGTCGTCGGTCCCCATCAGGACCACCCGGTCGAACTCGACCAGACCGATGCACTTGCGGTAGTTGCCGGAGACGCCGAGGTTGCGTTCGTTGCGCTGGTACCGCACGCGCTTGTCGCCCAGCGCCTCGAACCACTCCGCGACGCCCTCCTCGCGGCCGTCGTCGACCACGGTGAGCCGCCAGTCCCGATCGGACTGCGTCATGACGCTCCGCACGGCGGCCTGCATCAGCGAAACGGGGCCGTAGTACGGCAACATGATGTCGAACGTGGTCATGGGATTCATACACCTAAGTGATCGGGCGACGGAGCGAGCGGTGGTGCGTCCACCATCGAGCCGGATCAGGCCCCGGATGCCCGGGCCTTCAACGGTTCCCACCAGGGTCGATTGGCCCTATACCAGGCTACGGTGTCCGCGAGACCTCGGTCGAAGGGTATGGCCGGAGCGTAACCGAGTTCGTCCTGGATCTTTTGGATGGACAACGAGTAGCGCAGGTCGTGCCCCTTGCGGTCCTCGACCCGGCGAACCATCCCCCAGTCCGCCCCGCACGCTTCCAGAAGCAGGCCGGTCAGTTCCTTGTTGGTCAACTCGACGCCACCGCCGATGTGGTACGTCTCGCCGGCACGCCCGAGGCGCATGACCTTCTCGATGCCCGCGCAGTGGTCCGACACGTGCAGCCAGTCCCGCACGTTCGCGCCGTCCCCGTACAACGGCACCGAGTGTCCGTCGAACAGGTTGGTCAGGAACAGCGGGATCATCTTCTCCGGGAACTGGTACGGCCCGTAGTTGTTGGAGCAGCGGGTGAGCACGACGTCCATGCCGTGCGTGCGGAAGGCCGCGAGGGCCAGCAGGTCGGAGCCCGCCTTGCTCGCCGAGTACGGCGAGTTGGGGGCCAGCGGCCAGCCCTCGGTCCACGAGCCCTCGGCGATCGAGCCGTACACCTCGTCGGTGGACACGTGGACGAAGCGGTTCACCCGGTGCTTGCGCGCGGCGTCGAGGAGGACCTGGGTGCCCACGACGTTGGTGGTCACGAACTCCATCGCACCGGAGATCGACCTGTCGACGTGGGATTCGGCCGCGAAGTGCACCACGACGTCGTGACCGGGCACGATCTGATCGACCACGTCCGCATCGCGAATGTCGCCCTGGACGAAGGTGTATCCCGGGTGTCCCGCGACGTCGGCCAGATTGGCGATGTTGCCCGAGTAGGAAAGCTTGTCCAAAACGGTGACCGTGTCGGACACGCTCGAACGGGACAACAAACCCCGAACGAACTCCGAGCCGATGAAGCCGGCCCCACCTGTAACCAAGATCTGCATAGAGAGGGGATTCTACACGCAGCCCCCCAAGCCTTTCCGGTGACCCCGCGAGTCGTTCGGGACCCACTCGTGATCCGACCGAACCTGGTGTTCACCCGCACCACGTAGGGTGTGCGCCATGCGCGGCATTCTTCTCGCGGGTGGCACCGGCTCCCGTCTGTGGCCTTTGACCCAGGCTGTCTCGAAGCAACTCATGCCAGTCTTCGACAAGCCGATGATCTACTATCCGCTGTCCACTTTGATCATGTCCGGCATCCGCGAGATCCTGGTCGTCACCACCCCGCACGACCAGCCGCAGTTCCGACGTCTGCTCGGGGACGGGTCGCGACTGGGCCTGCGGCTCGAATACGCCGTGCAGGAGCGGCCCGAGGGAATCGCGCAGGCTTTCGTACTCGGCGCGGACTTCATCGGCGACGAACCGGCCTCCCTCGTCCTGGGCGACAACATCTTCCACGGTGTCGGTCTGGGACGGCAGTTGCGCGGCCACACGAATCTGACGGGCGCACGCGTCTTCGCCTGCCCGGTCGCGAACCCGAGTGCCTACGGCGTGGTGGAGTTCGACGCCGAGGGTCGGGCGCTGTCCATCGAGGAGAAGCCCACTCGGCCCAAGTCCCGTTACGCGGTCCCGGGGCTGTATTTCTTCGACAACCGGGTCGTGGAGTTCGCTCGCGACCTCAAGCCCAGCGCACGCGGCGAGTTGGAGATCACCGAGATCATCGACGCCTACCTGCGCGCGGACGAACTGAGCGTGACGCTGCTCGATCGCGGCACGGCGTGGCTGGACACCGGGACCTTCGACTCGATGGTCCAGGCGTCCGAGTTCGTCCGGGTCATCGAGCAGCGCCAGGGGCTCAAGATCGGCTGTATCGAGGAGGCCGCCTGGCGGGCGGGCTTCATCGACGAGGACGCGGTACGGGCGATCGCGACCCCCCTGCTCAAGAGCGGCTACGGCAAATACCTGCTCGATCTGCTCGACTACGGTGAGGGCCTGTCCCCCAATCCCGACAAGCGTTGACGAGGAAGCTCGCATGGATATCCGCCCGCTCAGCATCGACGGGGTCTGGGAGATCACGCCGCGCCTGCACGGCGACCCGCGTGGCATGTTCACGGAGTGGTACCGGTTCGACCACCTGGCGAAGGTCGTGGGTCACCCGCTGGATCTCGCTCAGGCCAACATGTCGGTGTCGGCTCGCGGCGTGGTCCGCGGCGTGCACTTCGCCGACGTCCCGCCCGGGCAGGCGAAATACCTGACCTGCGTGCGCGGCGCCCTGCTCGACGTCGTGGTCGATCTGCGGGTCGGGTCCCCGACGTTCGGTCGCTGGGAGAGCGTGTTGCTGGACGATGTCGAGCGCAAGGCGCTCTACGTCTCCGAGGGCATCGGGCACGGATTCTGCGCGCAGTCCGAGGACGCGACGCTGGTCTACCTGTGCTCGGCCACCTACGCCCCCGAGCGGGAACACACCGTGCATCCGCTCGATCCCCGGTTGGCGATCGACTGGCAGACCGACGCGCCTGTGCTCTCCGCCCGGGACGCCGAGGCCCCTTCGTTCGACGACGCGACCTCCTCGGGGCTGCTCCCGCAGTACTCGATCTGCAAGGACTTCACCGACTCGCTCGGTTCCGTCGGCGCCTGATCCGGCGCGGTCGACGCCCCGTACGCGCAACCCGCGACGGGGTTGTGAACGTCTCGATTCCTGTCCTGCCGGTCCATCCGCGCGTGATCGCCCGCGGGTCGACCGGCAGGCCCTTGCCCGGCCCCATTGAAGGAGATACCAGGTGGAGTGCGCCCCGTCGCCCGACCTTCCCACGTCCTCACCACCGAAGACCCTGCCGACGACGGCGGCCTCGTCGCCGGCGCCCTGGTGGCGGCGCCCGCTGTTGGTCTGTGCGGAAGGCGCTGTGGCGGTACTCACCGCGGTGGTGTTCGCCGTGTGGGCTCGCAACATCCGGGTCAACCCGATCAACCGGATCGGCCAGGTCAGCGGTCTGGCCATGCTGCAACTGCGGATGACGCTGATCGCGCTGCTGGTCATCGCGGCGCTGGTGATCGCCTACCGGCGGTTCGGTCCGGACCTGCAGGCGCTGTTCGTGCGCCTCTCGTGCGCCGTCGTGGCCGGACTCGCCACCGGCTTCGTCGCGGGCGGCACCACGATCGGCCTGCGCGGCACGCCGTGGCCGATCAACGGCGTCGGCGGTGACGTGGGCACCCTCGCGAACTGGGCGGGGGCGATCAACCGGGGCGAGTCGATTCCCTCGGGCGTGTACCCGCCGCTGTTCCCGGAACTGCTCGCGCTGTGGGCGAAGGTGTTCCGGCACGGGAACACCTCGTACGCCCTCCAGGACCTGCAAATCCTGATCATGGCGCTGATCGGACCGGCCGCCTACCTCGCCTGGCGCCTGTGGTTCCAGCCGCTGTGGGCCCTGGCCATCGGCGTGACCAGCTCGATCCCGCTGTACGAGCCGGTCAAGCCCTACACCACGATCGTGCTGGTCGTGTTCGTGCCGATCATCGCAAAGTTCATCCAGGTCCTGCGCCGATCACCGCAGATGACGACACGCGATCGGGTGACCACCGGTGTGGCCTTCGGCGTGATGCTGGGCGTGATGGTGATCGCCTACTCGGGCTGGTTCGTCTGGTCCGCGGCCGGTGTGCTGGTGACCTGTCTGCTGGTGTTGCCGTGGAAACGCGGCTTCAAGGCGGCGATGGTCTTCGTGGTCGCGACGATCATCCCGTTCCTGATCATCGGCGGCCTGTACATCAAGGACCTGCTGCTCAAGGGCGGCGGCGAGAAGGACGACTACTTCTACTTCGACACCAAGGTCGACCCCGCGTACTTCCTGATGTGGCGCGGCGACTCGCCCGGCGAGGTGGGCATGTGGCCGCCGCCCGGCGAGCTCGGCGGCGTCGGCGTGTTCATGTTGATCCTGCTGCTGGGTCTCGCGGTCGCGCTCGCGCTCGGCATGCGTCGCTCGCTGGTGCTGGCACTCGTGGCCTGCCTGGCCAGCTCGTGGCTGATGCGATTCTGGTTCGCGTCGCACATGTTCCAGGACCAGGCGGTGCAGCTCTACCCGCGCACCTCGATCGAGCTCGCCTACGTGATGCTGCTCCTGGTGGGCGTGGCGATCCACCTGTCCGCGCAACGGCTGAAGTCGCTGTGGAACCGGTTCGTCGTGCACCGCGCGGACCCGGCCACGGACGCCGAGCCCAAGCACGTCGGCGCGCGCTGGCGCACGACTCCCGGGATGGCGAGCACGATCGGCGCGCTGGCCGCGATGGTCCTGCTGTTCGGCACCGCGGCCTCGTCGGTCGCCGACGACATCATGCCGGTGGACGACTCGAGCATCGGTTCGCTGACCTACCGCTCGCACCAGTTGCAGAAGGCCGGCGGCGAGTGCCCGCGCTACGCGAACAAGCAAAAGTGCCAGCGGTTGGGCACCCCGCCGTGGAAGCTCCCGGTCCGCAACACCCCGGGGGCGAACAACGGCTGAGCGGGGACCGCGGGACCCAAGGGCCGGGCGGTCCTAGCGGTTCACCGATACGGAGGGCGGCGTCGAGGTCGAGGAACCCGGCGCCGCCTTCGTCGTGTCCGGGGTGGCCGTGTCGGCTTGGGTGGGCTTGGGCTCCGGCAACCGGGACCGGAACAGGCCCGGGGTCCAGTCCTTCAACCGCATCGCGGGCTTCTCCACCAGGTACCACGAGGCGGCGGCCAGAACGAAGGTGCCGACCAGCGACAGGCCGAGGTAGGCCATGAAGCCGTGTCGGTTGTACCCGAGCACGACCAGGAACTGCTCGACGACGAAGCCGTAGATATAGATGCCGTACGACAGGTCGCGCTTGCGGCCGACCACCCGGAAGGGCTTGGGCAGGCGCACCGCGAGCCACATCAGCGCGTACGCGAAGGCCGGGAAGCCGATCACGAAGAAGCCGCCGAAGCGCATGCTCGCGAACAACGCGACGATCGAGACCACGCCGAGCACGTCGTTGACCGGGATGCGCTCCTGGTAGAGCTGGAAGAGCATGCCGACGCAGAACAGGAAGCTCAGGTAGATCAGGTACTGGCTGTGCAGCGGGCCGATGAACTCGCTCAGGATCGGCACGTGGATGTCGGTGCCGTTGGTGTTCTGCGGACCGCGCCAGCCGGGGGCGTTCACCAGGTCCATCACGATCCAGCCGTACAGCAGCGTGGTCACCAGCAGCACGAACCGGCGGGATCCGCGCAGCACGCCGGACCAGGCCATCGCCGCGACGATCACGTAGCAGGTCATCTCGTAGCTCAGCGACCACAGCGCGCCGTCGAAGCCGGGGTCGAAGGCGTGCCCCTCCTTCTTCCCGGTGGCCAGGATGTTGGAGATGTCCAACTGCCGCAGACCGGTCCACCAGTTCGCGCGGATGTAGTCGAACGGGCCTTCGCCATGGCGCCAGAAACCGTCCAGCGAACCCTGCTGGTGACGGAACATGATCGGCGCGGCCACCAGCGCGGTGAACAGCACGCAGACCCACAGACCGGGCAGGATGCGCAGCATCCGGTGCCAGAGGTAGCGCCCGGTCGTGGTGCGCATGCCGCTGCGGGTGATCAGGAAGCCGGACAGCACGAAGAAGCCGTACACGGACATCCGGCCGAGGCCGACCTGCATGCCGGTGAAGCCGTTGCCCGGCTCGTGCTTGCCGAAGCCGCCCAGGATGTGCGCGTGCGCCACCACGACCGCTGTCGCCAGCAGGAGCCGGATCAATCCGATGCTGTTGTCCCGGCCGGAGAATCGTTCGGCCAGCGTTCCTTGCCGACCCACTCCGAAGTCGCGTCGCACGCGCTTTACGCCCTTCCCGATGTGGCCGCCCGGAAGCGACGCAGGATCCCCCCTGGGCGAATATGCGCCCTGCCCACGAGATCCTGTGCATGGTAACGGTCGACCCGACCCCGGGTCAGGCACCCTGGAGGGCGGGCGCCGCGGGGGTCGCCACGCGCGATTCGCGCACCCTCCGCGAACCCGGGATGCCGGGTAGGGTCGCCTCATGAAGTGGCTTGTCACCGGCGGTGCCGGGTACATCGGGACGCATGTCGTGCGGGCGTTGCTCGCGGTCGGCGAGGAGGTGGTCGTCCTCGACGACTTCTCCACGGGCGCGCGCGAACGGGTTCCCGAGAAGGTGCCGCTGGTGGTCGGCTCGGTGCTGGACCGGGCGCTGCTGGACGAGACGTTCCGGGCGCACGCCGTGGACGGCGTGGTGCACATCGCGGCGAAGAAGCAGGTGCCCGAATCGGTCGCGCGCCCCCTCTACTACTACGAGGAGAACGTCGAGGGTCTGCGCGTCCTGCTCGCGGCCATGGTCGCGGCCGACGTCACGCGCGTCGTGTTCTCCTCCAGCGCCGCCGTCTACGGCATGCCCGACGTCGACCTCGTCGACGAGGAGACCCCGTGCCTGCCGATCAACCCGTACGGCGAGAGCAAGCTCGTCGGCGAGTGGATGATCAAGGCCACGGCGCGCGCGCACGGCATCTCGTACGCCGCGCTGCGCTACTTCAACGTCGCGGGCGCGGGCGCGCCGGAGCTCGCGGACGAGGGGGTGTTCAACCTCGTGCCGATGGTGCTGGAGAAGCTGACGGCCGATCAGGCGCCGGTGATCTTCGGGGACGACTACGACACCCCGGACGGCACCTGCGTGCGCGACTTCATCCATGTGGTGGACCTGGCCGAGGCGCACGTGGCGGCCACCCGTCGGCTCGGCACCGACCCGGACGCGCGTCTGGTGCTCAACGTCGGTCGCGGTGAGGGCACGTCGGTGCGCGAGATGGTGGAACTCATCCGCGAGGTCACCGGTTTGCGCGACATCGCGCCGGAGCTGCGACCCCGGCGCGCGGGCGACCCGGCCCGGGTGGTCGCGAGCGCCGATCGCATCACCACCGAACTGGGCTGGAAGGCCCGGCACGACACGGCGGACATGGTGGAGGGCGCGTGGGCCGGCTGGCGCGCGCAGCGCGGCTGAGTCCCGCACACACCGCCCGCGGCGCCGCGCATCAGCCGGCGCCGCGGGAGGTGTCGCGTCGCGATCCCGTGACGACGCAGAGTGAAGTCTCCTGGGGCAAATCGGACATGACGTGCTTCGTCTGTGGGCCGAATCACGTCGATCACGGGTGCGTACGCCCCTGTCGGTGGGCAGGGGCCCGGTCCGCGCGACGCCACACGCGATGCGGGTGTGACGAACGGGGCGTAGGTGATCTTTCCCGGGTGATCGGCGTACGCCGTGACCAAGGGCCGTTGTCACGCGTTCCCGGCCCTTCCACCACGGAACGCCAACTACGGTCCTTTCCGTAAGGGATCATCTACATTGCGCTCATCCGCAAAACGGATAATCGACGTCTATCCGACACAGACTTGTGATCTTCGGCGAGGCCTGCTTAGCGTTCGATCCGTCCGTATCCCACACGGACCCCGATCGCCGGTACGCCGAATCCTGTCGCCGGCCGTTCGGGAGGCTGACGAGCACCACACGACAGGAGCGGGGGAACCACAGGTGAACCGCCGCGAACGGCCCCGATCTCGATGATCGGACGCCGCGAACGGCTTGGGGTGAAGCCATGTCCTTCGGGACGTGGCCGGGCTATCGATCTCCGGCCCGAATCCGACAGCTCACCTCGTAGGCGTGGGAGAGGATCCAGCCATGCTGTCCGGAACCGGGCGTCATCGCCGTCGCAGCACCAGTAGGACCACGCGTCTGATCGCCGCGGCGGGTGTCGCCGGAGTCGGCGTCGCCATGCCGATCATCGGCGCGGGCACCGCCCAGGCCGCCTCCGTGAGCACCTGGGACAAGGTCGCCCAGTGCGAGAGCACGGGCAACTGGCAGATCAACACCGGAAACGGCTTCTACGGCGGCCTGCAGTTCACCGCGAGCACCTGGAAGGCGTTCGGCGGCACGGAGTTCGCCGCCCGCGCCGACCTGGCGACCAAGGGTCAGCAGATCGCGATCGCCGAGAAGGTCCTCAAGGGCCAGGGCCCCGGCGCGTGGCCGGTGTGCTCGGTCAAGGCCGGCCTGACCCGAGGCGGCGCCGCCGCCGACGTCGACACCGGCTCCTCGGCCGGCAAGACCGCGCCGAAGACCGCTCCCAAGACCGAGACCGCCAAGCCGGCCCCGAAGAAGACGGTCGCCGCGCCGAAGATCGAGGTCAAGACCGAGGCTCCGAAGACCGAGGCCCCCAAGGCCGAGGCCCCGAAGACCGAGGCGCCCAAGACCGAGACGCCCAAGACCGAGCCGGCCGCCGCGACCTCGTCCTATGTCGTGGTCACCGGCGACACGCTCTCCAAGATCGCGAACGCCGCGCACGTGCCCGGCGGTTGGCCGAAGCTGTACGAGGCCAACAAGTCCGTCGTCGGCGAGAACCCCGACCTGATCTTCCCGGGCCAGAAGCTCACGGTCGACGGCAAGGCCGCGCCGACCACCACCAAGACCGAGGCCGCCGCGCCCAAGGTCGAGGTGCAGAAGGCCGAGACGCCGAAGACCGAGGCCCCCAAGGCCGAGGCTCCGAAGGCCAAGACGGAGAGCAAGCCGGCTCCGAAGGCCGCGACCACCAAGACCGAGGCCGCCAAGACCGAATCGACGACGACCGCCTCCGGCTCGTACGTCGCCCCGGTCTCGGGCGCCACGCTCACCGCGAGCTTCGGCTCCGGCGGCTCGCGCTGGTCCAGCGGCAGCCACACCGGCCAGGACTTCGCGGTCTCGACCGGCACCACGGTGCGCGCGGTCACCTCGGGCACCGTCGTGTCGGCCGGTTGGGGCGGCGCGTACGGCAACGAGGTCGTCATCCGGCACGCGGACGGCAAGTACACCCAGTACGCGCACCTGTCCTCGATCTCGGTCAAGGCCGGGATGAAGGTGCAGACCGGCCAGAAGATCGCGCTCTCCGGCGCGACCGGCAACGTCACCGGCCCGCACCTGCACTTCGAGGTCCGCACCACGCCGAACTACGGCTCCGCGGTCAACCCGATGACCTGGCTGCGCAGCCACGGCGTCAGCGTCTGAGTCACCCGCTCCACCCGCTGCATCGAACGGCGGGCGTTCCCTCCAGGGAGCGCCCGCCGTTCGCGTGTTCGGACCGGTTCACGTGTGCGGACCGGTGCGCGTGTCCGAACGGTGCGCGTGTGCGGACGATTCACGTGTGCGGACGATTCGCGTGTGCGGACCGGTGCGCGTGTCCGGACGGTGCCGTCAGGGCAGCCGCGCGGTGCGCAGCGCACCGTCCGGACCGAGCCACAGGGCCACCGCGTGCCCGGCGCCGTCCGGCGCGCCGGTGGGATCGACCGCGACCGCGCGCTCGTCGAGCACGACCGGCGCCCCGGACGCGCCGAGGACGATCGGCCGGCCGTCGGCGTCCCGGGTCAGCGTCGCCGTCGTGCCGTCCGGTCGGGGCACTCGGCTCAACGCCTCGTAACCCGCGCCCGCGGCTCCCGAGTCGGCCGGCACCCACCCGTTCGGCCCGCCCTCGACCACGCTCGCGATCTCCGGTGTGCCGGCCCGCCGGTAGGCGACACCCACCCGGCCGTCGGCGCCCACCGACACGGCGGGCGGGCCCGCCGGTCGCTCGGCCGCGATCGTGCGCGGCGGCCCCGACCGCTCGCCGACCGGTTCCCAGTAGCGAATGCCCTCACGCGCCGTGCCGAAGACCACGACCCGGCCGTCCGGGCGGGTCACCGCGCCGGGCCCCTCGACGATCTCCCCGCCGCCCAGGTCCCGCCACGCCGACCACGTGTCGCTCCCGGCGGGCCGATGACGGCCGCTGATCCCCTTGTCCCGGTCGCGCACGAACAGGTACAGCCCGCCCGCGCCGTCCACCCCGACCACCGGTGTGCCCGGGCCGCGTCCGTCGCCGTCGGGGTTGCCCAGGCCGCGCCACGGCCCCAGTTCGCCGCCGGGCGTCGTCTCGGTCGCCGTGAGGATCTCGAACCGGTCCCGATCGGCCCGGCGGGCACCGCCGATGCGCAGCACGAACACCGCGATCCGGCCGTCCGCGATGCGCACCGCGGCGAGCCCCGGGGCCAGTTCGCCGTCGCCGGGGCCGGGCATCGAGTGCGCCGGCGACCAGTTCGGGCCGCCGACGGCGTCCTGGGTCCACCGGGTGACGCGCCCGCCGAGCACGGCCCAAGCGGTGAGCCGGCCGTCCGCGCCGAGCACCGGGCGCACTCCCGCGTTCGGGTAGCGATAGGTGGTGCTCTGCGGCCAGTTGGTCCCGGGCGCGGTGTCCCGCACCTTGAGGTCGCCGCAGTCCACCCGACCCGGGCAGTGCCGCACCCGGTCCGTCCAGCCGTACACCCGGATGATCCCGTCCTTGCGCTCGCGCGCCGCCGGCGCCAGATTGTGCGGCCAACGCTCGTTGTAGTAGCCCCGGTAGGCGATCGCGGCGGCGCTCGCGGCCGGTCGATCGGCGTTGTACCGGCGCAGCGCCTCCCACGTGAACTGTGCGGCGGCGGTGTGGTCCTGGTGGTCCGAGACACCACCGTTGTCGGCGTGTACGGGGTGCGCGCCATCGTGTCGCTGCCGGTCCGGCTCCGGGTCGAGCGTGCGCACCACGGTCGGCGTCTGGGCCCGCATCAGGTCCGCGAGCGAGTCGATCAGGCCGTCCCTGGTGTACGTGTAGGGTCCGCCCGCCGGCTCGTCCCGCGGTGCCAGCGTGTCCAGTTCGCGTTCCGAGCCGTTCCACAACGTGCGCAGCCGCCCGTGCGCGCCGATGCCCTCCTCCTTGCGGGTGTTGAGGAACACCAGCTTGATGTTCGGGGCGTCCACGAGTCGGTCGAGTTCGGCGTGCGCGCCGTCGCGCAGCCGTACGCTGTGCCGCTCCCAGCGCGCCGCGCGATCCCCGAGCGCCATGAACGCGTACGCGGCGCGTGAGCCGTTGTTGCGCGCGGCGGCGTACGCCTGGGGATCGGGCCGTCCGCCGGGGCCGTTGCGCCCGTCCGCCTCACCCGCGGTGAGGAAGACCGTGACGCTTTCCGTGCCCGCCCGCACCGCGCGGTCCACGTCGGGGTTCATGAAGTAGAGGTCGTCGTCCTGGTGCGCGACCACCTGCATCACCGCACCGGTCGTGCCGGGCCGCGGTGTCAGGGTCTCGATGCCGATCGGTCGGGTCGGCGCGTGGTACGGGGGCGAACCGTACGGACCGGTCAACTTCACCACCCCGAGCGCGAAGCCCAGCGCCAGGACGCCGACCACCGCGGTGAATCTTCCGGTGCCGGGGATCATCGCCATCTCGGCCGGTACCTTTCTGCCGTCGCGGGCGAACCGACCTCATCATCGCCGGTCGCCGGCGCCCGCCCGCACCCGGCACGGCCCGATCGGCCGGCGGGAATCGCGTGGCGCCCCGGCGGTCAGCGCGCCCGCGCGCCGCCCGCGTCCGCGCCGCGCGGCTCGGCCGCGGCCGCGGCCGGAAGTCGGGCCGGCACCTTGCCGCCCGACGCGGTGGAGCGGCCCGGGTCGGCGGCCGGACTGCCCGCGCCCGAATCGTTGTTCGCCGAGCCGGGGCTGCGGTCCGGCAGCGACTTCGCGCCCTCGGGCGTGACCCGGGTCGCACCGATGTAGTCCGGCTTGTCGATCGGGCCGAACTTGATCACCGTGCCGGTGTACGGCGCGTGGATCATCTGGCCGTTGCCCACGTAGATCCCGACGTGGTGGATGCTGCGCGGGTCGCTCAGGTCGGTGGCGAAGAACACCAGGTCGCCGGGCAGGAGTTGGTCGCGTGAGGGGTGCCGGCCGGCGTTCCACTGGTCGTTGGCCACCCGGGGCAGCTTGATGTTCACCGTCTCGTAGGCGGCCTGGGTCAGCCCCGAGCAGTCGAACCGGCCGCCGTCGGCCGCGGTGCCCTCACCGCCCCACAGGTAGGGGGTACCGAGCTTGGTCTGCGCCCAGTTGACCGCGCCCGCCGCCTGCGCCATCGGCTGGAGCGGGGCCTGCACCACGCCGAAGCTCTGCTCCAGCGAGCGGATCGACTTCACGTAGTCCTGGGTCTGGGTGTACGGCGGGATGCCCTTGTACTGCATCACCCGGTACGCGCCCGCGTTGTACGCGGCGAGCATGTTGTTGGTGCGGTCGCCGGGCACCGAGGCGACATATTTGGCCAACGAGCAGTCGTAGCGCGCCGCGGCCGGGATGGCGTCGGCGGGATCCCACGGGCTCGACTTGCCGTCCCCGTTGCCGTCGGTGGCCCACTCCGGCCACGTCGTGGGCATGAACTGGGCGATGCCCTGGGCGCCCACGTTGCTCACCGCGTTCGGGTCGAAGCCGCTCTCCTGGTAGAGCTGCGCGGCGAGCAGCGCCGGGGAGATCTCCGGGCAGAGCCGCCCCCACTTGTCGATCGCCGCCGCGTACGCGGCGGGCACCGTGCCGGGAGCCAGCGCCATCGTGCCGCCCACACCGGTCTGCGTACCGGACGCGGATTGCATCGCACCGACGCCTACAGTGAGAAGACCGACCAGACCGAAGGGAATCGCGAACGCGATGCCACCGGCGACCCAGGCTTTGCGCATGGCGGGCACCCCCGATTCTTCGCGGCCTGGACGGGCCGCGACGGACTCTCCGTCCACATTGTGCGTGCCACGATTGCTCAGCGCAATCACCCGTGATACACACAGTGAGCAGACACACTTGCCGAGGTGGTAGCCCGATCGGCTTCCCCACAGCACAATAAACGAACGACCACTCCTCCGGTCGAATGCGACCGGAGGCAACCAAAAGCCCGACCTCGGGGGCGGTGAACAACGTGTTTCTTGGCGAAGGCAATGGCGACATCAATACGATCATCGGCGGGATAGCTCCGGACTGGGGCCCGTTCGCGAAGCTGGGGGCGGAGGCCCGGATCATGGTCGAGGTGATCATGGCCGTCGCACTGCTGCTTTGTCTGGCCCTGGCCATCTGGGGCGCGGCGAAGCAGCGCATAGGTGCCACCGCGATGCGCGACACGTTCAGCGCGGAGCAGGGCAAGGGCCTCATCATCGCCGGCCTGACCGGTGTCTTCATCATCGGATCGCTCGGGACGCTGTTCACGATCGTGTACGGAATGGCGATCTAGACCGATTCGCACCCTGCCGTCCCAAGGTGGCGAATCCCGTGGTGTTTCATCCCGGGCGCGGCGCACTTCGGTGTGCCGTGCGCCCCGAAACCGGAATGCCCCATTCCGCATTCGAGGCAAAGCAGCAATTCCGGTTCCTTTACCGGACAATCGAGCCTGTGTTCACGCAACAGCGCGGTGCCACCGGAATGAGTTCCCGTCTGGGAAGATCGTTCCGGCTGCAACCGAACCCGGCGGCGCTCCGCCGCCGGGGACAGTGTTGTGCGCGCGGGTCGTCCGTATCTTCCGGCCTGCCGCGGTAAGGGGGACAGGCCATGAGCGACGAGGAACCGGTCACGCGTACCCGGCTGCCCAGACCCACCTCCTCACCGGAGGATCCGGAGCCCAGACGCAACCCCATACTGTCCGGGATCGGTGTGGTCGTGGTGGTCGCCGTGGTGATCGTTTCCCTGTTGTTCGCCGCCAACCGCTCGGACGAGGACGACGGTTCCACCACGGGGGACGCCGCGAAGACCTCCGCCGCGCCCGAGGCGTCGAGCGGACCACCGCTGTCCGCCGCCCAGTTGCCCGAACGCGTCGAGTCGGGTGTGCCGGTCGGCTACCCGCAGACCGCGGAGGGCGCCCAGTCCGCCGCGGCGAACTTCGTCGTCGCGTTCGGCTCGGACCGGATGTTCCGGGCCCAGCCGCGCACCGCGATCATCACCACGGTCACCGACCCGGCGGTCCGGGACGGTCTGCTCGCGCGCGCCGACCAGACCTACCGCACGCAGACCACGACATTCGGCCTGCAACCGGACGGCTCGCCGCCCAAGGGACAGACCTTCGTTTGTCGGGCCGTTCCGATGGGCACCAAGTCCGTTGTCTTCGCTGCCGCTTCGGCGACCGTCGAGGTCTGGAGTGTCGGCGTGGTGGGCCTGGCCGGACCCGGCTCCACCAAGCCGGTGGCCGAGGCGTGGAACACCACCACGATGAAGTTGTCGTGGGTGAACGGCGACTGGAAGCTGGTCGAGTTCAGTCAGAAGGAGGGCCCGACTCCGGTCTCCGGGCTACAGGATCCGTCCAGCGCCAACGACATCGCCAAGGCCGACGGGGAGTTCGGGGAATTGCGCCATGCACGCTGACCGGGAACGCCGCAGCCTTCGCAACCGATTCCTGACCCTCGGCGGGACACTGACCGCGGCCTGGACCGTCGTCGTGCTCGGCGCCGGCCGCGCGTGGGCCGAGCCCACACCGGGCGCCACCACACCGCCCGGCGGTACACCCGCTCCCAGCGCACCCGCGAGCAAGCCGGAGTGCGACCTGCTCACCGGCCCCGCCAAGGACATCTGCAACAACGGCGGCCCCAGCGCTCCGGGCACCGGCACGCTGGGTACCGTCACCGACCCGCTCGGCTCGATCGCCAAGGGCTGCGCCGACGCGGCCACCTGGATCATCGACAAGCTCGCCGGCGCGGTCAACGACACCACGCAGGTGGACTTCACCAACCCCGGCTTCCTGCGCCAGTACGCGGTGGTGTTCGCCGCGTCCACGTTCCTCACGCTGATCCTGTGGATACTCGCGGTCGCCAAGCGCGCCGTGCGCGGGGTCCCGATCGGCACCGCGATCAGCGAGGCGGTCGGCTACCTGTGGCTCGCGGTGATCGCGTCCGCGTTCACGCCGCTGATGCTGTATCTGGCCGTCTCGATGACCGACGCGGTCACCGCGGCCATCGCCACCGGTACCCAACAGGACACCAACAAGTTCCTCGGCGGCTTCTCCAAGGCGCTCGATCCCGCGAGCGACCTCGGCGGCGGGCCGGTGATGCTCATCTTCGTGTCCTTGCTCTCGATGGCCGCCGCGGCCGTGCTGTGGGTCGAACTCCTGGTCCGTGCCGCGATGTTGTACGTCGGCGCGATCCTGGGCACGGCGGTGTACTCGGGTCTGGTGGACAAGGCGATGTGGCACCACGTCCGGCGCTGGGCCGGGATCATGATCGCGGTACTGCTCGCCAAACCGGTGATCGTGATCGTGCTCGGATTGGCCACGGCGGTCACCGCCGGCGGCAAGGACGACGCGTTCTCGTCGGTGCTCTCGGGCCTGGCGATCCTGTTCCTGTCCATCTTCGCGAGCGTGCTCATCTATCGTTTCGTCCCCAGCATCGGCGACGACATGGCCTCGCTGCACAGCAGCCGCAAGGCGATGCAGTCGGCGGGTCCGGCGTCCATGGTCAACGGCCCGGCCACGTACGTGAAGCAGGGCATCCAGGCGCACGCCTCGCGGGGATCGACCGGTTCCGGCTCTGCCCCGGTGACCGCGAACGCCGTATCGTCGGGCATTGCGGCCCATGGCACCAGGGGCGGCGGATCGGGCGGCGCCCCGACTCCGGCACCGACGCCTCCGGCCAACCCCGCGGCAACGCCTCACGCGAGGAACGGTAAAGAGTAATGACTACGCAACCGGTCGCCCGACGGCGGACCTTCCTGATCGGCAAGGCCAAACCCACCGCCGTCATCGGCAAGAACCGCGAGCCCGGTGAGATCTTCCTGATCATCGCGGCCGGCGGACTCGCCCTGATGTGGGGCCTGTTGGTGCCCGTCCTGGTGATCCGCATCGCCGGTCTGGTCGGCTTCCCACTGCTCGCGTTCGGCGCCGTGTACATGCCGTACAAGAAGCGCACGTTCTACAAGTGGTGGGAGATCAACCGCACCTACAAGCGCACGCTCAAGCGCGGCGCGAAGTACCGGTCCGCGGTCACCGAGGCGGGCACCAGGCTGACCGGCCAGGGTGTCGCGGTCGGCGCCCCGCCCGGGGTCGGCCGGGTGACCTGGTCGAGTGTGCCGTTCGGCCCGGACGACCTGACCGTGCTGCTGCACCTGGAACGGCGCACGGTCACCGCCGCCGTCGAGATCGAGGGCCCGGGTGTGGGGCTGCGCGACTCGGAGGACCAGGAGGCGCTGGTCGAGCGGTTCGGCACGCTGCTCAAGCACGTGGCCAACGGCGACGGTTTCGTCACCCGGTTGCAGGTGCTGGCCCGGACGCTGCCCGCCGACCCGGACGCGCACGCCAAGGACGTGGCCCGGCGCGGCGACCACAAGGCGCCGCTGTGGGTCCAGGACTCCTACGAGCAGCTCCAGTCGATGGTCTCCACCTCCTCCGAGCAGCACCGGGCCTACCTGATCGCGTGCATGCACTACACCCGGGAGCTGGCCGCCGAGGCGAACGTGATGGGCAAGGGCGACAAGGGCATCGGCGTGGTGATGGCACGTGAACTCACCGACGTCTGCGCCCGGTTGACCGAGGCGGACATCCGGGTCCGGCAACCGCTGAACGAGGCCCGGCTGTCCTCGCTGATCCACTCGATGTACGACCCCGAGCACCAGATCGACGCGTTCGAGGGCATGCAGGCGCGCTACGCGTGGCCGGCCGAGCTGGACGCGACGCACCAGAACTACCTGGAGGCCAAGACCCGCGAGTCGGATTCGGCCGAACCGTGGTGCCACGCCACCGCGTGGATCAAGGAGTGGCCGCTGACCCCGGTCGGCGTCAACTTCCTGGCCCCGCTCCTGGTGCACACCCCGGACGTGATCCGCACCGTCGCCGTCACGATGGACCTGGAACCCACCGACGTGGCGATCGAGCGCATGCTCACCGAGAAGACCAACGACGACGCGGACGCGGCCCGCGCGGCCAAGATGAACCGGGTGGTCGACCCGCGCGACATGGCCCACACCGGCCGGGTCGACCAGCGCGGCGAGGACTTGGCGGGCGGCGCGGCGGGAGTGAACATCGTCGGCTACATCACGGTGTCCTCGCGCAATCCCGACCAACTCTCCCGGGACAAGCGCACGATCCGCGCGTCGGCGGGCAAGTGCTTCCTCAAGCTGGAGTGGTGCGACCGCGAGCAGCACCGCGCGTTCGTCAACACGCTGCCGTTCGCGACGGGCATTCGCAAGTGAGCGTCGGCGGCCACGACAGTGGCCGCGACCAAGGGATGAGGTGATCACGTGTCAGGTCTGATGTCCGCGTTGACCCAGGGCTTCTCCGGCATCATCTTCGGCCGCAACGAGACCCAGCGGCTGCCGGTGCGTACGTCCACCGGCCAGGCCCAGGCGGTCTACCTGCCCACGGCCGCACCCGGGCTGGGCGACTCGGGCGTGATCATCGGCCGCGAGGTGTACTCCGGCAAGGGCTACATCTACGACCCCTTCCAGCTCTACGGCCAGCAACTGCCCGCACCGCACTGGCTGGTCCTGGGCGAGTCCGGGAACGGCAAGTCGGCGCTGGAGAAGACCTACGTGCTGCGCCAGCTGCGTTTTCGCGACCGCCAAGTGGTGGTCCTGGACGCGCAGGGCGAGGACGGCGTCGGCGAGTGGAACCTGATCGCCGAGGCGTTGGGCGTCAAGCCGGTCCGACTGGACCCCAACGACCTCTCCGGCGACGCGGTCCGGCTCAACCCGCTGGACCCGGCGATCGCCGTCACCGGCCAACTGGCGCTGTTGCGCACCATCATCGAGGTGGCCATGGGCCACGCGCTCCAGGAGCGCGCCGGCTACGCGCTCAAGGCCGCGCACACGCACGTGATGCGCACCGTGCACGGGCGGCAGCCGATCCTCCCGGACATCGTCGAGGCGTTGCGCAATCCGACCCCCGAGTCGTGCGAACTGCTCAGCCTGGACGTCAAGGACGTCCGGGTCTGGGGTCTGGACGTCGCGCTGGTCCTGGACCGGCTCACCGACGGCGACCTCAAGGGCATGTTCGAGGGGCCGACCACGGACGGCATCGACCTGGACTCGCCGCTGATCATCTTCGACCTGTCGCACATCGACCGGAACTCGATCGCGATGCCGATCCTGATGGCGATCGTCGGCGTGTGGCTGGAGCACACCTGGATCCGCCCGGACCGGGTCAAGCGCATCTTCCTGGTCGAAGAGGCGTGGCACATCATCAACAGCCCGTTCGTGGCCCAACTCTTCCAGCGCCTGCTCAAGTTCGGCCGTCGGCTGGGTCTGTCCTTCGTCGCGGTCGTCCACCACCTCTCCGACGTGGTGGACGGCGCGGCGGCCAAGGAGGCGTCGGCGATCCTGAAGATGGCCTCGACCAGAACCGTGTACATGCAGAAGTCGGACGAGGCACGCGCGACCGGGAAGGTGCTCGGCCTGCCCCGGTGGGCGGTGGAGATCATCCCGACGCTGACCCCGGGTATCGCGGTGTGGGACGTGAACGGCAACGTACAGGTGGTCAAGCACCTGATCACCGACACCGAGCGGCCGATGGTCTACACCGACCGCGCGATGACCGAGGACGCGGTGGAGGAACGGGTGCGCGCCGAGGCGGCGTTGGCCGACGATCCGGCGGCGTAGATGGGCTCGCCCGGACAACCGCCGGAACCGCGCCTGCCCACGCCGGGCCGGGCGCCCTCGCGTGGCGTGCCGGACGGTCTGCTGATCGCGGGCCTGTTGCTGCTGATCGCGGGCACCGCGGTGATCTGGCTCTCCACCGGGTTGGCCGCGCTGGCGAGCGGCAAGGACTGGCCGGACGGGGTCACCTACCGCCGGTCGGCGCTCGCCATGCGCTCGGTGTTCGGCACGCCCGACGACCTGCCGCGCGCGTGGCCGGACACCCCGCCGGGGCAGTTGCCCACCCCCACCGCGTTCTGGGTGTCCTTCGGCTTCGTGGTGCTGCTCCTCCTGATCGCGGCGGGGTGCGTGTTCCGGTGGTGGTTGCGCCGGATGGCGGCGAGGGCCGCGCGTGCGCCGGCGGCGGCCGCGATCGCGAACGCACCGGCACAATCGCCGAATTCACTGGCCCCGAAACGGAATCAGCGGCTCCCCGACGGGGAATGATGCGCTTGCGTCCTCGTCGAGGACGCCCCCGAACGTGGCCGGGCCTGGTCGCCGCGTGGCCGCACGGTCACCCGGCGATCGGCCCGACCCACCATGTTCGTGGCCGCATGGCCCTGATGGGACTCGGCCGGCGGTTGGCTGGGCTGGTCGATGCCATGGAGTGGCCGCGGACGCCGGCCGGGCCGAGATGTCGCCAGCTCCGGGTGACGGTTTCAGTCCGTCCAGGTCATGCATTCTTCGCAGCGGTAGGCGCGTGGGCCGGACTTGTATTCCACCTTGTCGGATTTGCGGTAGTACTTGCACGCGCGGTTCTTGCAGACGATCGGGTGGCCGTCGACCGCCTCGGCCGGTAACGGCGCCGTCTCGTAGGTGCACGGCGTGGGTGGGAGCTTCTTGTAGTAACCCCCCGTCGCCGGCAGCGCGGTCGGGTCGAACGGTGAACACGCGGCCCCGTCGGACACATCCTCGGACACGTTCATGGCACCTCCTCCGTGTGCCGGCACGCTAGCCGAGAAACGGGTGCGGGGCGGGTGGTTCGGGATGGTTCCGCCCGAAGGGCCGACGGGGCCGCGTGGGTTCAGTCGCGGGCCGGCAGGCCGGCCGCGCGTCGGTGTACGGCGATCGAGGTCAGCACGAGGAGTGCACCGAGCAGTTGCACCGGACCGAGTCGCTCACCGCGCAGGAGCGCGGAGAGCACGGTCGCGGTCAGCGGCTCGAGCAGCACCGCCACGACGGCGCCGGCCGGGTGCGCGCGGCCGAGCGCGGTGAAGTAGGCCACGTACGCCGCCCCGGTGGGCAGCACGCCCAGGAAGACCACCGCGCCCAGGACGTCGGCGCGCATCGGCACGGTCATCCCGACCACCAGCCCCGCGGGCAGCAACAGACAACCCCCGAAGAGGAATCCGAGGCCGGTCACCGCGACCCGATCGAGCGTGGGCAGGGCCGGTCGGGAGTCCAGGGTCAGCACCGCGAACCCACCGGCGGCCACCAGCGCGAAGCCCGTACCGACGAGCGCGCCGCCCGCGCCGCCCGCGGGTGTGCCGAGCAGCAGGACCAGACCCAGCGCGGCGGCGGCAAGGCTCGCGAGCACGATCCGGCCGGGTCGGCGCCGCTCGCGCACGGCCGTGCCGACGGTGACCATGAGATGTACCGCGACCATGGTGGTGAGCGTGGCCAGACTCACCGAGCCGGCCACCACGGCCGCGAAGTAGGCGGCCTGGAACACCGTGAACAGCGCGCCGGCGCTCGCGATCCGGGCGAGCTCGGCCCGGCTCGGGCGGCGTACCCGCAGCCGCCCCGTGGCCAGCGCGTAGCCGGTGATCAGCAGACCGCCGGCGAGCAGCCGGTAGGCCGCGATGGCCACCGGGTGCAGGCCGGCGCGGCCGGCCAGGACCGCGCCGGCGATCCCGCCGGTGCCCCACAGGACTCCGGCGAGGACGAACAGATCGAGCCCGGATCGGGTGTTCCGGGCAGCGTGCACGAAGGTACGAACAGACATGGAATGGCTCCGACTTCGACGCCAACAGGACAACGTCGGAGCGGGGCGGCACCGGTTCGGGCCAGGTCGGGCAGGGGCCGCGACCCGGACTGTCGGATCGGACCCGGGGACACCCCGCTCAGTGGCGGGGCGGCGGGCAGATCGACCAGTCGCGGTGCATGGACGACACCCTAACGTCGCGCCGGCGCCGCGGGCAGGTGATTTCGCGGTGCCGGGAGAGGGTGTGAAACGTTTCTTCGGGGCAGCAGCCCACCATGGACGAAACGTCGAAGGAACGACTGGACCGCGAACTGAACGAGTTGCTCCAAGGGCTGCGCATCGCGCTCCCGGGTGTGCAGTTCATGTACGCGTTCCTGCTGACGGTGCCCTTCGCGCAGGGCTTCGCGCGGGTGACCGAGTTCCAGAAGGACGTCTTCCTGGTGGCGTTGATATCGACCGCGCTGTCCTCGGTGTGCTTCATCGCGCCGGCCGTCCAGCATCGACTGCTCTTCCGGGGCGGCCTCAAGGACGTCCTGCTCAGGCGGTCGAACCGCTACGGGATCGCCGGCGCGGTCGCCCTCGCGGTGGCCATGATCTCGGCGATCCTGCTGGTCGTGGACTACCTGTTCGGCCGTTCCTGGGCGTTGTCCGTGGCGATCCCGCTCGCGGTGCTGATCCTGTGGGTGTGGCTGCTCCAGCCGATGGTCACCCGTTTCCGGCGGGCCGGCGACCCGCTTCCCTGAAGCTTCGCGCACAAGACTTCAGAGCGGGTCGCGTCGGATCCGTATCGGGTCAGACCCATTCCAGGAGCCGGGCCGCGTGCGCCCGGACCGGGCACGGTACGGGCACGCCGCAACCGCACTCGCCGGCCTCGGCGGGCCGGTGCCGGATCAGCGTGCGGGTGACCACCAGGCGGTAGTCCAGCAGTGGGTCCTCGGCCGGGCGCGGGGCCCTCGGGCGCGGCGCGCGCAGGATGCGCGGCGCCGGTCTGGACAGTCCCTCGGGCAGCGGTCGGTCCAGCCGCTCGATGTCGCCGCGTTGCCTCGGAATGCGCACTCGCATGTATCCGGTCCCCTTCTCGTCCGGTCCCGCCGTGGCGGCGCACCCGAGCGTGGCAGCGCTCGGAGCCCGCCGGATCACTCCGTGTCCAGGCGCCCGCCCGCGTCCGGCTGGGATTCCTCGACCCGCGCGAGCATGCCGCGCAGGCCGGCCGCGAGCGCGTGCCGCTCGGCCGGACCCAGGTCCTGGAGCAGACCGGCCTCGAAGACCGCGGCCTCGCGCACCACGCGCAGCCACACATCCCGACCGGTCGTGGTCAGTTCGACGATCACCCGCACCCGGTTCTGCTCGTCCCGGGTTCTGGTGACCAGCGCCTCGGCGACCATCCGGTCCAGCCGATGGGTCATCGCCGCCGGGGTCAGGCCCAACCGGCGGGCCAGGTCGCCGGGGCTGAGCCGGTAGGGGCGGCCGACCAGCACCAGGGCCTTGAGCACCTCCCACTCGGCGTTGGTGATGCCCAGCGCGGTGAGTTGGCGGCCGTACGCGACGTTCATCCGGCGGTTGAGCTTGGACAGCGCCGCCACGATCGTCTCGACCTGCGGGTCCACCTCGGGGAACTCGCGCTGGAAGACGGCGAGGTACTCCTCGATGTCGCCTTCGTCCGCTGTTGCCTGCTCGGCCCCCTCTGTCATGCCCGGAAGTATCGCATCTTCGGCCCGCTCGGCCGCCGTCTCCGGGCTGTCGCGACACAAGGCGTTGGACGGCGACGCTATAGATCCGTATAGTTTAGCTCTGAAGTCTTCAGGCTTGAGGACTCGGACTCTTCGGATCAGGCACGGCGGCGACGCCGGCGTGGGCCCGGACCAGGCGCGCCCTGGACTCCGGTCGCCCCCGGCGCACCTGCCTCGACGCGGATACAGGCGGTCCCCCGCCGCCGGACTCGGGCATGCCCCGGGCCGGCGACGGTCGGCTCGGCTGCTCTCGCACGCCTCCGTACGCCCGAGCCCGGCCTGCGGACCGATCCCCGTGGGCCGGAGCGGCCGGCCCGCGCGACCGGTAGTCGGGAGGTGTGTGATGGCGACCCAGGGCGCTCTGCGTCGGATCCAGCTCGGTAACGCGCTCAGTGCGTTCGGCAGCGGTTTCACGGTGCCGTTCCTGTTCGTGTACGTGACGCGGGTACGAGAGCTGTCGGCCGGTCAGGCCGGCCTGATGTTCAGCGTGCTCGCCATCGCCGCGCTGTGCGCGCTCCCGATGGTCGGTCCGGCGATCGACCGGCGCGGCCCCCGCCCGGTGGTCGCGGTCGGCTCGGTGGTGGCCGCGCTCGGCGCGCTGACCCTGGGTCTGGCCCGCGGCGAGCTGCCGGTGATGGTGGGCGCCGCGCTGCTCGGAGCCGGCGTGGCCGCGATCCAGCCCGCGCTGGCGACGATGATCGTGCGGTGCACGACGGCGCCGACCCGCGCTCGCGCGTTCGCGCTCCAGTTCACCTTCAACAACCTGGGCCTGGGCATCGGCGGGTTGATCGGCGGCCTGATCGTCGACCCGTCGCGGCCGGCCAGCTTCACCCTGCTGTTCGCCATCGAGACCACGATGTTCCTGGTGCTCGGCGCGGTGTGCGGAACGGTCCGGCTGCCCGCGGTGCCTGCCGCGCCGGCCGGGACGGTGCCGGGCGCGGGTTTCCGGCATCTGCTGCGAGACCGCGCGATGGTCCGGCTGTGCGTGGTCAGCGCGGTCATCTTCTTCACCTGCTACGGCCAGTTCGAGTCGGGCCTGGCCGCGTTCGCGACCGAGGTCAGCCGGATCTCACCGAGCATGCTGGGCGTCGCGCTCGCGGCCAACACCGCGGTGATCGTGCTCGGTCAGCTCACCGTCCTGCGGATCACCCAGCGCCGCCGGCGCAGCACGGTGATCGCGGCCACCGGCCTGGTCTGGCTGCTCGCCTGGATCGTGACCGCGGTGTCCGGTCTGGTGCACGGCGACAAGGTCGCGGCGGCGGTCACCATCATCATCACGTTCGCGCTGCTCGGCGTGGGCGAGTCGTTGCTCGCGCCGACCCTGGGGCCGATGGTCGCGGACCTGGCACCCGCGCACCTGCTCGGCCAGTACAACGCGGCCCAGTCCCTGGTGAAGCAACTCGCCATGGCCGCGGGTCCGGCCTTCGCCGGCGTCATGGTCGGCGCCGGCCTGTACGGCCCCTACCTGGCCGCCCTGATGGCCTGCTCACTCCTGATCACCGCACTCGCCCTACGCATGCGCCACACCCTCAACCCCACCCAAAACGGCACAATAATCGCCGAATCCACCCCCCACCCCACCCCCCAGGCCCTCACAGCCTGACCACCAACCTCAACCCCGGCCGGCACATGACGCCAACTCAGCCCGGCCGGCGCATGAGGCCACTCAGCCCGGCCGGCGCATGAGGCCACTCAGCCCGGCCGGCGCTTGAGGCCACCCCAAAGCAACCCACCGCCCAAGGTCAGCCAAAACCAATCCAGCCCGGCCGGCGCTTGAGGCCACCCAGCCCGGCCGGCGCATGAGGCCAAAAACCCCATCACCCCAACGGGAACTCGCACCAGACCGTCTTGCCCTCGTCCGTGAGCCGACTCCCCCACGACTTCGCGATCGTCGCCACGATCGCCACCCCACGCCCACTCTCGTCGTCGGCCGCGGCCCGCCTCCGCCGCGGCACGTGATCGTCCGCGTCCGAGACCTCGACGATCAACCGCTTGTCGGTGCGCCGAAGGCGCAACCGCATCGGCGCGGCCCCGTGGGTGAGCGCGTTCGCGACGAACTCGCTGACCGCGAGCACGCCCAACTCGCGCAGTTCCTCGCCGACCTGCCAGCTCGCCAGCACGCCCGACGTGAACGCCCGGCCACGCGCGGCCACCTCGCTGCCGCCGAGCAGGTCCAGCGACGCGGTCCGGAACAGCCGGGCCTGGGCGCCTTCCCGACGCGGCAGTTGCAGCACGAGCATGGCCATGTCGTCGTCGTGTTCCTCGGGCAATTGCATGTGCGCGATCAGATGGTCGCGGACCGCCTCGGGTTCGCCCACCGACGACAACAGCGCGGCGCCCAGCGTGTCGATGCCCTCGTCCAAGTCCTCGCCCCGGCGCTCGACCAGGCCGTCGGTGTACAGCACCACCGTCGAGCCCGGGTCCAGGGTGATCCGGCCGGAGGTGTGCGGCCAACTCGCACCCGTGCCCAGCGGCGGCCCGTTCGCGTCGTCGAGCTTGTGGATCACGTCCTCGCCGTCGCGGACCAGCGGCGGAAGGTGGCCCGCCGTCGAATAGGTCAGCACGCCCTCCCCCGGGTCGTAGACCGCGTACGCGCAGGTGGCGATCTGGGTGGCGTCGATCTCCATCGCGGTCTCGTCGAGCAGTTGCAGGATCTCGTGCGGCGGCAGGTCCAACCGCGCGTACGCCCGGACCGCCGTGCGCAGTTGACCCATCACCGCAGCGGCGCGCACGCCCCGACCCATCACGTCGCCGATCACCAGCGCGGTGCGGCCCGCGCCCAGGGTGATCACGTCGTACCAGTCGCCGCCCACCGCGGCGTCCGTGCCGCCGGGCAGGTACTTCGCGGCCACGATCAGGTCGTCGGGGTTCTCCAGCCGCTGCGGCAGCAGGCTGCGTTGCAGGGTGACCGCGGCCTGCCGGTGCCGCCGCTCGCTCTCCCGCAGCCGGTCGGTGGCCTGCACCTGGTCGGTGACGTCGACCGCGAAGACCAGCACGCCCCGCGTGTCGCCGCCGCGCCCGGCCGCCTCGGGTCGTACCGGCGTGCAGACGAACGTGTAGTAGCCGTGCTTGCGCTCGCTCTCCGGCATGCCGGGATACGTCTCGCCGCGATGGTCGACGCGGCGGGCGCGCACCGTCCGCCCGCGCCCGGTCCGGTAGACCTGATCCATCAGCGTCAGCAGCCCGTGCTCGGCCAACTCGGGCAACGCGTCCCGGGCCGGAACGCCCGATCTGCGCGCGCCGAAGACCGCCCGGTAGGCGTCGTTGACGTAACACAGCTCGTGGTTCGACCCTCGGGTGACCGCGATCAGCGCGGGCGCGTGGGCCAGCACGTCGCGCAACGGGAAGGTGTCGTTCGATTCCTGGCTGCGTGCCGCCGGCACCGAGCGCCGCCGGTCACCGGCCAGCCGGGCGCCCCACCGAGTGATGTTCAACCGCTCGCTTCCTAGGGAGTTCGTTCACGCAAAGCGCATGGAGGTTTACCGCAGGTGACATCACCAGTGTGGGCGAAAGTCGGCCGTGAGGGAATCACGTCCCGTGACCGGGCCCCCGTTCGGGGTACCACAGGAGTGCGCTGTGGCAATGTACGGGACCCGGTCGCGAGACACTCAACCCTCGGGCACCACGGCAGCCTACGAGCCCGCCGGTCGTTCATGCCTACCTGGTGGGCTTGCGGTCGCCTCGGGTGGCGTACTCGAATTCGGCGCGCGGGTGTTCGATCGAACCCAGCGAGACGATCTCGCGCCGGAACATCAGGGACAGCGTCCACTCGGCCATGATCCGCATCTTGCGGTTCAGCGTGGGCACCCGGCTGAGGTGATAGGTGCGGTGCATGAACCACGCCGGAAGGCCCTTGGTCTTGATCCCGTACACCTGCGCGACGCCCTTGTGCAGGCCCAGCGAGGCCACCGAACCGGCGTGCTTGTGCCGGTACTGCCGCTGCGGCTGTTCACGCAGTGTGGCGATGATGTTGTCGGCGAGCACACGCGCCTGGCGCACCGCGTGCTGCGCGCTCGGGCCGGTGAACTCCTCGCCCGGCTTGGTCAGATCGGGCACCGCCGCGCAGTCGCCCGCCGTCCACACGCCGGGGACGCCGTCCACCTCCAGCGTCGCGCGCGCCTTGAGCCGGCCCTTGTCGTCCAGCGGCAGGTCGGTGGCGATCAACATCGGGCTGGGCTTGACGCCCGCCGTCCACACCAGCGTGCTCGCGTCGAGTTCGGTGCCGTCCGAGAGCACCACGTGCCGGTCGCGGGCCGACTCCAGCCGGGTGTTCAGCCGTACGTCGATGCCGCGCCGGCGCAGTTCGGCGACGGTGTACCGGCCCATGTCCTCGCCCACCTCGGGCAGGATCCGCGGCGATGCCTCGACCAGGATCCAGCGCATGTCCGCCGGAGTGATGTTGTCGTAGTACCGGCACGCGTAGCGGGCCATGTCCTCCAGCTCCGCGAGCGCCTCCACGCCCGCGTAGCCGCCGCCGACGAAGACGAAGGTCAACGCGTGGTCGCGGATCGAGGGATCCCGGGTCGAGGAGGCGGTGTCCATCTGCTCGAGCACGTGGTTGCGCAGAGCGATGGCCTCCTCGACGGTCTTGAAGCCGATGCCCCACTCGGCCAGGCCGGGTATCGGCAGCGTGCGCGCCACCGAGCCGGGCGCGACCACGAGCAGGTCGTAGGAGGCGTCGTAGGTCTCGCCGCCGAGCAGTTCGATGGTCGCGGTCCGCTTCGCGTGGTTCACGTGCTCCACGGTCCCGGTCACGATGCGGCACTTGGGCAGCACCGAGCGCAGCGGGACCACCACGTGCCGCGGCGAGATGGCGCCGGCCGCGGCCTCGGGGAGGAAGGGCTGGTAGGTCATGTACGACTGCGGTTCGACGACGGTCACCGTCGCCTCTCCCGCCTTGAGTTTCCGTTGCAGGCGAAGGGCCGTGTACATGCCGACGTAGCCGCCGCCGACGATCAGGATGCGCTCGGGCCGAGTCGAGGTCGTCATGCGTCCCACTCTGCCCCTTTCCGGCGGCCACAGACAGATGTTCATCGGGTTTGCGTGCCCCGCACGGTTGGTGACGAGACGTCAGCGGTCAGCGATATCTTCACAACCGTGCTGTCGGATTCCGCTTCTGGGGCGGGGTCGGTTCGGGTAGTCTCGACGCCCTGGGCAAAGCGGGGTCTGGTGGGGGAATCGACACACTTGCCTTTCGGGGGAGACGCTATGAGCGGCGCTTCGCGTACGCGTACCACGAAGACACAGGACACCGGCGACGGCATCGGGGGTCGGCACACGACGACGATCCCGCCGGCTCGCAAGCCGCAACGAAGCCGGCCGGCCGAGCCGTCGCCGCAGTTGCGCACCGACGCCCGACGCAATCTGGAACAGGTGCTCCGCGCGGCCCGCGAGGTGTTCGGCGAGCTGGGCTACGACGCTCCGATGGAGGAGATAGCCCGCCGCGCCGGGGTCGGGGTGGGCACCATCTACCGCCGCTTCACCGGCAAGGAGGCGCTGGTCCAGCGGATCATGATCGCCGAGACCAATCGGCTCACCGCCGAGGCGATCAACGCGCTGGACGAGGAGCCGGACGCGTGGTCCGCCCTCGCGCGCTACTTACGTCGCGCGGTCGGCTCAGGTGCCGGGCGGCTGTTCCCCGCGCTCAGCGGCCGGGTTCCGGTGACCGAGGAGATGAGTTCCTCACGTGCCGAACTGAACGACGCGGTAGGCGTATTGGTCGATCGGGCCAAGGCCGGCGGGTTGCTCAGGGCGGACGTCTCGGACGCCGACATCTCGCTGATGATGTCGTGCCTGTTGCCCCCGTCCGGGCTTCCGCATCCACAGCGGTTGACCATCGCCGGACGGTATCTGGAGATCCTGCTCGACGGCCTGCACGCGGGACACTCCTCCCCGCTGCCCGGGAAGCCGTTCACGCAGGACGAGTTGGACACCCTTTTCCTGAGCTGAGCCGCACCGCTTTCCTGAGCCGAGCCGCACCGCGCCGAGCCCGGTCTCCCGGGTTCGCTCTCTCCGGCCCACTCACACGCTTCGCGCCGGTCAGCCGCGCACCACGAGCACCGGGCACGCCGCGTGGTGCACCACCGCCGTGCTGACCGAGCCGAGCAGCAGGCGGGAGAAGCCGCCGGAACCGCGCGAGCCCACCACGACCATTTCGTGCCGCTCGGACATCCCGAGCAGCACCTCGGTCGCCGTCCCCGAGTACACCTGGACCTCCGCACGCCCGCCGAACGGCCGCTCGCGTTCGCCGTTCACCTCGGCGAACGTGGTCTCGGTACGGATCCGCAGTTCGGCGAGCACCCGCTCGAGGTCCTCCTGGAAGTTCGGGTCGGGCGCCGGGAGCACATACCCGGGGGTCGCGGGCTGCGCGGTCACCACGTACAGCGGCAGGCCGCGCAGCTCGGCCTCGGTCATCGCCCAGTCCAGCGCCCGCCGGGCGGGCTCCGACCCGTCCACGCCGACCACGACGCCCTTCGGCTCAGCGTCGGCCATGGGCCCTCCTCGTCACCGGATCCGGATGTGGAGGGCCCCATACCACCCGGATGTCGCGCGCTCACCTTTCCGCGGCAACGCCACCCGGACGGCGGTCAGGCGTGCGCGAGGATCTCCCGCGCGCGCTCGGCCAGCGCGCGCAGGCCGTCGGCGGTGAACCGGCCGGCCGCGTCCTGGTCGCCCATCGCGCCGGCGGTGTAGCGATCGAGCACGCCGGCCAGGATGCACGCGAGCCGCCAGCACGCGAACGCCTGGTACCAGCGGATGTGCGACAGATCCCGACCGGTGGCCGCCGCGTAACGCGCGGCGAACGCGGCCCGGTCGACGAAGCCCTCGCTCGCGGTGCCGTCGGCGGGCAACAACGCGCCGTCCTCGCCCGCCTCGACCCAGTACATGAGCGTGGTGCCCACGTCCGCGAGCGGATCGCCGAGCGTGCACAGCTCCCAGTCCAGGACGGCCCGCACCGTGCCGTCCGGGCCCAGGATCACGTTGTCGAGCCGAAAGTCGCCGTGCACGATCGTGGCGCCCTGCTGCGGCGGTACGGATGCCGCGAGCGCGTCGTGCACCTCGTCGATCGCCTCGATCCCGGGCACCCGGGTGGCCTCCCACTGGCGATGCCAGCGGCGCAACTGGCGCCCGATGTAGTCCTCGCGACGGCCGAGTTCGCCCAGGCCCACCGCGTCCACGTCCACCGCGTGGATCGCGGCGAGCACGTCCGCGAGCTGCTCTCCGGCCCGCTGTCGGGCCTGCGGCGTGAGCAGCTTCGTCGCGTCCTCGGCGGAGCGGATCACGTGCCCGTCGACGAAGTCCATCACGAAGAACGGCGCACCGTTGACCGTGTCGTCCGTGCAGAGGCCGAGCACCGGCGGTACCGGCACGTCGGTGCGTCCGGAACCGAGCGCGGCCAGGATCCGGTGCTCGCGGCCCATGTCGTGCGCGGTCGCGAGCACGTGCCCCAACGGCGGCCGACGCAGCACCCAGCGGCGCGCGTCGGCGTCCGAGACCACGTAGGTGAGGTTGGAGCGACCGCCGAGCACGAGGTCGAAGCCGAGCGGTGCGCGCACCTCGGTCCGCTCGGCCAGCCAGGCCGTGATGGCTTCCGGCCGCAATGCCTCGGCCAGGGGACTCTGCGTCATGTTCGCACTCCGCTTCAGATGCCGAGGGAGCGGCCGATGATTTCCTTCATGATCTCGTTCGTCCCCCCGTAGATCGATTGCACGCGCGTGTCGATGAACGCCTTGGCCACCGGGTACTCCAGCATGTAGCCGTAGCCGCCGTGCAGTTGCAGACATCGGTCGACCACGCGCTTTTGCAGGTCGGTGGTCCACCACTTGGCCTTCGAGGCCGCGACCGCGTCCAGCTCGCCCGCGATGTGCTTCATGACGCAGTCGTCGACATACGTGCGCGCGATGTCCAACTCGGTGTCCATCTCCGCCAATTCGAACCTGGTGTTCTGGAACGAGCCGATCGGGCGGCCGAACGCGGTACGGGTCTTGACGTACTCCAGGGTGTGCGCGAAGACCGTCTCGGCGCCGGCGACCGCCGCGCTCGCGATGCCCAGGCGCTCCTGCGGCAGGTTGTTCATCAGGTGGTAGAAGCCGCGGTTCTCCTCGCCGAGCAGGTTGGCCACCGGCACCCGGACGTCGGCGAAGAACAGTTCGGCGGTGTCCTGCGCCTTCATCCCGATCTTGTCCAGATTGCGCCCGCGCTCGAAGCCCGGCATGTCCCGCTCGACCACGATCAGGCTGATGCCCTTGCTGCCCTTGGCCGTGGGGTCGGTCTTGGCCACCACGATCACCAGGTCGGCGTTGATGCCGTTGGTGATGAAGGTCTTCGCGCCGTTGAGCAGGTAGTGGTCACCGTCGCGGATCGCGGTGGTGCGCACACCCTGGAGGTCGCTGCCCGCGCCGGGTTCGGTCATCGCGATCGCGGTGATGATCTCACCGGAGCAGAAGCCGGGCAGCCAGCGCTCCTTCTGCTCGTCGGTGGCCAGGTCGTTGAGGTACGGCGCGACCACCTCGTTGTGCAGCCCGAAGCCCACGCCCGAGGCGGCCACCCGGATCAGCTCCTCGGACAGCGTCGCGAAATAGCGGAAGTCGGACACTCCGCCGCCGCCGTAGCGCTCGTCCACGTCGATGCCCAGCAGCCCCTGCTTGCCGGCCTTGAGCCAGACCGAGCGGTCCACGATTCCGTCCTTCTCCCACTGGTCGTGGAACGGGACGACCTCGCGCTGGAAGAACTCGCGCGCGGATTCGCGGAAGGCGATGTGCTCGGGTTCGAGGTGGCGGTCCCTCATGTGTGTGCTCCCCCTGCGGTGTCGCGGTGGATCGAGCCGGATCGGACATTCCTACCGGTCGGTAGGTGCCACGTGCTCGCATGCTAGGTCCGCACCGAAAGCGGATCAAGGCCCCCACCCCGAATCCCCCACCAACCCCTCACCCCCGAAGCACCCCAAACAACGCACGCCCACCGCCCGGGCACGCGACCGGCCGCGTGGCGAGCGGGGACGCCTGCGGCGCGGGGGGCGACGGCGCGGCGAACGCGACGGGCGGCGCGGATGGGACGAGCGAGCGACGCCGGGCACGGGGCGGCCACGCGGCGAACGAGACGGGCCGCCCAAGCGGGGACGCCTGCGGCGCGGCGAGCCACGAGGCGGAACGGGCGCGGACCCGGTACGCGCCCGGGGAGCGGCTAGCTCTCTTGCAACACTGCGATGCTGAGGGGGCGGACCCGGTACGCGCGCGGGGAGCGGGAAGGGCGGCGCGAGTGAGGACGCCGGCGGTGCGGTGGGGGCCATGCGGCGAGCCACGACGTGAGGCGCCGGCATGGGCGCGCACCGGGCGAGCGGGCGGCGCCGGACACGCGCGGCCATGCGGCGGGTGGGATGGGCGGCGGGTGCGATTCCGTGGCCCGCGAGGCGGGCCGTGCGGTGGGGCAAGGGCGTGCCGGCCTCGTGTCGGGGGAAGGTGGCGGCCATGTCCGCCCAGGCTCGCTGTGCCGGGCGGTCGGGCTCCCGTGCACCGGATCCACCGCATCGCGCCGCGACCGGCGGGCACGCCGAAGCGATCGCGTCGGGCGACGGCGGCGGCCATGTCCGCCCGGCGGTGGCCATTCACGTACCCCGCGCGGCTGGGCGCCGTCTCCCGATCGATGGCGGGCCGGGCGGACAAGCGCGCGGTGGTGGCTCCAGAGGCCCCATGGCCCCGGGCCGGCGTGGCGGCCTCCGGGCGTGGCCGGGGTGCCGCGCCCCTCGGTGGCCGCGCCGAGGGTGCGGCGGACTGTGGTCAACGGCGTGCGATCCGGGTGCGGGCGGGCACGTGACCGTGCGAGGCGTGCCCGCCCTGTGCGCGACCGCGAGAAAGGCGGGCCCGTCGTCCACGCGGCCGGGCGAAGGCGTGCGCGCCCTCTGCGCGCTCGCCCGACCGCGCCCTTTGCGCAGCCGGGCGAAGGCGTGTGCGGGGTCAGGCGACGGCGGCCATGCGGATGCCGGGGGCGGAGCTGGGAGTTGCGTCCCAGCGCATTACTCGGCCCTCCCAGACGCCGCGCAGCCACAGTTCGGCCGAGACGATGTCGGCGAGCGCGCCCAGCGGCACGTCGGGTCGCACGACCGGTTCGCCCTTGCCGAGGTTCGGGCCGCCGATCGCCCGGTCGAGCGTGTGCCGCACCTCGACCGGATCGAGCACACCCAGCTCGGCCAGCAGCGGATCGGCGAACAGCTCGCGCAGCACGCGCGCGTTCAGCCGCAACCCGCGCCGCTCCGCCTCGGTGTAGTCGGCCCGATGCACCTCGCCCAGCGTGTGTCGGGGCAACAACCCCTGCACGGCCGCGGTGAGCAGCGCCCTGGGCCCGTCGTCCCGATCGCGCGCCCAGGCCGGCAGGGACAACCCCGCCCGCACCACGGCGGTGTCCAGGTACGGCGCCTGGACCCGCACTCCGATCCGCTCGGCGAGCTGCTGGCAGGCGCGTTGGCGCTCAGCCGCCCGGCGGACCGCGACCCATGCGGCGCGGTCCCCCGGACGGCCGTGGACCGCCGGGTCCGCGGCGACAACGGATCCGGCGGAGACCACCGACTCGCCCGCGAGGCGGCGCAGCGACACGGCAAGACGGCGGCGCATGTCCGGCGTCGTCCAGACCGCCGTCGGGGCCGCGGTGCACCACGCGATCGCGGCGGCCGGGCCCGGGGCCACCCGACCGGAACCCGCGAAGATCTCGGCGAGTTGGTCGAGCGCCTGGGGGAAGGTGGTGCGCGCGACCCGGTTCGCGGTGCTCGCGAGTTCGTGGCCGCTCATGCCCAGATTGCGCGCCCAGGTGCGGGCGTGTCGGGCGGTGGTCATCCGGCGGCGGTCCATCGCCAGGTCCGCGAGGTAGGCGAGCGGGGTGCCCAGCACCGCGTCCCCGCCGTAACCGGTGATGTGCATGTCGATGCCGGCTTCGCGAATGGCGTTGAACGTACGGGTGGTTCGGGCCATGCCGATCAGCGAGAAGCCCGGTTCGTCGGGCATCACCGCGCCGCCGAGCACGTCTTCCAGACCGGTGTAGGGCAGGTGGTCGACGCCACCCGGGATCACCAGGTGCCGCAGCCGCGCCGAGCGGGCGACGATGTCCGCGGCGGACTCCGGGTCGCCGGGGGCGCACGGCTCGGCCCAGGTGACCGCGAGCAGGTCCCGCGACTTGGCCATCGACACCGAGCGGGCGCCGAGCAGCGCGAGCACCGCCGAGTCCCGTCCACCGGACAGATCCGCGCCGGGGCGCTTGGATCCGGCCACCCGCCGGCCGACCGCGTCGTTCAGCGCACGACCCAGCGCGTCGGCGGCGCCCGGGAAGTCGAGCGGGGAGCGGTGCTGTTCGTACAGCCGGACCCGCGCCACACCGTGCGCGACGTCCAGCGCATGGCCTGGTTCCAGCCGGCCGACTCCGACGAACATCGAGCGTCCGGAAACCAGTTCGGGCACATCGGGGCAGGCGAGTCGGGCCGCGAACGCCTCGGTGTCCAGGCCCGCCCTGGTCAGGTCGGCGAGCGGGAGCGCGTGCGAGGCGTAGACCACGCCGTCGGCCGGCTCGGCGTGGAACACCTGGCGTACGCCCGCGAGATCACCGAGCACCACGGTACGCAGCCCGGTACGCAGCACGACGTGATAGCTGCCGGCCCACCCGGTCAGGTGGCGCAGCGCGCCGCCGCGGGCGACCGCGAGACCGACCTCGAGCTCGGCGTCGGTGGCGCCGCACACCCCGAGCACCGCCATCCGCATCCCGCCCCGGCTGACCACCCGGACCTCGTCCGCGGGCCAATCCCCCACCAGCCACAGCGGATCGGAGCCGTCCCACAGCGTCCTGGCCCCGGTCGGCCGGGTCACGCTCCGACTCTCGGACGTCCCTGCGAACCAGCGCATCTCGACCCCCTTCGGGTTACGGCTCCGCGCGAACCACCATGGATACCGGCCGTATGTGCTCCGACACTTCCATGAAACCAAGGTTAGGCAAGCCTGAGTAGAGCGCATCCGACGGCGCACGGGGACACACACCCGGCGCATGGTTCCTTTTGACCGTGCCTGGGTACTGACGCGCCGTCAAGTACGTTCTGTCAATGATTGCGACCGGGCCTTGGTGACGGCTTGGCCAAGCGTTGTCCCGGCGGCGGCTCGACCACGAACGACACGTGAAATCCCGTCGCACGACACCCCGGAATGGCGAATATCTCCCTTACCGACGGTGGCCGGTCCGGTTACGCTGAGGCGGACGGAGGGTTGCCTTTGGGGGCAAACTATGCGCGGCAGTCCCAAGCAGGATCAGTCGGGGCGTTGTGCTCCCGGCCACGGTGACCCGGAGGTCTCCGATCCGGGAGTGGTGAGCGGAGGCGTCGGCACCGGGTCCGACGGCTCCTTCGGCGATTCCCCGGCCGGCGCCGAGCAGGCGCCCTCCGACCGCGTCCGTCTCGTTCCCGCGCCCGACCACACCGGCCCGGAGGCCGTCGACCCCCGCCCTCGAACCCCGCGCGAGCGCGGACCCAACGGCCGACTCGGCGAACTGCTGGGCGTCGCCGGGGTGAGCAACGCCGGGCTCGCCCGCCGGGTCAACGATCTGGGCGCGCGGCGCGGCCTGTCCCTCCGCTACGACAAGACCTCCGTGGCCCGCTGGGTCGGCAAGGGGATGACTCCACAGGGCCCCGTGCCGCACCTGATCGCGGCCGTGCTCGCGGAGCGCCTGGGCCGCCCGGTGCCGCTGGAGGAGATCGGCCTGGACGACAGCCGGCCGGTGGATCCCGATCTCGGTCTGGCCTTCCCACGCGACGTCGGGGAGGCAGTTCGCACCGCCACCGACCTGTGGAGGCACGACCACGTGAATCGACGCGAGTTGCTCGCCGGGACGTTCGCCGTCACCGCCTACGGCACCCCGATGGCCCGATGGTTGATCACCCCGGCGGACGCCCGCGCCGAGCACCGCGGCACCGGGTCGCACGTCGGCCACAGCGACGTCACCAAGCTGCGCGAGGCGGCCGAGGAGGCCCGCCGGTGGGACAGCAAATACGGCGGCGGCGACTGGCGGGCGTCGATGGTGCCGGAGTGTCTGCGCTGCGACGCGACGCCGCTGCTGCGCGGCAGCTACCACGACGACGTGGGCCGCCGGCTGTTCGGCGCCACCGCCGAACTCTCCCGACTGGCCGGGTGGATGGCCTTCGACACCGGCCAACACGAGGTCGCGCAGCGCTACTACATCCAGGCCCTGCGGCTGGCCCGCGCGGCGGCGGACGTACCGCTGGGCGGCTATGTGCTCGCGTCGATGAGCCTTCAGGCCACCTATCGCGGCAACCCCGACATCGCGGTGGACCTCGCGCAGGCCGCCATCGAGCGGAACAAGGGCATCGCGACCGCGCGGGTGACCGGCTTCCTGCACCTGGTCGAGGCCCGCGCCCAGGCCCGGGCCGGCGACGCGGCGGGCTGCGGACGGGCGCTGAACGCGGCCGAGGCGCACCTGGAGCGGTCCCGCCCGGGCGACGCCGACCCGGAGTGGATCGACTTCTTCACGTGGGATCGACTGTGCGCGGACGGCGCCGAGTGCTACCGCGACCTCGGCGTGCCCGAGCGCACCCGCTACTTCACCGCGCAGGCGCTCGCGGGCCTGCGCGGCGAGGCGTTCCAGCGTTCGCACGGATTGCGGTTGGCCGTGGGCGCCCAGGCCGAGCTGCGCGCGGGCGAGATCGAGGCGGCGTGCGCGACCGGCCGACAGGCCCTGGAGATCGCCGACCGGGTGCACTCGTCCCGCAACGCGGCCTACCTCAACGATCTGATGGTCGGCCTCAAGCCGTACGCCGACGTGCGCGCGGTCAAGGACTTCACCGAACGCGCCAGGCTGGTCGGCGGAATCACCGTCTGAGCCGCTCCGGGAACGTCCCCCGACCGGCGCGGGCAACCGTGCGGCGCCGTCCCGGAAAACGCCGCAGGCCCGACATGTACATGTCGGGCCTGCGATCCAAGTAGCGGGGACAGGATTTGAACCTGCGACCTCTGGGTTATGAGCCCAGCGAGCTACCGAGCTGCTCCACCCCGCGTCGGTAACCCCAACTGTACGCCATCGCGACCGCGCCCACGACCAATTCCCGCGCGAGCCGGCTCGTTCGTTCGGGCGGGCCGCGCACCGGGTCCGGCCGGTCCTCCCGGGGCGAAGATCGATTCCCGTACGGAGAAAGGCCGTTCCTGTCCGATTCGAACCCGTGGCAAGCGGTCGCGGGCACGATATGGTTCCGGGCCGTAGAGGGGGCGGGTCGCCCACCGGGGGCGGGCCGATGTGCGCCGGCGACAGCCGTGGCAGCGGCGGAGCGGGATGTGTCCTGAGATGACCGAGAGATCCGGCTGCCCGTACGCGGCCTTGACCGGCCCGCGCTTCGAGACCGACCCGGCCGGCCTGTACCGGGAACTGCGCGAACGGCACGGTCCCGTCGCACCGGTCGTGCTCGAGGGCGACGTGCGCGCGTGGCTGGTCCTGGGCTATCACGAGGTGCTGGCCGTGCTGCGCGATCCGGTCCTGTTCTCGCACGACTCGCGGTTGTGGCGCGACCGGATCAAGGGCCTGGTCCCGGACGACTGGCCGCTGGCGCCGATGGTCGAGTATCGCCCGTCGGTCCTGTGCGCCGACGGGGCCGAGCATCGAAGGCGCAGCACGGCCGTCGCGCACAGCCTGGGCCGGGTCGACCGACGGGCCCTGCGGGGCGAGATCGAGCACATGGCCGACTCGCTGATCGACACGTTCGTCACCCGGGGCGAGGCCGACCTGCTCACCGAGTACGCGCAACGGCTGCCCCTGTTGGCGATGGGCCGGATGGTCGGCATGCCCGCCCCGGACGGACCGCACCTGGTCCGGGCGATCAACGGGATGTTCGACGGCGGTCCGGACGCGCTCGCGCATCAACTGGCCTTCCACACGATGATCACCGACCTGGTCGCGGCCAAGCGCTCCGCGCCGGGCGCGGACGTCACGTCCTGGCTGATCGCGCACCCGGCCGGGCTGACCGACGCCGAGGTGATCGAGGACCTGCTCGTGATCACCCCGACCGAGCCCACCGCCAACTGGATCGGCAACGCGCTGCGCATCCTGCTGACCGACCACGACCTGCACGCGTCCCTCACCGGCGGCCGGCACACCACCGACGAAGCGCTGGACGAGGTGTTGTGGCAGGACCCGCCGATGCAGAACGCGGCCGGTCGCTGGGCCACCGAGGACACCGTGCTCGGCGGCACCGTGATCCGCGGCGGCGACTTCCTGGTGCTGGGCATCGCGGCCGCGAACGCCGACCCGGCCGTGCGCACCGCCGGCACCGAACTCACGGGCAACCGCGCGCACTTGGCCTGGGGCGGCGGGCCGCACATGTGTCCCGCGCGAGACCACGCCCGGCTGATCGCCAAGACCGCCGTGGACACGCTGCTCGACCGGCTGCCCGATCTGCGCCTGGCCGTCCGCCCGGACAGGCTCACCTGGCGATCCTCCCCCTGGATCCGCGCCCTCGCCGCGCTGCCGGTCGCCTTCACGCCCGACCGACCGATCCACGGCGGTGCCCCCTGGCCGGCACCCGCCGCCCACCCCGACCCGACCCCCGAGCCGGCTCCCGCACCCATCCCCGCGCCGCCGATGCCCGAGCCCGTACCCGCACCACCCGTGCGGCAGGACCCGGTCCCCGCCCCGGCGCCGGTCGCGTCCACCGCGTGGTGGTCCCCGGCGAGGTGGCGCCGCGGCCGGTGAGCCGACCGGCGCACGACCGGCGTCCGCCGTCCGACGCTCCCTCCCGGCCCGCACCGTCTAGGGTCGAAGGCCGGAGGTGTGCTCTCATGACGTTGACCTACGACGTGGTGGTGATCGGCGGCGGGATCGTCGGCCTGGCCACCGCGTACGCGATCACCGAACGCGACCCCGGACGCACCGTCGCCGTAGTCGAGAAGGAGACCTCGTGGGCGGCCCACCAGACCGGCCGCAACTCGGGGGTGATCCACTCCGGCCTCTACTACCGCCCGGGCAGCCTCAAGGCACGGTTCGCCGTCGAGGGCGCCCGCCGGATGACGGACTTCTGCGCCCGACACGACATCGCACACGACGTCACCGGCAAGCTCGTGGTCGCCACCAGCGTGCACGAACTCCCGCGCCTGCGCGCGCTGTACGAGCGCGGCCTGGCGAACGGCGTGCCGGTCACCGAACTGGGCACCGAGCAGGTCCGCGAACGCGAGCCGCACATCCTGTCCGTCGGCGGCCTGCACGTGGCCTCCACGGGCATCGTGGACTACGCCGACGTGTGTCGGACCCTGGTCGCGCTGCTGCACGAACGCGGTGTCGCGCTGCGCACCGGCGCGGGCGTGGTCGACCTGGCCGTGCATCCGGACGAGGTGGTCGTCCAGACCCGGCTCGGCGAGCTGCGCGGGCGAATCCTGGTCAACTGCGCGGGCCTGTACAGCGACCGGATCGCGGCACTGGCGGGCGATCCGCCGCCGGTGCGGATCGTGCCGTTCCGTGGCGAATACCACGAACTGGTGCCCTCACGACGCGGGTTGGTGCGCGGGCTGGTCTACCCGGTGCCCGATCCGGCCTTCCCGTTCCTGGGCGTGCACCTGACCCGGGGCATCCACGGCGACGTGCACGTGGGTCCCAACGCGGTCCTGGCGCTGCGTCGCGAAGGCTACTCGTGGGCCCGGATCGCGCCGCGCGAGTTGGCCGAGACCCTGGCCTACCCGGGCATGTGGCACATCGCGCGCCGACACTGGCGCTACGGCGCGGGCGAGTTGCTGCGCTCGGTGGCCAAGCCCGCGATGGTGCGCGAGGTGCAGCGGCTGCTGCCCGAGGTCACCGCGAACGACCTGGTCCGGGCCCCGGCTGGAGTGCGTGCCCAGGCGGTGCGACCCAACGGCGATCTGGTCGACGACTTCCTGATCACCGGCGGCCCGCGCACGATCCACGTGCTGAACGCGCCCTCGCCCGCCGCGACCGCTTCGCTGCCGATCGGGGACGAGATCGCCACCCGGGTCGACGAACGCCTGGGCGCACTCGCCGGCCGCTGACCCCGGCCCGGGTCGAGTGCGCGGAAGGTCCGGGTGCGCTCGCCTGCCGCCGACCCGGCACGAGATCATGGGCGCGGGCCTGCGATCGGGGGACTGTTGTGGCCGTGAAATCCGCCTTGCCGCGGATCCTGTTCGTGGGTGCCGCGTTCGTGCTGGGCGTAATGGGCGTGCTGCTCGGCGGCTACCCGCCGGCGCACGCGGACGCCCCGGGGGCCCGATTGGTGATCTCCCCGGGCGGGCCGCTGCGCCCGGGCGACGTGGTGACGCTTCGGGGCACCGGGCACACCGGCTGTGCCACCGGGCGGGTCGACGTGATCGGGTACGACGCGCGACTGCGCACGAACGTGATGGGCGCCGACCGGCTGATCGCGGCGGACGTCCCGATCGACCCGGCACGGGATCACGGCTTCACCGTGCGCTTCACCCTGGACCCGCCGATCTACACCGGCGATCAGGGCTTCCGCACGGTGTGCACGAACCGGGGCTCGGTGATCCACCCCGCGCCGATGGCCCAGGCCACGTTCGCCTATCCGGAGAGCGAACCCGGCAATCCGAACGGCTTCCCGGCCCCGGGTCCGCCGCCGGCGACCCTGGCGAGCCGGCGACTGGTGGTCGAGCCGGCCGAGGCCGTGCCCGAGGCGCCGGTCACCGTGTGGACCGATCTGCGCTGCGGCCCGGCCTACGCGACGCACAGCGGCGCGCTCTTCTGGGACGGTCGCTTCGTCACCACGTTCCACGCCCCGGCCGAGTACGAGGGGCCCCGGGCACTGCGGGTACGCATCCCGCAGACGCCCGTGCGCGGCGGACACAAGTTCACCGTGTCCTGCCTGGCCGGCCGGGAAGGTTTCGGCGTCGTCGACGCGGACACCGTCCTGGGCGCCGAACTCGCGGTCGCACCCGCCACGTTCACCCTCTCCACGACCCGGGCCGGGGGCGGCGACCGGATCCGGGCGAGCGGAACCGGCTTCACCGGCTGCGCCGCACGGCTGGACGGCGCGCCGGCCGAGGTGGCGATCCGCCGAGGCGACCGGGAGCTGGCCCGGGTGCCGGTCGGCCCGGACGGCCGGGTGGAGGGCGAGCTGACCGTGCCCGCGGGGCTGCCCGAGGGACCGGCCGAGCTCACCGCGGCGTGCGCCACCGAGCGCCTGGACGGCAGCGTCCGGCTCGCGCTCACCGTGCTGCCGACCCGAAGCCCGGCCGAGGCCGCGGCGGAGGCGGGCCGACCCACCGACCGCGCCGACTCCGCGCGCCGCCTGCCCTCCCCCGACGATCTGCTCGATCATCCCGCGCCCCTGGCGGCGGCCGGTGTCGGCACAGCGCTCGCGCTCCCGCTGATCGGCTTCGCGGCCGAGTTGTTCAACAAGACCGTCGAGGAGAACCGGCTGCGGATCCGTCGCCGGCTACGGCCCGGCGCGGCCCGCCCGCGCTCGATGCCCCGAGCGCCCCGGCTCCAGGTACTCGCCTTCGTCGCGCTGTCCGCGCTCGGCACCGTCGCGGTCGAACCGAACGTCGCCCTGGACACCGGCACGTACACGCTCGCGCTGTCCCTGCTGATCGCGATCCCGCTCACCGTGCTCGCCTACTCCGGCGTGGCCGAGGCGTACCGCCGACGCGTCTCGCGGATCCGCGCCTTCCCGCACCTGGTCCCCGGCGCCCTGGTGGTCGCACTGCTCCTGGGGATCGGGTCCCGGCTCGGGCAGCTGGTGCCGGGCTACCTCTACGGGCTGTTCCTGGCCTTCACGCACGCCGGGCTGCGCCGGTTGTCCGTGCGCGAGGACGGGCGGGCCGGCGCGTTGGGCGCGTGGGCGCTCGCCGGGCTCGGCATGAGCGCGTGGGTGTGGCGGATCCCGGTCGAGCACGTACTGGCCGACGACGAGACGCCGGCCTTCGGCTGGGTACTGGCCGAGAACGTGCTCACCCAGACCTACGTCGCCGCGGTGATCGGCCTGGTCTTCGGCCTGCTGCCGATCCGCTTCCTGGACGGGCACCTGCTGTGGCGCTGGAGCCGCCGGGGCTGGGCGGCGGTGTACGCCGTCGCGGTGTTCCTGTTCCTGCTCACCCTGCTCGACCCGACCGGCGTGAGCACGGGCGCGAGCCGGGAGATGTGGCTGCGCGCGGTGTGGTTGTTCGGCGCCTTCCTGATCGCGTCCGTGGCGTTCTGGGCGGTGTTCCGGTTGCGCCCGGGACCGCCGCCGGGTCCACCGGGGCAGCGCCCCGCGCCGATCGCGTCGACGGTGCCCGGGCCCACGGGCGCGCCGCCGCCGATGCCCGGTGTTCCCCCGACGATCGGCCGATCGTAGGTTCGGCCGTAAAATCCTTGTCTTATGTCCCCTCTTCCCGGCGCCTCGACCGCCTCCGGCGTCCCGATCACCGATCGACCGATCCGACACCTCGCGACCGTGCGCAGCTTCACCCCCCGGCGGGGGCGGGTCACGCTCGCCCAGCGCGACGCGCTGGACCGGCTGTGGGAGCGGTGGGGATTCGACGTCGCGGACCGGCGGCTGGACCTGGGCGAGTTGTTCGGCGACGACCGTCCGGTGGTGCTGGAGGTCGGCTTCGGCATGGGCGAGACCACCGCGGCGATGGCCGAGGCCGATCCGGGCACCAACGTGCTCGCCATCGACGTGCACACCCCGGGCCAGGGCAGCCTGTTGCACGACGCCGAGCGCCGGGGACTGACGAACATACGGGTGGCCAACGGCGACGCGATCGAACTGCTCCGGGACATGTTGCCGCCGGCCTGCCTGGCGGGCATCCGGGTCTTCTTCTCCGACCCGTGGCCCAAGACCCGCCACCACAAGCGCCGGCTGATCCAGCCCGGCTTCGCCGCGCTCGCCGCGTCACGGCTGGTCCCGGGCGGGACGCTGCACTGCGCGACGGACTGGGCGCACTACGCGCAATGGATGCTCGACGTGCTCTGCGCCGAGCCCGAACTGGTCAACACCGTCGACGGCTACGCACCCCGGCCGAGTTGGCGACCGGTCACCCGCTTCGAACAGCAGGGGCTGGACAAGGGCCACGAGGTCGCGGATCTGCTGTTCCGCCGCCGCTGATCCGGCTCTCGGCCCGAGGCGACCACGCCCGAGGCGCGCCGGCCCGGCCCGATCTCGGCAAGGCACCCATACCGACCAAGTCACAGCCAAGCGAGAGAGGGGCGCCGCGGCACCGCGCGGCGTTATCGTCACCCCATATGGACGCTGAGCGAGGACCCGACGCGCCGGCCGGTCCGGTCCCCCCGGACCGGGCCGCTTACGAGTTCGCCCTGTACCGGCCCGGGCCCACGGAGAAGTCGGGGCTGCGCGCGCTCGCCGCGAACCAGACCGCCCGAATATCCGTGCTCGTCCTCGCGTTGCTCGGCTGCGCGGTCACCGTCGCGGTCATGCTCGGCGACACCATCGGCGCGCAGGGACTGCTGGTCGGCGCGCTGCTGGCGCTGGTGCCCGCCCCGCTGGTGGTGAGCGCGATCGTGTGGCTGGGCCGGGTCCGGCCGATGCCGTGGAAGAGCCTGCTCTTCGCGTTCGCGTGGGGCTCGTGCGCGGGCGCGCTGGTGGCGCTGCTCGCGAACAGTTGGTCGTTCGACAAGCTGATGGACCTCAAGGGTGAAGAGGACGCCGAGCTGCTCGGACTGACCATCGTGGCGCCGGTGGTCGAGGAATGCGTCAAGGGACTCGCGGTCCTGCTGCTGTTCGTGACCATCCGGAGCAGCTTCAAAGGCGTGTTGGACGGGCTGATCCCAGCCGCGGTCAGCGCGGCGGGCTTCGCGTTCACCGAGAACATCCTGTACTTCGGCCGCGAGTTCGCGGCGAGCGAGGACAGCGGCAACGGTCTGGGCACCACGTGGGGGACCTTCATCGCGCGCGGCATCATGTCGCCGTTCGCCCATCCCCTGTTCACCTCGATGATCGGCCTCGGCTTCGGCCTCTCGCTGTTGGCCCGGTCCCGCCAGGCACGGATCCTGCTCCCGCTCGGCGGGTACCTGTGCGCGGTCGGCCTGCACGCGGCCTGGAACGGCTCGGCCAGCCAGGGTCTGGCCTTCCTCGGGGTGTACTTCCTGGTCATGATGCCGATCCTGGGCGCGCTCGTCTGGTACGCGGTGATCGTGCGCCGCGATCAGTTGCGGGCGGTCGAGGACGAGTTGCCGGGGTATGTCGCGGCGGGCTGGTTCCGGCCGCACGAGCCGCTGCTGCTGTCCTCGATGGCGGACCGCTCGCGGGCGCTGCGGACCGCGCGGACCACACTGGGCCCGGCCGGCGTGGCGCGGCTGCGCGCGTATCAGGCGGACGCGACGCTGCTCGCCGAGCTGCGCCGGCGCGCGGGCCGGTCGCGCCGCGGGCCGACGCCGGAGTATCCGCAACAGGAACGGGAGTTGCTGAACCGGCTGTGGGCCGCGAAGCCGAGCCTGGGACACGTGATCGACCACACCATGCCCTCGCCGCGCTGGCGCTACATCAAGCCGCCGCCCGGGTGGGGCCCGCCGGGGCCGATGCGGTACGGGCCGCCGGGCGTGGCGCCGTACGGACTTCCGGCCGGAACGGCCCCGTACGGGGCGCCGATCGGCTGGGGGCCGCCGGCGGGAACGGCGCCGTTCGGACCGCCGCCGCCCGGGTGGGTGCCGCCGGCTCGGCATCCGGCCGCGCACCCCGCCTGGGGACCCGCGCCGTCGTACGGCGCCCCGGTGCCGTGGCAACCGCCCCGGCACGCGGCCGACGGCGCCCGGGCCGAGCCGACCGGGCCGCCCGGCTCGCCGTGGGGTCCGCCACAGGCGTCGGCCGACGATGCCGTGCCCGCCCGGACCGGGCCGCCGGGCCCGCCCATCTGGTACGCCCGCCCCGGCGACGCCCCGCACCCGCCGCCCGACGGCCCGCCGTACGGGGAGCGCCGGGAGGCGTAGCCGGCCCGGGTCGACCGCGTGCGACCATGGCCGGGTGCATATCTCGACCACCTACGTCCCGACCGAGGCCGATATCGCGGAGGGCGTGCTCGCCTTTCGGCGCGGGCTCTTCCGGGGTCTGTTCGGGGCCGGGGCGGTGCTCTCGGTGCTGGGCGTCGTCCTGGTGACGAAGGCGCTGCTGTCCGGTACGACCGTGTTGTGGCCGCTCGCGTTCGTGGGTTTCGGCCTGGCGATGCTCGCGCTGCGGTTCTGGGCACCGATCCAGGCGGCGCGCCAGAACAAGCACATGCACGGGGTGCCGTGCGAGGTCACCTTGACCGACGAGGAGTTCGTGACCACGCTCGGCGGCAGCCGCAGCGCCACCGAGTGGGACACCTTCCGCAAGGTGCGCTCGGTGGACGCGCAATGGATCTTCGAGTTCGGTCCCACCCAGGCGATGACCATTCCCCGCCGGGTCTTTTCGGACGCCGAGAACCTCGAACTGGAGACGTTTATCCACAGCCGGAGCCGGGCAGCCCGCTGATCTTCCACAAGGAAGATCCACATCCTGTGGAAAACCTGTGGGCAAAGGCTTTCAGTACGGCCCGGCTGCTCGAAATGGCGAGAATCAATACCGATTCGACCTGATCGGGCGCGTTTATCCTGCCATGCGAGCATCATTGGCCTTCATCCGTTCCGCATTTCCCGCATTCATCACAAAGGCGACCCCTCGCGGGATCGCCTTCGGGTGCCTCCGGTCGCCCACGCACACCCGGCGGGGCATGCGCGAGCCGTTCCTCAGTGGGTACGCACCGACTCGGTCGACCCGTCGGCCGCGGCGCGCACGTGGCCGGACGTACGGGACATGCGGGACGCGAGTCCCGAAGGGGTGCCCGCCGACGCGCTGCACACGGCGAACGCGGCCGCCGGGCGGCTCTCCGGGCAGGCGCGCGACCGCGGGGTTCCCACCCCGGTCGCAACGGGTAGTCGGGTGCGGTGCGGGGGCACCGACTCCACTTCCGAGCGAAGGACGGCGACATGAGTGACGAGCGGATTCCCGTGGACGAGATCCCCGAGGGCGACCGACCGCGGATGGACCTGCGCAGCGGCGCGGAGACGCCCGTCGACCCCGAGGACCTGGTGCTCGCGGAGGGCAAGGACCTGACCGAGAAGAACATCGAGGAGGCCCGGCGGCGGCTGGCCGAGCTGGGTGCCGCCGCGGTGGAGCGCATCGTCCCCTGACCGCTCGCGGCTCGCGCGGCGCGGCGCCGATCGGGGTGCCGCGCCCCGTGCCGGGCGCGACGAAGCGGGCCCGCGGGTGGGGCGGGCGACGTGGGGGCGATCGCGCGGCGGGGGCCGCTCCGGCGCCGGGTCAGCGCCCGGTGCGCCGCCGGGGGCGCATCTCGACCGGTCGTACCTGGTAGACGCCCCGGTCCCGGTCCCGCTGCTCCTCGGCCACCTGGAGCGCGATCAGGATCTCCAGCGCGCTCCACGCCATGCCGAGCATGCCCAGGCCGACGAACAACATCGCCCACACCCAGAACCACGTGTGCGCCCAGACGCCGAGCAGCGCCACCATCGCCGCGACGATGGTGAGCGCCAGGAGCACACCGGTACGCGCCGCCGCGTTTCTCGCGCCGTCCGGAAGCCTGTCGCGCGCCATGGCCGACCTTCCCACCGCCGAGTAGGCAGTCTGCCGCCGAGTATCCGGTTGCTCCTCGCCTGCCCCGTCATCCCCGGACGGAACCCGATCGGTCCCCTTCGTCCGAGGATCGATGGAACTCCCGCCAGGTGTCCCAGATGGCCGGCACCGTGCCCGAGCCGTAGGAACGCTCGGGCCAGTTCGCCGGCGGCAGCCCCACGGGGTTGGCGCCGACGTTCGCGCCGTACCACAGGTCGTGTCGCCGGCGGGCGAAGTACCAGGTGCCGTCCCGCCGTTCGTACACGTCGCGGTAGAGGATCGCCTGGTGCAACCAGCGCGGCCCCTCCTGGATCTCGGCCTTGCAGTACACGTGCCCGGTCGCGTGATCCGCGTCCGACAGGTCGATCACGTGTGTGCCGACATTGAGGATGCTCACCCCCAGCGGGGCCAGTTGGGCCGCGAACGACGCCCGCAGCGCGGTGCGCCCGGACTCCTGCCGACTCACCCGCACATCGGGCACGAACAGCGCGCACAGCGCGTCCAGGTCCCGACTGTCCAGAGCCAGCGCGTAACGCGCGGCGAGTTGACGGATGTCTTCGTAGGCCAGCAGCCGTTGCACGTCGTCCATACCCGACACCTTGTCAGGCCGGGGGACGACCGATCTCCTGCGGGTTGTACACGACCTCCACATAGGACCAGCGGCCCTCGCCCGCGTAGTGCAGCACCACGTTGACGTCCAGGCTGCCGACGGGCCCCTCGGCGCGTACCACCGTCGAGACCCGATTGCCGTCGATGATCCGCAGCCGGATCGGGTAGCGCGTGAACGGCGAGCGGCGCACACCGTCGCGGATGTACGCGCTCAACGCGTGCCGGCCCTCGACGAAGCCGATCACGTGGTCGCGCACCCGCACCTCGTCGGTGAACACCGCCGCCACCGGCGCCCATTCGCCGCCCGCCGAGGCCGAGGTCAGTCGCACGGTGAAGTCGCCGAAGGCGCGCTCGATCTCCTCGCGCGGGGTCGGCACCGGCATCGGCTCCGGCGCCCAGCCGACGATGCCGCGCAATTCGGCTCCGTCGTGCCCGGCGGCCGGCCCGCCCGCCGCGTGCCAGCGCGCGATCATCGCGTCGGCGTCGTCGCCGTTGCGGAACTCGCCCACCGTCTCGAAGCGATCGCCGTCGCCGAGCCGGCGCACGATCTCGGTCCCGGGCACCGTGTACCTGGTGGCGCCGCCGGTGGGATCCGGCAGGTTGTGCCAGACGTAGCGGCAGACCAGGTCGCCGTCGACCATCGTCCACTCGGTGAATCGGCACACCCGGTCGCCCACATCGCCCGCGCCCGGCCCGCCCCGTGCGAGTGCCGCCGCCACCTCGTCCCGGCTGCCGCCCATCGTGCCTCCCCGCATTCGTCCGGCGAGCCTGGGCGCACGGAGAGATCCGGGCGCTGCCTGCCGCCTCCGGTGCGCGTGATCCTGCCCGCGCCCCGCCGGGAAGTCCAGCCCTCGCCCGATCGACGAAACGGAACCGTCGCCGGCTGGTATACGTATTACCGGTCGCAACAAGCCGGCCGGGCTCCGAGCGAGCACGCCACCAAGACGAAAACGAAGCGGAGGGGACGCGAGTGATCCGGTACAGGGTCCGGGTGGACTTCTACCAGGACGTCCCACCGGACCGTCCCCCGACGGGGTACGTGGGCTCGTTGCTCTCGGGCGACTTCGCCGGGCCCGCCCTGCCGCGCGGCGGCGACTCGGTCTCGGCGATCCCGCTGGGGGGCGCGCACATAGGGCCGTGGACCGGCGGACCGTACATGATGGTCCACCGGGTCGAGCACCACCCCGTCCCGGTGGACGGCGAGGGCCACATAGTCCAGTGGTGGGAGCAGTATCCCCAGCCCTCGGTGCATGTGGTCGTCAACGCCGAGTGGCCGGACACCGAGGAGTCCGAGCACGAGTTGATGAACCTCTACGAGGAGCAGAGCTGGAGCTCCTTCCCGGCCGGACCGGAGAACCCGTTCCTGCCGGTGGCCGCGGCGGCCGACTTCTAGCCCACCGCGTCCCGCCGGACGTGACGGGCTACACCTTGGGTTTCTTGTAGCTCGTCACGTCCACGGACGCCAGGATCTTGTTCAGGTCCGCGTCGTACTCGCGGGACAGGCCCGCCGTGGAGAACGAGATCATCGACTGCGGCAACCACCACAACTGGGGCTGGAACGAGTCGCCGCTCTTGCAGGTCACGCTGTACGACGCGTACTCGTACTTCAGGCTGCCCTTGCCCGGCTCGGCGTACTTCTTCCCGTCCGTCTTGCTGGTCGGTGCCACCGCGTCGTCGGCCCGGGTCACGCAGGTCGCCTTCGCACCCAAGGTCCAGTTCGCCTGATTTTTGAAGTCGATCTTGCGCTGGTCGTTCTTGCCGACCCAGATCCGCAGCCCGGCACGCTCGCACGTGGTGCGCAGCGCGGCCGGCGTCGCGGTCGGCAGTACGCACACCTCGGTGTCGCTGACCTGCTTGAGCTCCCAGGTGACGGGCACCGCGAACTTCATCCCCTGGATGTCCTGGGTGAAGCCGCCGGGTTTACCGGTGAGTTTGGGCGCCTCGGCGGACGGGCTCGGGTTCGCCTTCGGCTTGGTCTTGTCCCCGTCGTCGCCGCGCAACGCGAACACCGCGCCGACGGCGATCGCGACCACCGCCACCGCGGCGCCGGCCACGATGACCACCCGCTTGCGGCCCGCACCGCCGCCGGCCGCGCCCTGCCGGGCCGCGGCCCGCCCGGTGGGCGGCGGGGTGTCCGCGCCGCGGCCGGCCGGGGGCGGGGTGAACGCGCCACTGGCGGGCGCCTGATGCTGATGGGTGCCGTGCGCCTGGCCGGCGGTGCCGAACTGGCCCGACGGCGCGCCGTACTGGCCGGATGGGGCACCGTACTGGCCGGAGGGAGCGCCGTACTGGCCGGAGGGCTGCGAGGGGATTCCGTGCGCGCCCGAGGTCGGCGTGTCGCGATACAGCGGCGGTTGCGTCGGGGAGGCGCCGTACGGGTCGTGCGAGGGCCCGCCGTGCGCGGGCGGTGGCGGCACGCTGGGTGCCCCGAAGGCGGCGGTGCCGCCCGAACGCGCGGGACCGCGCGGCGGCTCGTACACCCGAGGCTGCGGCGTCTGCGGCGTCTGCGGCGTCTGCTGCTGCTGGTTCTGCTGGACCTGCCACGGGCCGCCGGACGCGGGCGTGGTCCACAACTGCCCGATCAGCGACGTCGCGTCCGCGACCGGGTCGAGCGAGGGCGCCGCGGCGGTGCCGAGCGCGCCACGCCACACATGGGTGACCGAGGCCAGCAACTCGCGGGCGTGCGGCCGGTAGTGCGGTTCCTTGTCGGCCGCGCGCTTGACGATCAGGCGCAACGCGTCCGGCACACCGGACAGGTCGGCCTCCTCCTGGAGCACGCGGAGCGCGACCACCTCGGGCGCGCCGGTACCGAACGGGATCACCCCGGTGGCCGCGTAGGTGATCAGCATCGCCCACGCGTACACGTCGGCGGCGGGCGTGCTGTCGTGGCCCTTGAAGCGCTCGGGGCTCATCCACGCGGGCGAGCCGATCATCATGCCGGTGCGGGTGAGTCCGCTGTCCTCCATCGAGCGCGCGATGCCCAGGTCGAGCACGCGCGGTCCGGCGGGCGAGCAGATGATGTTCTGCGGTTTCAGGTCGCGGTGGATCACGTCGGCGTCGTGCAGCGCCACGAGCGCCTCGGCGAGCCCGGCCGCGAGGCCCATCAGCTCGTCGCCGCGCATCGGGCCGCCCTGGTTGACCCGCACGTCCAGGGTCGGGCCCGGGACGTATTCGGTCGCGAACCACGGTGTCTCGGCGTCCACATCGGCGTCGAGCACCGGTGTCGTACACGTGCCCTTGATCGCGCGCAGCAGGTTGACCTCGCGCGTGAACCGGGCCCGGAACTCCGGGTCGTCGGCGTACTGCGCGTGCACGACCTTGACCGCGACGCGGCGTTCGTAGCCGTCCAGGCCCGCGTACACCGCGCCCATTCCACCCGCGCCGAGTCTGCCCGTGATCCGGAACGGTCCGATGTGTTGTGGGTCTCCCGGACGCAACGGACGTATCTCGGCGCCGCCCTCGGCCGTCATGGACGTGCCTCCCGTGTTGGTTCGCCGGCCCGCGGCTGCGGCCGTACCGGGATGGAATCCTCTCATCCGGTCTTGTGACCTCCCCAGGGCACCGGCTGGTTCCCCGTTCGGGCGAAAAGGCTCGCCTTACCCGAGGGGTCGCGTGATAGGCCAGCGGTTGCGCCGGGTGTGCCAACGCCCCGGCGCGGGACGACGGTTCGCGTGTCGGCCGGCGCGGCCACCGGGTCGCACCGCCGCGGAAGGCCGTCGTTCGGCACCGCTTCGAGGTATCGCCGCATCGCACCGCTTCCACGACCGAAGGGCCGAATGTGAAGATCGTCGTCGACTTCGACAAGTGCAAGAGCAACGCACTCTGCATGGCCGAGGCACCCGAGGTGTTCGAGGTCCGGGATGACAACTTCCTCTACATCCTGAACGAGAACCCGGGTGAAGGGTTGCGGCCGCAGGTGGAGGAGGCGGCTCGGCTCTGTCCGACCCGAGCCATCTCGATCCAGGATTGACCCGCGGCCGGCCCGGGGTGGCGGGTAGGACCTCAACCCGCCCCGGGTCGGCCCGAGTCGCCGGGGCCGGACGACGGATCGTCGGAGCGGGCCCTGGTCGACTGCCACCGCTCACGTGCGCCCAGAGCGCCCTGGACCACCGCGCCGGACGCGCCCCGAGCACCTTGGGCCACCCTGCCGGACGCTTCTCGCGCGCCCTGGGCCATCGCCGCCGAAGCGTTGCGGGTGGCCGACCAACCCCGGGCGAGCAGCTTGACGTTGACCACCACGGTGCCGGCGGTCCGGTCGTGCCACGTGCGCCGGCGCGGGCCGAGCACGGCCAGCGGATCCAAAAAGCCGATCAGGGTGATCAGCGCGAACAGGCCCGCCATGCTCCACTGGCGCAGCGCGATCTCGTACCAGGTGAGCAGCAGCGCGGCCCACGGCACCACCACGGCCACCAGGGTGCGCCGGGCCGATCGCCACCCGCCGACCGGCACCCTGCCGCGCACCGCCTGCGCTGACGTGCCCACCGGCACCACCTTCGCGCCCACCATGATCTTGCCCAGCGTGCGGCCGAACCTGGCGTGCATGAACCAGTCGTAGACGGTGGGCACCAGCAGGTGCGCCAGGATCAGCAGAAGCAGCAGGGTCTTGGTGGTGCCCCACAGCCCGTCCACGGCTTCCAGCGGCGCGCGTTGGGCTTCGCCGGCACGACCGAACACGACGTCCAGGAACGCGTCGCGAACCACCTTCGTGGGCAGGTCGGTGGCCTTGGTCTGGAGGTAGTGGTAGGCCAGGAACCACAGTGGCAGCACCAGCGCGGTGGTGAGCAGGTAGTCGGTGGTGCGGGCGATCAGGCGCATGGTCCGCGACGCGAGCGGGAGTTCGCCGGAGTCGGTCGGGCTCGCGGCCGGTGCCGGTGCCGGTGGCGGCGGCGGCGGCCGGGTCGGGTCGAAGTGCGCGGCGGGCGGCCCGGGCAGCGGCGGTTGCCCCTGATCGGGGATCAGGGGTGCTGCGGTCACGGGCGGTTGGTGCCAGGACAGGTGTGGGTCACCGTCGACGGATGGTTGCTCCCCGTACGGCGACCCGGGCCCGCGTGGAGGCTGGGGGATCGTCATGACCGGGACGGTATCGCGTAGATCGTCCCTTGCGCCGAGGGACGGTGGATCGGGTCGGGGGCGTGTCGGGGTCGGGGGCGTACCCGGACCGGGAGGCCGTTTCGGGTCGGGAAGCCGTCCGCTCAGCTCTTGAGTTCGCCCAGGGTCGCTTCCACGGTGGCCTGGCCGCCGGCGCCGGCGCGGACCAGGCTCACCGTGGCCTTGTCGCCCGGTCGTTTGCCGCCCAGTGCCTCGGACAGGCTCGCGACGTCGGTGATCGGCTGGTCGTCGATCGAGGTGATCACGTCGCCCTGCCGGATGCCCGCCGCCTGGGCGGCGCCGCCCTCCTGGACGGAGACGACGCCGACGCCGGCGGCCCGCCCGTTGGAGCCCGCCACGGTGCGCACGGTGACACCCAGCGCGGCCTTGCCGGAGTTGTCGACCTTGCCGTTCCGGATGATCTGGTCGGCGATCGATTTGACCGTGTTGGCCGGGATCGCGAAGCCGATGCCGGGCGCCGCGCCGCCGTTGCTCTCCGGGTCGGTCGCGGCCAGGGTCGGGATGCCGATCACCTGGCTGTCCAGATCGACCAGCGCACCGCCGCTGTTGCCCGGGTTGATCGCCGCCGAGGTCTGGATCGCGCTGGAGATGGTCGCACCGGTCGAGCCGGTGCTCTGCGGTTCGCTGACGGTGCGCCCGACGGCCGAGACGATGCCCTCGGTGACGCTGGAGTCCAGGCCGAGCGGGTTACCCATCGCCATGGTGATCTGGCCGACCTGGAGCTTGGCGGAGTCGGCGAACCTGGCGGGCTTGAGGTCGCCGGGCGGGTTGTCCAGGCGGATCACCGCGAGGTCGTCGGGGGCGAACGCGGCGACCAGCTTGGCGGTGACCGGCTTGCTCGCGTTCGGGAGGGTGACCTCGAAGGTGGTGGCCTGACCGACCACGTGGGCGTTCGTGACGATGTTGCCCTTGTCGTCGTAGACGACGCCCGAGCCGAGCCCGGTCTGCGTGGTGATCTGGACCACCGAAGGCAGCACGTTGCGTACGACCTCCTGGTACTTCGCCTGGAGGTCGTTCGCGAGCGCGTTGCTCGGCGCGGCCGAACCCGAGGCGACGTTGCCGCCGGCGGTGGCGCCGTCCTGGGACGAGTCCTTCTTCGACCCGTCGTCGTCGCTGCACGCGCCCAGCCCGCCCAGGGCGATCACGGCGGCCGTCAGCGCGACCGTGACCCGTCGCCGCGTCGTCCTGCCCACGATGTCTCCCTCGGGTTCGGCGGCTGTCGCCGGCGACGGCCCGGATACCGATAGCGGGGCCGGTCCCCCGAGCATTCTTCGTACTAACCCCAGGATCGGACTTTTCACCGTCCCGCCGAGGCGGTGCCCCTTTCGCCATGTGCTTGTTCGTGTCAAGTTGGCCCCTCGGATCGACCCGTGATCACGGAACGACGCCGCAGGGCCGGAGAGGGTGGGCACGCACATGCTGACGCTTCAGGAGATCTCGGACCGGATGGAGATCCAGGACCTGATGGTCCGTTACTCGCACGCCGTGGACACCGGCGATTGGGACGCCCTGGACACGGTCTTCACCACCGACGCCCTGATCGACTACTCGGCGATGGGCGGCTCCAAGGGCGGCCTGAAGGAGACGAAGGAGTTCCTGGCCTCGGTGATGCCGGGCTTCGGCGCCTACCAGCACCTGATATCGAACTCGTCGATCACCGTCGACGGCGACACCGCCACGGGCCGCACGATGTGTCACAACCCGATGGTCTTCAAGGGCGAGGACGACGAGACGCCGGGCCCGGTGATGTTCTGCGGTCTGTGGTACATCGACACGTTCACGCGCGTGGCCGGCGAGTGGCGGATCTCCTCGCGCAGCGAGGAGAAGTCCTACATGTACGTGGCACCCACGGCGTAGCGAGGGCGGAAAATCCGCCGAACCGACCGGTGGGGTCGCGATAGCTTCGAACCATGATCCGCGAAGCCACCGCAGCAGACGTCCCCGCCATCCACACCCTCGTCCGCGAACTCGCCGACTACGAGAAGTTGCTGCACGAGGTCAAGTCGACGCAGGCCCAACTGCACACGGCCCTCTTCGGCCCGAACCCGGCGGCCTTCGCACACGTCGCCGAGGACGAGGAAAGCGGCGAGGTGGTCGGCTACGCCCTGTGGTTCACGACGTTCTCGACCTGGGAGGGCGTACCGGGCATCTATCTCGAGGACCTGTACGTCCGCCCCCAGGCCCGCGGCGGCGGCCACGGCACGGCGCTCCTCAAGCGCCTCGCCGCCATATGCGTCTCCCGCGGCTACGCGCGCCTCCAGTGGGCGGTCCTGGACTGGAACGAGCCCAGTATCGGCTTCTACGACTCCCTGGGCGCCCTCCCCGAACGCGAATGGCTCGGCTACCGCCTCACCGGCAACCCCTTGGCCCGCCTCGCCGAACGCTGACCCGACGCCCTCGGCACAGGCCACGTCCCCGCACCCGTTTTATGCAGCAACGCGGGTAGCCCTTGCCCCGGCTCGTCGCCATCTCCTAGCGTCCCCATAGGTAGTCGAACGAACACGGAGGGCGAAACATGAAGCTGTCGCGCGTCGCGGGCGGGAATCCGGAATGTCGGTCGAACGACTGCCCGACTGTCTTCACCACCGACCTGAACGGCACGATCGCCGTTCAAGGCTTCCTCGTGGATCACCGAACGCCCGAGGGGGAGGCAGTCGTCTCGCTGCCGGAAGAGGTGCTCCGGGAGGCCGCGCGTGCACTTGGCTGGTGAGCGCTGGACCGCGTTCTTCGACTCGTTCGCACACGAAGCGTTCAGACTGGAGACGCTGTCCGTATATTCCATGGTCGACGAAGAGCAGGAATACTCCGATTTCCTGGCCACCGGCCGTCTGGTTCTTCCCGAAGATGATCCGTGGCTTTTGAAGCTCGCCCACTACCGGAGGGGTGGCCGCCGGATTCGACGGGTCCACGTCGTCACACCGCCCCTGTCCAATTATCTTCGATACGAGTTCGCGGCGTATCGCTACAACGTCGCGGCCGGTGAAGACGTCAGAATTCTCGACACGACGCGCCTTCAGGACGTCCCGTCACTGCCTTCGGATTTCTGGATGCTCGACGACTCGAAAGTCGTAGAGATGCGATACGACGAACACGGCGCTCAGATCGCTCGCATTCTGCTGGAGTCTCCGGATCTCGCCTGGTATCGCCGGGCGAAGGAAACGGCAATCGCCCTGTCCGTCCCCCTCTCGGAATATCTCCCGGATTGACCTTCGACCCGCGCCAGGCGGGCCGGGACCGACTGCGCCTGGCCTCGGCCCTGCGTGCCCTGCGGAACGCAAGCGGTCTCTCCGGCGAGCGCTTGGCCGTTCGATGCGCCATGTCGCAGAGCAAGATCTCCCGGATCGAATCCGGACGGACTCTGCCGTCCATCCTCGACGTGCGGCAGATACTGGAAGCCCTCGACGTGGATACCGCAACCGCAGACGAGATCACCCGCCTGGCGGAAGTTGCCAATACCGAGTACGAAGACGTCCGCACGTCGGTCCGGCGTGGTCTCCATCACCGCCAACGCGAGCTGGCGGCGCTCGAGGCCGGCGCCGATCACATCCGACATTTCCTGCCGGTGATGATCACGGGCCTGCTCCAGACGCCGGAGTACATGCGGCAGGCCCTGGCACCGGCCGTCGACCCCGCGGCCGGTGACACGGCACGGATGATGGCCATAAAGCTCGAACGACAATCGGTACTGCATGATCGTCGGAAACGATTCGACTTCCTTTTGACGGAGTCGGCGATCCGCTGGCAACTGTGCCAAGCATCGGCAATGGCGCTACAACTGGATCACCTTGTTGCCGTATCGAGACTCCCACAGGTCCACGTGCATATATTACCGCTCTGTCGCCGACTGGCGGATGCTCCGTTCAATACGTTCGTCGTCTATGGCGACCACCTGGTGACTGTCGAGTTGTTCAGCGGACAACTGGTCTTCCGTGACCCGAAGGACGTCTCATATCACCGAAGCCTGTTCGAGTACTTCACCGGTCTCGCGCTTTCCGGTGACGAGGCGCGGGCGGAAATCGAATCCTGGGCCGCATCCTTCCGGACGCAATCGATGCAGGAACGTGACTGAAATTGGACATCCGACAGCAGGCCCGAGTATCCATGGAAAGCGACTTCGAACTTTATCGAGGAGATATCCATGGGAAAGCACCGCGACCCCGCAACCGATGACGGACACAAGCCGCAGAAGCCGGTTCCGCCACCCATTCCACCGGACAAGCCCGCTCGTCCCGGCACGCCGAAGGGGCGGTGAGGCGGGTGTCCGTGGGCGCAGAGGGGACGCAGGAGGCCCGACTGGGTCTGCTCCGCCTGATCGAGGAGTCGGTCGGTGACTTGCCCGAAGGGTGGCGGGACGCCTTCGTGGGCATCCCGCGCCATGCGTTCCTGCCCCAGGCGGTGTGGTTGCGTCGGTCGGACGGCGATCGACACGAGCGCTGCGAGCGTGACGAGGACCCCCGACGCTGGTGGTCGGCCGCGTACGCGAACGAGCCGGTGGTCGTGCAGGTGTGCGACGGTGGCGCGCCGAGACCGGGCGGGCCGGAGTGGCCGTCCTCTTCCGCGTCGCAACCCTCGATCGTGGCGGCGCATCTGTTGGCCCTCGAAGTCACCGAAGGGCACCGCGTCCTGGAGATCGGCACCGGGACCGGTTGGAGCGCCGGACTGCTCGCGTATCGGCTGGGCGACCGACACGTGGTGACCATCGAGGTGGACGCGGCGCTCGCCCGCGCCGCACGCACCCGCCTGGCCGCGCTCGGGTGGCATCCCACCGTCGTCTGGGGAGACGGTGCCGATGGCTGGGCCACCGGCGCCCCCTACGACCGAATTCTGTCGGGCGCGGCGGTGACCCACCTCCCGCCGGCCTGGATTCGGCAGTGCCGGCCCGGAGCCGTGATCGTCACGCCGTGGGCGACCGCCTGGACCGCCAACGGCACCCTCGTGGCCACCGTCGACGACCTGGGCCGAGCACACGGCCGCTTCCGCGCGGGCGGAGCGTTCATGCACCTGCGCGGACACCGCTCCCGGATCACCGACATCCGCCAGGTCGTCCTCTCGGACCAGGTCCCCGCGTCGAGCGGCACCACGCTGTCACCCTGGGACGTGGCCGGCGGCGACCCCGTCGCCGAGTTCGCGATCGGCCTGATGGTGCCCGGCGTCTGGCAGCACTGGGACGACGACCCCGACGTCGAGGGCGTACACACCCGCCTGTGGGTGGGCGACGAGGCCGGCACCTCGTGGGCGAGCGTCGACTACGACGGCCGGCAACTCGACGCCTTCACCGTGCGTCGACACGGACCGCGCCACCTGTGGAACGAGATCGAGGCGGCGTGGGCCCGCTGGTGCGCGGCCGGCCGGCCGAGCGTGGAGGCGTTCGGCTGGACCGTCTCCGCCGACGGCTCCCAGGAAGCCCGGATCCCCGCCCCCACCTCCGGTGGGCTTCCGACCATGCAGGGTGTCGAAGCGCTGTCCTGGACGCTGTGAGCAAGACCGCGCCTTGCCGCTTTCGCTCCCGGGGGCGAGCCTCGCGGCGAGAATGCGGACCACGCAAGCATCCGATCCCCCGGAGGCGCACGATGCCCGACCCGCACAGCGGATTCGCTGAGCTCTTCGACTCGTTCGACACCGACGCGTTCCGATTGGAGACCCTCGACGACTACGGCCGGTCCGGCAATGTCGACGCCTACCAAGCGTTCCTCGCCGGAAAACCGCAGGCCGCCGACTACAACGCCCCCTGGCTCGCGAAACTTCGTACGCACACGGCGGCAGGCCGCCGCGTGCATCGGGTGCACGTGCTCACTCGCCCGCTCAGCCCCTATCTCCGCTTCGAACTGGGCTGGGGATACCGCAAAAACATGACGGCCGGTGAGGAGTTCTTCATCCTCGACGTCACCGAACGCGCGAATCCTCTCGAAGGAGTGCCGGACTTCTGGCTCTTCGACTCGACCACCACCGCGGTGATGAACTACGACGAGGACGGAGCCTTCCTCGCAGCCGATGTGTTGCCGCTCGACTGGTCGGGGGAGTTCTGCCGTCTCCGTGATCTCGCGCTCGCCGAGGCCGTGCCGTTCGAGTCCTGGTGGGCCGAGTTCGGCGACCCCGCGCACTGAAGCCGTGGTCCGACGAAACATCACGACTCCGGCGAGGCAGGCGCGATGACGATCGTCGCGGCGGCGAACAGCGTCGGGAGGGCCGCCACCGTGAAGATCAACGGTAGTGGCACCCGGCCGATCAGGAGGCCCGTGGTCGCGGTGCCGGTCGAGGCGCCCGCGTTGAGTGCGGTGTTGACCCACGCGCCCACCCTGGTCCGGGAGTTCGCGGTCGCGCACGCGTCGGCCGACAGGTAGGCGGTGGTGATCGTCGGCGCCACGAAAGGGATCCGCAGCACGGCGGCATAGGAGGGAACCAGCGCGGGACGCGCGTCGGCACGAACGAAAGCGGGCTCGTCAGCCACGGTGTCGGGATTCCTCCGCGAAGTCGGCGCGACCCGGCCGCACCGAAAACCTGCGTGGACGCTCGAACGACCGACCCCGTCGACGGCGGCTCGGCCGGAGCGGTCCTACGCACAGAGGAGGAACATGCCCGGCAATCTACCAACACCCCCGCGATCTCGACCCGGTCCCGAGCCGGCCGACATCGCCCCGCACGCCCGCGGAACGCCCGAGTCCCGCGCTACTTCTTCGGCGCCGCGGTCAACCCCGTGCACGGCCGCAACGTCTCCCGGCGGTCCAGGATGCGCCTGGACTCGGCACCGGTCACCGGCATCGGCACGCCGCGCTTGTCGATCGAGGCCGGGGTGAACTTCTCGCCGACGACCTTGCCGTCCTTGATGGTCAGGGTCGCCACGCCGGTGTCGTTCGAGTTCGGGTACGGCGACGTGCCGTACCACAGGAAGTTGCCGTAGCCGTAGCCCACATACGTGTCACCCAGCCAGCCCGCGCCCTGCATCACGTGCGCGTGCGTGCCCAACACCGCCGCCGCGCCCGCGTCCGCGAGCTTGCGCGTCACGCTCTTCTGGTCCGCGCTCGGGCACTTGTCGCCCTCGATGCCCCAGTGCATGTACACGATCACCACGTCCGCCTGTGCCTTCGCCTCCCGCACCGCGCGCACCAGGCGGTCGGTCTGCAACGCGGTGGCTATCCCGGGCTTGGCGTTGCCCGCCTGGTAGAGCTGGTTGGTGATGTCCTGCACCTGGCTCGCGGCCAGGAACGCGACCTTGACGCCCTTCACGTTCTTGACGAACGGGCGGTACGCCTGCTCGGCGTCCTTGCCGATGCCGACCACGCCGATCGGCGGGTTCCGCACCGCGGCGATCGAGTCCTCCAGGCCGACCTTGCCGTAGTCCACGGCGTGGTTGTTGGCCATGCTGACCACGTCTATGCCGGTCGACTGGAGCTCGGTCAGCGCCTTGGCCGGGGCCCGGAAGTGGTACGTCTTGTTCTCCGGCGTGCCCCGCTCGGTGATCGCGCTCTCCAGGTTGAGCATCGCCAGGTCGGCCTCCGCGAGCGTCTTGCCGATCGGGCCCAGCGCGCCCTCGGTGCCGGCGTTCAGCCGCGACTGGGTGCGTTCGAAGAAGTGCACGTCGCCCGCGAGCGCGACGGTGATCTCCGTCCCGGGCGCGGCCGCGGCCGGCGGCGGCGCGGAGCCGGTGCCCGGAGCCCCCGAGGGGTCGGGCCTGCCGACCACGGGATCGGCGTCCGAGGCGTTCTTCGTCCTGCCCGACGAGTCGCCGGAGTCGGAGAGCAGTCCGCACGAGGCCAGACCGGCGATCAGCAGCGGAACGAGGCCGAGCGCGACGGTCCGGCGGCGGGGTATAGACACGCGGACAAGGTAGCCCAGCGACGTACGCGCCCGTACGTGCGCCGTGGCGTGACGAGGATTACCTCGTCCGCGTGCCACGCATCAGCCGTTCAGGGCCTCATAGACCCGGTCGCACAGCTCGGGGTGCATGTCGAAGTAGCCCTCTTCGTCCACCTCGAAGGCCCCGGTCCGGAAGCTCTCGGTGACCGTGCGCAACATCAGCGGGATCGACGCGTACACCATCGGCTCATCCGCGCCCTGCACGTAGCTCGCCACCTGGACGTCCGCGCCGTCCCAGACCGCCGCGTAGAAGTCGGCGGCCGGCGACACCAGCAGCGGCAGCCACTGCACGCCCTCCGGCTGGTCCATCTCGACCTCCTCGCGAAACTCCAGCGCCTCGGCCAGGCTGACCAGCACGTAGCCCGGTATGAACGACGCCTCGTCCACCAACTGGTCCGGCTCCTCGCGGGTGCCGTCCGCCCAGCCGAACCAGGAGACCAGTTCGGCGGGCACCTCGGCGCCCACCCGGGTACGGACCGCCTCTGCCGGCAGACCCGGCTCCAACAGGCGCACCACGGGGCGATCGAGGCCGACCAGCTCCGCCCGCACGGCGTCCAGGCCTTCGTGAACGGCGTCCATGCCACGTCCCTCGCGTTGTTCGTCTGCTTCGAATGCTTCGCGTCGCACGACCCGCGTCGATCGAGGGGCCGAGCCGAAGGGATCAAGCCTGACAGACGTTCGACCGATCGGCGCACGGTGCCTTGTTTCCGGGTTCGACGGGTAGCCGCCGAACAGACGGCCGGACCGACCGATCGAGCGAGGCATCGGCCAACCGGTCGCGGACCGCCACCGGACGACAAGGAGGGAGTGCGCGTGGACGCGTGGTTCGACCCGATCATGTCCTTCGCGGGTTCGCCGTGGGCCTACCTGATCGTCTTCCTCACCGCGCTCCTGGACGCGATGTTGCCGATCCTGCCGAGCGAGAGCTCGCTGATCGCGTGCGGTGTTTTCGCCACCGTCACGGGCTGGTCGCCCAACCTCTTCCTGCTCATCCTGGCCGGCGCGATCGGCGCCTTCCTCGGCGACAACATCACCTACGCGATCGGCCGGTGGGCCGAACCGTTCGCGAACCGGCACATGCTGAACGGCGAGCGCGGCCGACGGGCCCGCAAGCAGGCGGAACGCTGGTTGGCCGAACGCGGCGGCGCGATGATCGTGGTCGGCCGGTACATCCCCGGCGGTCGGACCGCGATCTCGCTGGTCGCCGGCATGGTCGAGTATCCGATCGCGCGATTTCGGGTGTTCACCGCGATCGCGGGCCTGACCTGGGCGATCTACGGCGTGATGCTGGGTTTCTGGGGCGGGACCGCCTTCAAGGACAGCCCGATCAAGGGCATCGGCGCGGGCCTGGCCACCGCCGCGGTGATCGCCGCGCTGGTCGAGGTCGTCCGCCGCGTCCTCGCCGCCCGCAACCGCCGCAGGCGACGCCGTGCCGGAGACGACGGGGACGGGCGTCCCGACGACGACGCGCCCGAGGAGCTCGAACCTCACACGGCGCGAACCCGCCCGGTGGACCCACCGGCGCGCTGATCCGCCCGTGCGCCGCGGCATGTGGCGACCCGGTGCCGAAACGCACGAGGCCACCGGGATGCCCCGATGGCCTGGTGCGTGTCGCCTGGTTCCGCCCGCGTGCTGCTCGCGTTACGCCGAGGGGTACGGGAGCGGCAGGACCGCGCTCGTCGGGAGCACCTCGACCTTGAGGTCGGGGTCCGGGCCCGCGCCCTGGAAGCGACCGAACTTGGGCACCGCGGTACGGCGGTACTTGGTGGTCGAGTGCTCCGGGTCCTTGTCGAACGCGGGGATGACCTTGTCGCCGAAGAGCTCGATCATCTCGAGGTTCTCCTCGTGCGTCATGCCGTCGTTGATACCGAAGACGAGCTGGTCACAGCCCACGTTCTGGTACGCCTCGACCTGCTCGCACACCTCGTCGGGGGTGCCGACGAGCATGTAGCCGCCCTTGATCAGCTCGTCGAGCAGCTCGTCGCCGCCCATCGAGAGGTCGAACGTGGGCGACGGCCAGGTGATCGCGTCCGCCGACTTCGGCATGGTGTCGTGGTACAGGTTCACCAGGGTGACCAGGTAGCCGCGACCCTTGCTGAGCGCGATCTCGCGGGCGCGCTTGCGGTCGGACAGACAGATGACGGCGTTCGTCATCATCACGTTGTTGTTCTGGTAGTCGCCGATGATCTCGACCGGGTTCTCGGCGGCTTCCTTGTATGCCTCGATGCGGCCCTTGAGGTTGTGGACCGGTTCGAAGTTGAACGCGATCGCGCCGATGCCCATCGAGCCGGCCTTGCCGAAGGTTGCCGGGTTGCCGCAGGCGACCCAGATCGGCGGGTGCGACTCGCCGTACGGCTTCGGGTGGATGTCGTGCGGGGTCGGCACGGTGAAGTGGTCGCCCTCGAACGTGTAGTCCGTCTGCGCCCACATTCGGGGGATCTCGCGAACGACCTCGTCCCACTCGGTCTTCGTCGAGTTCTTGTCCATGATGTTGAACGAGGCCATCTCGTGGCTACCCGCACCACGACCGGTGCCCCACTCGAAGCGGCCCTCGGTGATGTGGTCCATCATCGCGGCGCGCTCCGCGTAGCGGACCGGGTGCTCCTTGCGCGGCGACAGGCTGTTGATGCCGGTCGCCAGGTGGATCCGCTCGGTCTTCGCCGCGACGTAGCCGATGACGACCTCGGGGGCCGACATGTGGCTGTACTCGACCAGACCGTGGTGCTCGCCGAACCAGGCGTACTTCCAGTTGTGCTTGTCGGCCTTGATGGCCAATTCCATCTCGCGCATGAGCACGAGGTGCTCGCTCGCGCGATCGTGAGCGGCCGGACCGGGGGTGTACCCGTTCAGGAAGATGCCGAACTCCACGTGGAGCCTCCCAAAATCGCCTGGTTCAACCAGCGCTGCGTACGCCTGTATGAGGTCTGCGTACGGGACAGTATGCGAGCGTCGGCCGGAACTTTGTTTACACGTGGCTAACGTCACGTCAGATGTCAGGCGCCGCCCGGGACATCGAGCTGACGCATAGTCAGATCCTCTCGCGGCAAAGGCCGAAGATCCAGCGGAACGGCCCTTTGTGGCCCGCGACACCCCTGCTGCGACCGCGCGGAAGCGCCCCGATGAACGCACCGGAAAACACCGACCGGCCCGAAATCGAAGGGTGGTCGACAATCACCGCCGCGCTTTTAGGGCAAGATCGTTTCGACGGGCGAAATGGGGCGCGTTCAAACCGCCTTGGTACGCGCCAACAACAAGGTCACGTCGTCCCGATGACCGGTCAGGTCGGCAAGCCCGAACAGGCGCTCGGCGGTCGCCTCCAGATCCAGGCCCCGGCTGCGCTCGAAGCGGTGCGCGAGCCGTTCCATACCCCGATCCAAGGACAACTGCGGTCCCTCGACGAGCCCGTCGGTGACCAGCACCAGGGTCTCCCCCGGGGCCACGGTCAGCGTCGTGCACGGATAGCCCTGATCGGCCAGCATGCCCAGCGGCAGCCCGCCCTCGACGTCCTCGATCCGCGGCGTGCCGGCCGGATCCGCGAGCAGCAGCGGCGGGTGCGCGGCACGCGCGACCCGGAGGCTGCCGGTGGCCGGGTCCAGGTAGGCCAGCGTGCAGGTGGCGTAGGCCGGGCCGGGGAACCGGTCCAGGAAGTCGTTCACCAGGGCGAGCGTCCGGCCGGGGTCCGGGGTGACCACCGCGTACGCGTGCAGCAGGGTGCGGATCCTGGCCATGATCGGCGCCGTGCCCGCGCCGTGACCCTGGACGTCGCCGACCACCAGCGCGACCTGGCCGTCGTCCAGCGTGAACACGTCGTACCAGTCGCCGCCCACGCCGAACTCGTCCTGCGCGGGCCGGTGCCGCACGGCCAACTCCAAGCCGGCGACCGGCTCCGGGTGGGACGGCGTCACGCCCGCGCGAAACGCCTCGGCGAAGTCGCGGTACGGCGGTGGCGGGACCGGCTCGGTGCCCAGCGCGCGAGTGACCCGGCCGGCCACGTCCGGCGGCATCCCGCCCGCCGCGGAGGCCGCCGCGGCGTCGGCGTACCAGTCGGTACGGATCGCCATCAGCGTGTGCGACTCCTCCTGCCACGCGTCCGTGCTGACCGTGAGGCTGCCGTCCTCGCCCTGGTACACCCGCCAGGCGGTCGCCGGATCGTAGCGGTGGTCACGTGTCCCCGACGAAACCAACAACCGCCCGGGCTCCGCACCGACCGCACCCATGCGCCCTCCTCCTCACACCCGACCGACACAAGTCCCAACGCCCAAACCCCCCCAAGGCAACGGCCACTGCGCCGAACACCCACCCGAACCCCGCACCCGACCCGCCCAGCGCTCGACGACAACCGGCCCACAACCCAACCCAACCCGCCCTGCACTCGAGGACAAGCAGGCCACAACCCAACCCGCCCTGCACTGAGGACAAGCAGGCCGCAACCCAACCCAGCCCGCCCGGCGCCCGAGGACAAGCAGGCCGCAACCCACCCCAGCCCACCCGGCGCCCGAGGACAAGCAGGCCACAACCCACTCCAGCCCGTCCGGCGCTTGAGGACAAAGCAAGCCGCAGGCCCGCAAGCCCACGACAACGGGCAGCCACCCCAGCCCGCCCGGCGCCCGAAGACAAGCAGGCCGCAACCCACCCCAGCCCGTCCGGCGCTTGAGGACAAAGCAAGCCGCAGGCCCGCAAGCCCACGACGACAGGCAGTCACCCCAGCCCGCCCGGCGCCTGAGGACAAGCAGGCCGCAACCCACCCCAGCCCGTCCGGCGCTTGAGGACAAGGCAGGCCGCCCGCCCCACAACCCACGCCCACCGGCAACGGCAGCGCCGCGCGCGCCGCGTGCGTGTCAGCCACCCCGCCTAGCCTGAAAGGTATGTGCCGAAACATCACGACGCTCCGCGGACTCGACCCCGCCGCCACCGACGTGGAGATCGAAGCCGCCGCCCGTCAATACGTCCGCAAAGTAGGTGGCGTGCAGACCACGTCGACCCGCACCGAGGAGGCCGTCGAGCGCGCCGTCGCCGCGATCGCCGAGGCCACGAAGGTGCTGCTCGCCGAGCTCCCCGAGCGCCGCCAACCACCGCCCACCCTCCCCCCGCTACGCCGCCGCGAAGCCGCCGCACACGCCGCCGCCGAAGCCGCCCGAGCGCACACCCACCCGCACCCCCACGCTCCCGCCGAGGAGCCCGCCGACGCCCGCTGACCCCCTTCGCGAACCCCCACCAAACCCCGCCGAACCACCGCACAGACCACTTCGCGGGCCACTCCGGGGCCACTCGGATACGGGTCGGAAACGACTCGGAAAAGCCTTCGCCGACAGGCGTGGACACCCGCCTCGGACACCCGGTTGCCGGCCTCCGCCGCGTTATGGTGGATGGTCCCCGCCGCCCCCTTCGAGGAGCCTCACACACCGTGTCTGACTCGTTCGTTCACCTGCATGTCCACACCGAGTACTCGATGCTGGACGGAGCGGCGAAGAACGACAAGCTGTTCGCCGAGGTGGCCCGCCAGGGCATGCCGGCGGTGGCCATGAGCGACCACGGCAACATGTTCGGCGCCTACGAGTTCCAGGGCACGTCCAAGAAGCACGGCGTCAAGCCGATCATCGGCATCGAGGCGTACGTCGCCCCCAGCACCCGGCACGCCCGCCGCCCCGAGTTCTGGGCACCCGGCGGCAAGCGCGCCCCGAGCGAGGACGGCGAGGGCGGCAAGGACGTCTCCGGTGGCGGCCGGTACACCCACATGACGATGTGGGCGGAGAACGCCCAGGGCCTGCGCAACCTGTTCCGGCTCTCCAGCCTGGCGTCCATCGAGGGCTACTACATGAAGCCCCGGATGGACCGCGAGCTGATCGCGCAGCACCACGAGGGCATCATCGCCACCACCGGCTGCCCGTCCGGCGAGGTGCAGACCCGGCTGCGCCTGGGCCAGTACGACGAGGCGATCAAGGCGGCCTCGGCGTACCAGGACATCTTCGGCAAGGAGAACTACTTCCTGGAACTGATGGACCACGGCCTCGACATCGAGCGCACCGTGCGTCAGGACCTGCTGCGGATCGCCAAGGAACTGAGCATCCCGCTCCTGGCCACCAACGACTCGCACTACGTCACCGAGGACCAGGCCGACGCGCACGACTCGCTGCTGTGTGTGGGCGTGGGCAAGAACAAGGCCGACCCGAACCGGTTCAAGTTCGCCGGCACCGGCTACTACATCAAGACCTCCGACGAGATGCGCCGGCTGTTCGCCGAGGTGCCCGAGTCCTGCGACAACACCCTCGCGATCGCCGAGCGCATCCTGCCCTACGACGAGGTGTTCGCCGAGGTCAACCGGATGCCGCAGTTCGACGTCCCGGAGGGCGAGACGCAGGCGACGTACCTGCGCAAGAAGATCGCCGCGGGCCTCAAGCACCGGTTCGGCGACAACCCGAGCCAGGAGGTGCTGGACCGGATCGAGTTGGAGATGGGCGTGATCACGCCCATGGGCTTCGACTCCTACTTCCTCGTGGTCGCCGACATCTGCCAGTACGCCCGGGACAACGGCATCCCCGTCGGCCCCGGCCGCGGCTCGGCGGCCGGATCGATGGTCGCCTACCTCACCGGCATCACCGGCCTGAATCCGCTCGACTACGACCTGCTGTTCGAGCGCTTCCTCAACCCCGAGCGCATCAACCCGCCGGACGTCGACATCGACTTCGACGACCGCCAGCGCGACCAGATGGTGCGCTACGTCACCGAGAAGTACGGCTCCGCCTACACCGCACAGGTCAACACCTTCGGCACGATCAAGGCCAAGGCCGCGATCAAGGACTCCAGCCGGATCCTGGGCTTCCCGTTCGCCACCGGCGACCGCATCACCAAGGCGTACCCGCCGGACATCATGGGCAAGTCGATGCCGCTGGCGGGCATGTTCGACAAGGACCACGCGCGCTACACCGAGGCCGGCGAGATCCGCGCGCTGTACGAGTCCGACCCCGAAGTGAAGATGGTGATCGACACCGCGCGCGGCATCGAGGGCCTGACCCGCGGCACCGGTGTGCACGCCGCCGCGGTCATCCTGTCCTCGACGCCGCTGATCGACCTGATCCCGCTGCACCGGCGGGACAAGGACGGCGTGATCATCACCGGCTTCGACTACCCGTCGTGTGAGGCGATGGGTCTGGTCAAGATGGACTTCCTGGGTCTGCGGAACCTGGGCATCATCGATCACGCCATCAAGATCATCAAGGCCAACCGGGGTGTCGACGTCGACATCGAGAAGATCCCGCTCGACGACCCGACCACGTTCGAGCTGCTGTCCCGGGGCGACACGTTGGGCGTGTTCCAGCTCGATGGCGGCCCCATGCGCGCGCTGCTCAAGCTGATGAAGCCCACCGAGTTCGAGGACATCTCCGCCGTCTCCGCGCTGTACCGGCCCGGTCCGATGGGCATGAACTCGCACATCAACTACGCACTCCGCAAGAACGGGCAGCAGGAGATCACGCCCATTCACCCGGAGTTGGAGAAGCCGCTCAACGAAGTGCTGGGCCCCACCTACGGTCTGATCGTGTATCAGGAGCAGGTGCAGCGTGCCGCGCAGGTGTTGGCCGGCTACAGCCTCGGCCAGGCCGACCTGCTGCGCCGGGCGATGGGCAAGAAGAAGAAGGAAGTCCTGGAGAAGGAGTTCATCCCGTTCCAGGCGGGTTGTCGCGAACGCGGCTACGGCGACGAGGCGATCCAGGCGGTGTGGGACGTACTGGTCCCGTTCGCCGGCTACGCGTTCAACAAGTCGCACTCGGCCGCGTACGGCCTGGTGTCGTACCAAACGGCCTATCTCAAGGCGAACTTCCCCGCCGAGTACATGGCCGCGCTGCTCACCTCGGTGGGCGATGAAAAGGACAAGATGGGCATGTACCTGGCCGACGCCAGGTCGGCCGGCATCCGGGTGCTCTCGCCGGACGTCAACGAGTCCGTGGCCGACTTCACCGCCGTCGGCTCCGACGTGCGATTCGGCCTGCGGGCGATCCGCAACGTGGGCGACAACGTGATCAACGACATCGTCGAAGCGCGTACGAGCAAGGGGAAGTTCAACTCGTTCGCCGACTTCCTGACCAAGATCGGCCTGCCCGCGTGCAACAAGCGCGCGGTGGAATCACTGGTCAAGGCCGGGTCGTTCGACGCGCTCGGGCACACCCGCCGGGCCCTGGTGGACGTCCACGAACAGGCCCTGGACGCGGTGGTGGGCCTGAAGAAGCAGGAGGCGGCGGGTCAGTACGACCTGTTCGGCGGCGGCGACGAGGCCGCCGCGGAACCGGCCGTCGGGCTGGACTTCACGCTCACCGACCAGGAGTGGCCGCGCAAGCTCAAGCTGGCCACCGAGCGCGAGATGCTCGGCCTGTACGTCTCCGCGCATCCGCTCGACGGCGCCGAGCACATCCTGTCCCGACACCGCGACACCTCGATCACCGAGCTGAAGAACTCGGGCCGGACCGAGGGCCAGGTGCAGTTGGCGGGCCTGATCACCGGCATCCAACGCAAGGTCAACAAGAGCGGTTCGCCGTGGGCGATGATCAACCTCGCCGACCACGACGGCGAGATCGAGGTGTTGTTCTTCCCGCAGTCGTACACGCTGGTCGCGCACGCGCTGGAGGAGGACGTCGCGGTCAGTATCAAGGGCCGGCTCAACGAACGCGACGGCGCGCTGAGCGTGTTCGGCTCCGAACTGGTCCCGCTCGACATCGGCTCGGCCGAACACGGCGGCAAGGCCCCGGTGTGCCTGCGGCTGCCCACCACCAAGGTCAACGAGAAGCTGGTGAAGGACATCAAGCGGGTGCTCTCCTCACACCCCGGGGACAACCCGGTGCACCTGATCCTGGAGAGCGCGCGCATGCGCACCCGCTACAACCTGGACTTCCGGGTCAACCCCGAGGGCGGCCTCGCCGGCGAGATCAAGTCGATGCTGGGCGCGGGGGTCTGGAGCATCTGAGCCGGTCCCGAACGGACCGGACCGACCGAGGGGTCGGGAGCACGAGCGTAACCCTCGTGCTCCCGACCCCTCGGCCGTCTCCGCCGACCCTCGGCTCTGTCCGCGGATCCCTCGATCGTCTCCGCGACCGGCGACCGGGCGCGGGGTGCTCAGGTGTGCGTGCGGTCGTACTCCTCGCGCGCGATCAGCACCTGCGCCATGTGGCCCTCCAGGTGCTTGATCAGGTCGAGCAGCTTGGCCGCCGTCGCGGCGCCCAGTTCGGTGAGCGTGTACTCCACCCGGGGCGGGATCGCGCTGTGCACCTCTCGGAGCACGAAGCCGTCCCGCTCCAGCGCCTGCAAGGTCTGCGCCAGCATCTTCTCGCTGACCCCGTCGACCCTGCGGCGCAGCGCGTTGAAGCGCATCGGGCCGTCGTACAGCCCGCCCAGGACCAGCACGCCCCAGCGGCCGGTGATGTGCTCCATGGCCGCACGCGAGACACACGCCTTCGCGAACACGTCGAACTCGAACTCGGGGGTCGGGTCCGGCCCGGTCTCGGTCTCGGTTTCCATCGCTGCCCCCTTCGTCGTGTGCGTCTGCGGCTGCGTCTGCATGCCTTGAGGCTACCTCCGAGTCAGCACTTTCGAAAGTGCTGCACTTTCCTGACGCTTGCGCTTTCGAAAAGTTAGTGCAATCGTTTGGACAGCGGCCGGACGACGGGTTCGGCGCGGAAGAGAGGAAGCTCGCCATGATCGTCGTCACCGGAGCCACCGGGCAGTTCGGCCGCCTCGTCATCGACGCCCTGCTGGAGCGCGGCACCCCCGCCTCGGAGATCGTCGCCGCGGTACGTACGCCGGCCAAGGCCGCCGACCTCGCCACCCGCGGGGTCGAGGTGCGCGAGGCGGACTACGAACGGCCGGAGACCCTCGTGCCGGCCTTCACCGGCGCGGACAAGCTGCTGTTCGTGTCCAGCAACGGTCCAGAGGCGGACCGGATCGCCCAGCACACCGCCGTGGTCGCCGCCGCCGCCGAGGCGCGGGTCGGACAGTTGATCTACACCTCCATCTACGCCGCGAGCGAGAGCCCGCTGGGCCTGTCCCGGGTGCACCGCGACACCGAGGCGCGGATCGCGGCCACCGGCCTGCCCGCCGTGCTGCTGCGCAACGGCTGGTACACCGAGAACTACACCGGCTCGCTGGCCGGCGCCGTCGAGCGCGGCGCGGTCGCCGGCTCCGCAGGCGAGGGCCGGATCGCGTCCGCCTCGCGCGCCGACTTCGCCGAGGCCGCGGCCGTCGTGCTGCGCAGCGACGACCAGGCCGGGAAGGTGTACGAACTCACCGGCGACCACAACTGGAGCCTGGCCGAGCTGGCCGCCGAGGCGGCGAAGCAGAGCGGCAAGGAGATCGCGTACGTGAACCTGCCGGCCGAGCAGTACACCGAGATACTCAACGGCGTCGGCCTCCCGCCGTTCCTCGTCGAGCTGATCGTGGACGCCGACGTCCAGATCTCCGACGGCGCGCTCGCCGGCGTCACCGGCGACCTGTCCGGCCTGCTGGGTCGCCCGACCACGCCGCTCGCGGACACGGTCGCGCTCGCGCTCAAGGGCTGACCGCGCACCCGTTCCGACGCCTCCCGACAGCAAGCGCCCCGAGCACGGCGGCAAGCCGACGCCCGGGGCGCTTCGGGCGCTCTCGGCGCTTCGGGCGGCGCGGCGCCTCCCCACGTGCTCCACCGGATGGAAACCGCGCCGGGTACCCGCCCTCGGCACCCGCGTCCGGTCCCGCCCGACCGACTGCGGGGACACCACGAGCGCATACGCATCGGTGCCCGCCGGCGACACCGCCGCTTCACCGGGTGAGCGTCTCCCCCGGCGCCGCCGGGGCGAGCAATCGCCGGAGCGCGGTGGGGGTGTACCCGAGTTCCTTCCGCACGGTCCGGGAAAGGTGCGCCTGGTCGGCGAAACCGAGGTCGACGGCGAGTACGGCCAAGCCGACCTCACCGGCCTCCAACCGATCCAACACCGAACCGAGCCGAACCCGGTTCCGGTATCGGGTGATCGAAACACCCATCTCCCGGGAGAACACCCGACTCAGCCGGAACGGTGACACCCCGATCGACTGGGCCAGCGAGAGCAACGCGCCGGAGGCGGCGTCGCCGGTCGTGATCGCCTCGCGCGCCGCCGCGACCAGCCGCCGGTCGTCGGGCGCCGACTCGACCGGACGCGGTCGCGCCGCCATCCGGTCGACCGCGCACCGAATCAGGGTCAGCACCTGTTCGGCCAGCGCGTAGTCGACATCGCCGTCCTCGGCGGCCGACAGACACCGCCGGTGCGCGAGGTCGAGCGCCGCGTCGACGTACAGCGCCGAGCACGCGGGGCCGCGACCCGGCTCGCCCGCCGCGTCCGCCCACAGTTCCGGCGCGACCCGCACGGACGTACACACGTCGCCACCGGCGGGGTGCGCGAAACGCTCCTCCTGCTTCGGGACGCCGACATAGCCGACGGTCGGATCCAGGTCGACGTCGACACCGTCGACCCAACGCCGAAATCGGCCACTGCGCACCAGCACGATCCGGTGGTCGTCACGCTCCTCGGGCGATGTCCAGTCCCGATGGTCACTCCGGCACCGCACCGCACTCACCACAAACGCGGGCCGATCGACAACATCCACCACGGACAACACACCTCCACGCTACGCCCGCCCCCCGACAGCACCCCCGCGTCGGCCGCACGGCACGCCACCGCCACCCCGCTCGGGCCGGCGCCCGCTCCGCTCCACCCGCGACCCGCCTTCACCCGAACTCCACGCCCGTGCTCGCCCCGCCGCACATCGCCCCCGGCCACCCCGCGTGGTCCACGCAAGGATGTTCAAGACCCGGGGGCGCGTGGGCGGCAGGCTCGTAGTGGGCGTGTATCGCGCCTTTGATGTTTCGATTCGGACCGGAGGATTGCCGTGACGCGCATCCAAGAAGAGCGCATCGTCGAAGCCGACGCCGATGACGTCTGGGCGATCATCGGCGAGTTCGAGACGGGGCCGGTGCGGATGGCTCCCGGGTTCGTCGTGGACAGCCGGCTGGAGGAGCCGGGCACACGGTTCGTCACCTTCGCCAACGGCATGACCGCCCGCGAGCGCCTGATCGAGCTCGATGCCGAGGAGCGCAGCTTCACCTATGCGGTGACCGGCGGCAGTGTCACGCCCACCCACGACCGGGCGACCATGCGGGTGCGGCCGACGGCCGAGGGCCGCTGCGTCTTCAGTTGGACCCGCGACGTACTTCCCGACGGTGTCGTGGAGCCGATGCGGCAGGCGATGGCGTACGGCGCGGACCTGATCAAGCTCACCATGGAGGACCTGGCCAAGGCGGCCGGCCGGGCGGGTTGAGCCCGGCCGGCCGCCCCGATTCAGCCCAGTTCGGCCTCGATCAGGTCGGCCGCGCGACGGGTACCGCCCTCCGCGAGGGCATCGGCCCGCAGTCCGGCGGAGCGCGCGGCCACCTCCGGGTCCGAGGTCAGCGCGAGGAGCGCGCCGCGCAGGGCTTCCGGCGTGGCGTCCTCGGTGTCCAGGCGGCGGGCCACGCCCAGCTCGACCAGCCGATCCGCGTTGCCGAACTGGTCGACGCCCTGCGGTACGGCGATCATCGGCACACCGGTGATCAGCCCTTCGCCGCTGCCGCCCATCCCCGCGTGCGTGACGAACGCGTCGGCCTGCCGCAGAATGGCCAACTGCGGCACCCAGGAGTGCAGTTCCACGTTGGCCGGGAGTACGCCGAGGTCCGCCGGGTCGGTGTGCCGGCCGATCTGGAGCACCACGTGCCACCCCGGCAGGTCGCCGAAGGCGGCGAGGCACCGCCGGTAGAACTCCGGCTGTCGGGTGAAGGCCGAGCCCAGCGAGATCAGCAGCACCCGCTCCGCGCCGACCGGGCGGGCCCATTCCCCCTGATCCTCACGGCGGCCCAGGCACGGGCCGACGAAGTCGACCACGTCCGGGTCCACGAGTTCCGCGTTCGGCTGCATCGCGCGCGCGACGGTGGCCACCACCCGGCGCGGCCGTCCACCGAACGTGTCCACGTCCGTGGTGGTCGCACCGGCTTCCGCCAGCCAGGCGGCGAAGCGCGCCCAATACGCGTCCGCGCCCGGCAACTGCTTCATTCCGGGCAGCACTTCGTCCTCGTACCCGCGCCAGGCCACGTACGTCGGCGACAGTTGCACGATCGGCCGGTCCTGACGCTCGGCCAGCGCGCGGGCGGCGTACGCGCCGATGTCGTAGAGGTAGAGGTCCGCCGGGTCGTGGTCGTACGCCGCGCGCAGTTGCGGCAGCGCCTGGATCGCGTCGTCCAGGAACACACCCATCGCGGCGATCGCATCGGCCGGCCAGTCGTTGTCGGCGACCGGCAGCGTGGAGCGGTACGGCACGAACTCGGCGCCGGTCGGCGCGATCAGTTCGGCGACGGCGGGGTCGTTGGCGTAGCTGACGCGGTGGCCGCGATCGGCCAGTTCGCGGATGACTTCGAGGCTGGGCAGGACATGGCTGACGGCGGGGATGCCGATCATCGCGATGTGCGCACGGCGACGTGACATGGGAGTTCTCGTTTCGGATCTACGGCGGGTGGACACGGCAGCCCGACCACCCGGGCGTCGGCGCACGATGCGGGCGCCACCCGGTGCGGGCCGATCGAGGGCACGGCCCTCGCCGGTGTCAGCCGTAGAACTGAAGGAAGTACATCCCTCGACGATATCCCGAGCACTCGGCACCGACCAACCGACTTTCCGGATCACACTCATCCTGCCGCGTGGAGTCGCATGCAGGCCGAGGTCGACCCGGGTAACCGCGTGGGCGGCCGTCCGGGTCACGCGGGCCGGACGTGCAGATCCGTCCCGGTCGTCCCCGGCACCTCGACACCCGGCAGCAGCCGCATGTCGTGGTCGTAGTCGCCACCGACCAGCGACCGGAACGCGACCGGCTCGTCGGTGAAGAGCCCTTCGAGGCGTCGCCCGAACTCCAGCTTCGCCGCCTCGAACCGCTCCTCCGACACGTCGTGCGCGCCGAACACCGCGAACGGTTCCAGCGGCGTCATGCCGGCGAACCAGAACAGGCCGTGCTGCACCGGGTACAGCAGATCCGCCAACCGCCCGTGGATACCCCGGTCGGAGAACGCCGACTCCCGGGCACCGGCCGTCACCGACACCAGCGCACGCCGCCCGGCCAGCGCGCCTTCGCTGTACGGCGGCGGGACCGCCGGACCGTAGCCGAATCCGGCGGTGAACACCCGGTCGATCCAGCCCTTCATGATCGCGGGCACCGAGAACCACCACATCGGGAACTGCAGGATCACCGCGTCCGACCAGCGCACCTTCTCCTGCTCGACGGCGATGTCCGCCGCCAGGCGCCCGGCCAGCGTGGCCTGCTCCGAGTCGGCCATCACCGCGAACCGTTGTTCCGGGTCCCGGCTCGGGAAGTCGTCGGTGTCCACACTCGCCTTCCACTTCATCGCGTAGAGGTCCGACACCCGCACCTCGTGGCCCGCGGCGCGCAGTTCGTCGACCGCGAAGGCGGCCAAGGCGGCGTTGAGCGACCGGGGTTCCGGGTGGGCGCTGACGACGAGGATCTTCTTCGGCTCCTCGGTCCGGCCGGACTGCTGCCGGTGCTGGTGCTGGTGCGACTGCGACGTGGTTTCGGTCATGACGCAACGCTCTCCCGGACGCGCCGGGGCAGCCAGTACCCGGTTCAACCGGCGGAATGGCGTTCCTGGTATTCCGAAGACCAGGAACGGGACGGCAGGGCACGGCAGACGGGACGAGACGCGGCGCCGGTGCGCCGGGCCACGCACGCACCGCCCGGGCGCCGCAAGGGCCACGCATACTGGACCACATGAACGGCGTGAACCGCACCGAACGCACCGACGACATCGAGAACCGCACCTCGGGGGCCGTCGACGGCGTCGGCGACACCCGGCGCGCGCTCGGCGGCTTCCTGCGCGCTCGCCGCGAGCGGATCGCCCCGGAGAACGTCGGACTCGTCGGCGGCGGCCGACGGCGGGTACGCGGGCTGCGTCGCGAGGAGCTGGCCCAGCTCGCCGGGATCAGCGTGGACTACTACGTCCGGCTCGAACAGGGCCGGGCCACCCAGCCCTCCCCCGAGGTGCTGGACGCGCTCGCCAGGGCGCTCGGCCTCGACGCGGCCGAGCGCCGGCACCTCACCACGCTGACCGCCGCCAGGCGCGATCCGGCGCCCGCGACCCGGGTCAGCCCGCTGCTGCAACAGGTGCTGGACTCGATGACCCGGTTGCCGGCCTTCGTGACGAACCATCGCCTGGACGTGGTGGCCTGGAACGACCTGGGCGCCGAGCTGGTCGGCGGCCTGGCCGACCCGGGCCACCGGGATCCGAACAACGCCCGGTACTTCTTCCTCGACCCCGGCTCCCGAGTCGTCTTCCCCGAGTGGGAGGAGCGGGCGGGCGACGCGGTGGGCCAGCTCCGAGTCGCCGCCGGGCTCTACCCGGGCGATCCGGAACTGGCCGAGCTGATCACCGAACTGTCCGCGCACAGCGCCGACTTCCGGCGGATCTGGGCGACCGGCAAGGTGCTGATGTGCTCGGCGGGCCGCAAACAGGTGCGACACCCGCGGGTCGGCCTGATGCACCTGGACTACGAGACGTTGCGGGTACCCGTCCCGTCCGGCGAGACCGGCCTGGAAATCCACATCTTCTGCGCCCCCGAACACAGCCCGGACGCCCGGGCCCTCGCCGAACTGGCCACCATCACGGCATCGGCATCGGCGACAGCCTCGGCGTCGGCCGAAGACGCGACACCCGCGACGGAGGCGCTCAGCCCTTCGATCGGGTGAAGCACACGAACCGGCGGACCGTACGCCCGCCCATCCGCACCGCCACCCGCACCGCCGGTCCGTCTCGGCTCACACGTCGAGGATCTCCGTGTTCTGGCAGGCGACCAAGAGCCGGCGTCCCGCCTCCTTCGCCATGACATAGAGCGGCGTGCCCGGGTTCCCGGTGGGCCGACCGTCGAGCGTCAGGTACTGGGCGTGCACCTTGACCGCCGCGACGTCGGGGCGGATGTGCGTGTTCGAGCGTTGCGATCACCCGCTTGATCGCCGCGATCTCGACTTCCCGTACCGGTCCATTGCCATCGGTCGTAGTCATGGGACCAGCCTGCAACTTCAACCGAACTTCAGATCAAGAGCCCGCAGGACCGATCGGCTCCACGTCCACCGCGTCCTGCTTTCGAGGCGACGGCGCGTGCTTGGCCGCGTAGCGGCGGGCCTTGGTGCGGTTTCCGCAGACGCGCATCGAGCACCAGCGTCGGCTGCGGTTCTTGGACACGTCCCAGAACACCCACGCGCAAGCGTGCTCCGGGCAGCGTTTGAGCCGGGTCGACTCGCCGGTGCCGACCAGGTCGCCCCAGGCGATCGCGAGTCGGGCCAACGCCCCTTCCAACGGTGGCAGTTCCGGACTCGGTACGAAGCGCCCGGGTGGCTCGCCGGTGCCCAACTCGAACACCACCGGCAGGGCGCGCAGCACCTCGTCGGCCTGCCGGAGCGATTGCGGATCGGGCACGTCACCGACCGGTACACCGAGCCTCTCCCGCAGGCCGGCGCGCAGTCGTAGCGCCGCGTCGAGGTCCGCCTGGCCGAGCCCGGCACGGGGGTCGAGCAGTTCCCAGGCGACCAGCCACGCGCCGAGTCGGGACGGCGTGACCAGTTCGTCCGTACCGAGTTCGACGTCGACAGTGTTCACGAACGCCTGGATCAGCACTGCCGAAGCGGGTGCTTCGAGCATCGGGGCCTCCATGGTGCGCGTCGGGTCCGGTCGGGCCGGGCCGCGTTCGCGGCGCGTCGCGACCTCGGTGCGGCCCGGGCACCAGTCTACCGCCGCGCTAACCGGCTATCGAGTTTACCGGTTGACGTGTCGTGCGTGCCGATGTCACCATCGACGCGGCGCACTAACCGGTGAAAGCCTTTGGGTAGTTAGGACATGCGATGGCCCCGCAGAACGTCCGAACCGTGCCGACCGCCCCGAAACGCGAGCGGGACCGCAACCGGCCGGCTCCTGCGAAGCCCGAGCCCGAGCCGAAGCCCACGCCGCGACCGAAGCCCGAGCCGAGCCCGGCGCCGAGCCCGCCCGGCACCCGGAACACCGCCGTCCTGCTGGCCTTCACCCTCGTCACCAACCTGGCGGACGGGATCACCAAGATCGCGCTGCCGGTGCTGGCCACCCGCAGTACCGATTCCCCGGCGCTGATCTCCCTGGTCTCGCTGACCCTGACCCTGCCGTGGCTGCTGTTCGCGCTGCCCGTCGGCGTACTGGTGGACCGCGCCGATCGGCGCAGGTTGTTGTGGCTGGCCGACGGGCTGCGGTTGCTCGCCATCGGCGGGCTGATCACGATCGTGCTCGCCGGCCGGGTCACCGTCGCCGTGCTCGCGATCGGCGGGCTGGTCCTGGGCGTGGCCGAGGTGATCGCGCTGACCTCGACCTCGGCACTGATCCCGGCGATCGTGCCGCGCGCGGACCGGGAACGCGCCAACGCGCTGATCACCGGTGTCGAGACGGCCGCCAACGAATTCGCCGGACCGTTCGTGGGCGGCCTGCTGCTCGCCGCCGGCACCGGCCTCGCGCTCGGTGCGACCTGGGTCGCCTACCTCGCCGCGAGCCTGCTGCTGCTCCTGCTCACCGGCCGCTTCCGGGCCGTACGCCGGGCCGACCCGGGCGCGGACGACGCTGCGGGCGAGCCGTCGACCGGTACGCCCGGAGCCGGTGTCGCCGCCGAGTCCATCGGTCGGCAGATCGGCGCCGGTCTGGGCTTCCTCTGGCGCGATCGCCTGCTGCGCACGATGTCGCTCATCCTCACCGTGCTGTTCGCGAGCTGGGGCGCCTGGCTGGCTCTGATGCCGCTGGTCGCGCACGACCTGATGCACCTGTCCACCCGCGAGTACGGGGTCGTGCTGAGCGCGCTGGGCGTCGGCGGCCTGCTCGGCGCGGTGCTCGTCGGCCGGCTCAACCGACTGATCGGCCACCGTCGGGTGCTGCTCGCCGACCTGATCGGCACCGTGGCGATGATGGCGGTGCCGGCGGTGACCACCGACCTGTGGGCGGTGGCCGGCGCGGCCTTCGTCGGCGGCATGGGCGGCACGCTGTGGTCGGTGAACTACCGGCTGATCGGTCAGAACCTGGTTCCCGAGCACATGATGGGCCGGTACAGCGGTGCCTCCCGGCTGCTCGGCTGGGGTGCGCTGCCGGTCGGCGCGGGCCTGATCGGCGTCCTCGCGCAGTGGTTCGGGGTACGCGCCGCGTTCCTGGTGTTCGCGCTCGCCGCGGCGGCGACGATCCCGGTGTTCCTGATCGCCGTCACGGAGGAACGGCTGGCTCCCGCGCTGCGCATGCCCGATTCGGCCGACGCCGGGTGACACCAGGTGACGCCCGGTGCGGGTGACGCCGCGAGCCGGTCGGCCCCGACCGATCCGCGAGACATCCGCCGCGCGGCGGTCCCGGCCGATCCCGTCTACACGCCCATGTCCTCCGCGAGTTCGCCGCCGACCTCGGCCGTGGCCCGCCCCGCGCTCACCGTCGTGCTCGCCTGTCTGGGCGTGTTCGCCTCGTACGTGCCGATCGGCGGGGTGGCGGTGTCCCTGCCCACCATCGCGCGCGGGTTGCACGCGTCCACCAGCGATCTCCAGTGGATCAGCGACACCTTCATCCTGCCGATGGCGGCACTGAGCCTGACCTTCTGCCTGATCGGCGACCTGTACGGGCGCAAGAAGGCGTTCCCGGCCGGCCTCGCCCTGCTCGCGATCGGCTCGGCCACCAACCTCACCGCGCACAGCGTCACCCAGGTCTGGGTGGGCCAGGCACTGTCCGGCGCGGGCGGCGCGGCCCTGCTCACCTCCAGCCTGGCGCTGATCAGCCACGCCTATCCGGACTTCCGGGCCCGCGCCAAGGCCATCTCCGCGTGGGCCGCGTCCCTGGGCCTGGGCCTGTCGCTGGGCCCGCTGCTGAGCGGGATCATCCTCGAACACGCCTCGTGGCGATGGATCTTCGCGCCGATCGTGCTGGTCTGCCTGATCGGCGTCCTGGTCGCGGCGATCCTCCTGGAGGACTCCCGGTCGCCGCACGGCCGGGCGATCGACGTCCCGGGCCAGATCGCCGCGATCATCGCGATCACCGGCCTGATCTACGGCGTGATCGAGGGCGGCACGATCGGCTGGACCGACGGCCCGGTCCTGGCCGCGTTCGCGCTCGCGGTGCTGGGCCTGGCCGCGTTCATCGTGATCGAGCACCGCTCGGCGACCCCGATGTTGTCGCTCAGGCTGTTCTCCTCGCGCGCGTTCACCGGCGCCGGTGTGGTCACCATGCTCACCATGTTCGGCCTGGTCGGGATCGTCTTCTCGCGCAGCCTGTTCTTCGGCAACGTCCAGCGGCCGAGCGCGCTCGAGATCGCCTACCGGTTCCTGCTCATCAACGGGCTCACCGTGCTGATCGGCCCGATCGTCGGCCGGTTGATGGGCCGGATCGCCTCCGGCGCCCTGCTCACCGCCGGGCTGGTGATCACCGGCATCGGCATGCTGACCCTGAACACCCTGGAACCGGACACCGGATTCGCCGCGCCGGTCGGACCGCTCGCGGTGATCGGGGTGGGCTTCACGTTCGTGATGACGCCGATCACCTCGGTCGCGGTGACCAGCGTGCCGCACCACCTGGCGGGCATGGCCAGTGCGGGCAACAACACCCAGCGCCAACTCGGCGGCGCGCTCGGCCCGGCCGTCCTGGGCGCGGTGCTGACCAGCCGGATCGTCGCGGTCCTGCCGGACCACCTGGCCGGCTCGGGCCTGTCCGCCACCGACCGCGACCACGTCGACGCGGCGGTCTCCGCCGACGGCGTCTCGGCGGCCGGCCATCTGGGCCTGGCCCCCGAGGCCACCGAAAAGGCACTGTCCGCCGTCGGCGAGAGCTTCGCGGACGCGCTGCACCTGTGCATGACCATCGCGGGGGTGGGGATGTTCGTGGCAGCCGCGATCACCGTGCTGATGATCGGTGTGCGCCGGTCCAAGCACGCGGGCGGCGTGACCGCACGGCACGTACCCGCACCCGCGACCGCCGCCACCACCACCGCCACGCTCTCGACCTCCACGTCGGCGTGACGCGGTGCCGCTCGCCGATCCGTACGCTCGGCGAGCGGCACCGTGCCCGAAACCCCGCGGCCGGACAGGACCTAGCCGACCGGCACCCGTGCCCGCCCGCGCAGACCGAACGTGGTGACCACCGCGCCCAGCAGCACGCCCGCCAGCGGCACGAGCAACGCCGTCCGGAAGCCGTCCAGTTCCGAGCCGCCCGCGCCGGCCAGCACCGCCGTCACGGCGGACAGGCCCAGCGCAGCGCCGAACTGGAAGGCGGTGTACAGCAGTCCGCCGGCCAGACCCTGCTCGTCCTCCTCGATGCCGTCCGTCGCGGTGATCGTGAGCGGCCCGTACGCCAGCGAGAAGGCGAGCCCGAGCAACAACATCGTCGGGAACATCGCCGCGTACGAGGTGTCCGCGTCGATCGACAGGAACAGCGCGTACGCGAGCGCGGCCAGCAACATCCCGCCCAGGATCACCCGCAGGTTGCCGAACCGATCGACCAACCGCGGCGTCACCGTCGGCGCGAGCACCGCGTCCACGCCGACCGCCAGCAGTGCGAAGCTGGTCTCCAGGGTCGACCAGCCGCGTACCTCCTGGAGGTAGAACACCGCGACGAACTGGAAGCCGAAGAACGAGCCCGCGAACAACATCGCGCCCAGATTGGCCCGCACCAGCGCGCCCGAGCGCAGGATGCCGAGCCGCACCAGCGGCGTGCCGGCCCGCCGTTCGGCGGCCACGAACACGACCAGCAGCGCGATCCCGCCCGCGAAGACCGCGATCGTCCAGCCCCAGCCGTGTGCCGGGTGCTCCAGCCGGACCACGCCGTACACCAGCAACAACATCGAGCCGGTCACGCTGATCGCGCCCGCGACGTCGAAGCCCTGACCGTTGCGCTCGGGTCGGCCGTCCTTGGGGATCAGCGCCGACGCCACCACCAGGATCACCGCGGCCAGCACGACCGGTACGAAGAACACCAGACGCCAGTCGATCGCGGTCAACAGGCCGCCGATCACCAGGCCCAGTGAGAAGCCACCCGCCGCGGTGCCCGCGTAGAACAGCAGCGCCCGGTTGCGCTGCGGCCCCTCGGGGAAGCTCGTGGTGATGATGGCCAGACCGGCCGGAGTCATGAAGGCGGCCGAGGCGCCGGTCACGAAGCGCGCGACGATCAGCATCCAGCCCTCGGTGGCGAACCCGCCCAGACCGGAGAAGACCAGGAACACGGTCAACCAGAAGAGGAACATCCGCCGCCGGCCGAGCAGATCGGCGGTGCGCCCGCCCAGGAGCATGAAACCGGCGTAGGCGAGCACGTACGCGCTCATCACCCAGCTGACCGCACCGGTGGACATGCCCAGGTCCTCGCGGATGGTCGGCAGCGCCACGTTGAGCATCGCGACGTCGATGCCCTCCAGGAAGATCGCGCCACACAGCACGATCAACATGCCCCACGCGCGGGCACCCATCCGTCCTGCGTCGTTCTCCGCCGGCGTGTGCGGTGCTCTCGGCGAGCCCGCCTCGCTCGGTGCCGGGAGGAAGGCGGGTGGGACGGAGGGAGTGGACGAGGCGGAAGCGGTGGACGAGGACGTGGATGCGGACATGCGGCAGCCCCTGGGGACGCTGGACACGGGTGAGGTGGGGTCGAGGCTCCGGGAGGTCGGTTATCCGAACGAACCCGGTTCCCTCTTGTAACCACCCCCATCCTTGGGCAGCATCGTCTCCCATGGAAGAAGGCACTTCGAAGGAACCGACCCTCTGCACGAGTAACCACGACTACGACGCGCATCAGTGGGACGTCCGCGAAGGGTGCGAGGTACGCCAGATCCTGGACCGGGTCGCCGACAAGTGGTCGCTCCTGGTGATCGCGATCCTGGAGAGCCGCACACTGCGCTTCACCGAGCTGCGCCGGGCGATCGACGGGATCAGCCAGCGCATGCTCACCGTGACACTGCGTCAGCTCGAACGCGACGGTCTGGTGCGGCGCACCGTGTACCCGGTGGTCCCGCCGCGGGTGGACTACGCGCTCACCCCGATGGGCACGACGCTGCACACCACGATCCGGTCCCTGATCACCTGGACCGAGGAGCACCAGGAACAGATCGCACGGGCCCGGGCCGAGTACGACGCACGCGCCGACGCCGACGCCCGATTGGCCTCCGCCGACCTGTGAGCCGGAGCCGGCCGCTGAACCGGGCCGGTCGGAACCGCGGGCCGCGGGCCGCGGGCCGCGGGTGAGGATGCCCAGGTGGAGGTCGTACGACTCGACCGGGTCGTCGCCGCCGTCGTGATCCGCCCGGTGCCGCATCACCGCGGTCGAGACCCCGATGATCGCGGCCCCGTCGAGCCCCATGACCAGCGCGCTCGACATCAGGGCCGCGCGGGCCCACCGGCGACGCGGCGATAGCCGGGGCGGGAGGCGTCCTGACGATCGCGCTCGAGCGTCGGCCAAACGTCGTCATCCTTCGATCGTGGCCACCGGGACTCCCTCCGGATGGGCCGTGGCCACCGGGACTTCCTCCGGATGGGCCGTGGCCACCGGGACTTCCTCCGGATGGCCTGCGATCAGCGCGACGATGTTCTCCGAGAGGGTGCGTGCCGCTCGTCTGATCGCGGTGCCGGTCATGCCCGCGACATGAGGCGTGAGAACCGCGTTGGGGAGACCCGTCAGTGGTGAGGCGAACCGGCCGTGTTCGAGGGCGAAGACGTCGACCGCGGCAGCCGCCAGGGGTGCCGCGTCGTCACGGAGCGCCCGCGCCAACGCCTCCTCGTCGACGACGCCGCCACGGCTGACGTTGACCAGGATCGCCCCCGGGCGCATCAAACCGAGTTCCCGATCCCCGATCAGATCCCTCGTCGCCTCGGAGAGCGGGCAGTGCAGGGAGAGCACATCGACGCCGGCGAGCAGTTCGTCGAGCGAGGCCGCGAACCCCATGCCGGCCTCCCGCGCCATGGCAGGGGTGAACCGCGGTGATCCGAAGGCGGTGACGCCCATGCCGAGCGCCCGGGCACGCCACGCGAGTTCCGTCCCGCTCCGGCCCGGTCCGACGATCCCGAGCGTCAGATCGGCCAGTTCCGGCGGGAACGACATCCGGGCGGGACGCCAGCGGGCCCGATGGGCCTCCCGGTCGAGGGCGACGAGGTTCCTGGTCAGCGCGAGGATCATCGCCAGGGCGTGCTCCGCGACGGCGGCGGCGTTCAATCCCGGCGTATGGGTCACCACGACGCCCCTCTCCCCGGCGGCGTGCTTGTCGATGTTGTCGGTACCGGCCCCCACCTGCCCGATCACCCGAAGCCGCCGATCCAGCCCCGGTCCCGTTGCGGCCCGCAGGAGCGGCTCCCGCAGCGGCAGATTCGCCCTGGTCTTGATCACATCGAAGCCGACGCCGTCCCCGACGACGGCATCGACAACCCGCCCCTCGTCGAACCCATCCACATCAAGAAACCCGACCCGCCCCGCCCACCGTCTCCGAATCTCGTCCCGGTCGGCCAGGCGCCACAGGTTGAGCGTCACCTCGAAACCCGCCCGCAACAACGGCTCCAACTCGTCTGCGACGAACTCATCGGGCGCCGAGTCCAGGATCAGAATCCGGGCGACGGGCTTGACGGCCATATCCAGTGCCTTCCGTTCCGGAGGGGTTCGGACGGCCGGGCGCTTCGACCCGTTCGATCGAGCCGACCCACCGACGACCGGGCATCCCGACCCCTCGCGCTACATCCCCGCAGGTCACGGCGTGTCCGGGGATACTCGCAGCATGTTCGATCCGATACCGGTACTCTGCCGGTGGGCAAATGCGGATCACACCGCAAGCACCCAACCGGGCCGTTAGCTCAATTGGCAGAGCAGCGGACTTTTAATCCGCGGGTTCAGGGTTCGATCCCCTGACGGCCCACCCGCGTCAGGGCCGACTTTAGGCTTCTGACCAGCACGAACATCGCGCGCTGCGGTCTTCTTCACGGCCCTGGACCTCTGGTCCGGGGCCGCTTGCGTGAGCGGACGTCCCGGTGTCAGGTCACAAAGGAGCGGCCGGGCTTCACCGGTCGGCTCGGCGACTTGGTCTTCGGCGGACTCGACCACGGCCTTCGCGGCGCGCGGAACGATGCGACCGACGGCCTCGGCCAAGGCCCGGTCGACCTGCGGCAGCACGCTTAATGGTGACGTCGGGTATGGAACTGTCTGAATGCCTGGGCCCGAGAGACTTCGACTGCCAGGGAGTCGCTGGATGGAGCCCGTGCTCGGCCGGCCACTGGCGCAGATCTTGGTGAGAGGTCTCAACATTGTCGGATATCGACCAGAGACTGACGCGCTCCTGCTCGTCGGGTGCTGATCGAGGGGGGACAGGCGGTGGCCGACGCCTGCTATGCAGGAGGATCTGTGGCTGCGGGTGGTCGCGGCACTGGAGTCGCGGCGGGTACGGCGCTTCCACTGGGAAGCCGGTCACCGGATCGCCCAGGGAATCTGGGCCGGTCCGGAGCCACTTCCGCCAGACCGAATTACTCCCCGTAGAGGGTGGGCAGGTCGACCAGGAGGATGTTGTCACGTCGGCCCACCAGTTCGATCAGGTCGGGGTGGAAGCCGTGCAGGGAGTACAAGGCCAGCGTGGTGCCGGAGGTGTCGTAGCCCTGGTCGGCCAGCAGAGTGCGGATGTGCTCCAGACGTTGCAGGTCTCCGGTGCCGCGGCGGGCGGCGGTCGCCTTGGCCTCCCCGATGAGGGCGATCTTCGCGCGGGGGGACTGCGGTCGTTCGCCGGCAGCCAGGGCGATGACGTCGACCTCGTGCTTGGTCCGGGCGGCCGGGTCGGCGACCTCGGTGGTGCCGACCGGGCCGGGCAGACTTGTGGGCAGCAGGCTGTAGGCGTAGCGGCGGGTGAAGTCGCGGGCCAGGTCCTCGAAGTGTGGTCCGAGGATCTTGGAGTTGAAGGTCGGGGCGGCCTGCTGCCAAACCTGCTCGGCGAAGCCCTGCTCCACTGCGGCCGCCTGCGGCAGCGTGATCAGCTGGTTGAAGCGGATGACCGGGTCCGCGAGCGTGATGACCGGGTGCCGGGTACGCAGGATGTCCTGCTCACGACGGATATAGCCGGTCGACTCCAGCACCCCGAGAGGGTGGGCAACGGCGTTGCGCGGACGCTCAAGGGCCGCGCCGATCTTGGTAGGGGTGGTGGCGCCCTGGGCGATGGCGGTGAGGATGTCGTAGTACAGCGTGTGCTGCGTGATCCGCGGGTCCTCCCGCAGGAGGTACTCGGTCTCGGTGCGCGAGTACACCGCGCGGCCCGGGTCGAGGAGGGTGCGGGTGAGCCAGGCGTCGAAGCCGTCGTCCGGATGCGGGCGGGCGGCCACCGGCCGGTAGCCGGGTGCACCGCCGAGAACCGCGTGCACCTTCAACGCGGTCAGTGGATCCTTGATCTGCCAGAAGGTGCGGCTGTCCCGGTAGTCGAACGGCCCCAGGCGCAGGTCGACCACGGCCCGGCCCCGCAGCGGCTTCGTCCCCGACAACAGCTCATGCATGACACTCATCGCGGAACCGCACAGGATCAACCGCGGGCCCGGCCCGTCCCCCGGCCGCGCGCCACGCTGACGCTCGTCGTAAAGCTGCTGTAGCAAGCCCGGAATCTCAGGTGAGTGCTGCAGCAGGTACGGCAGCTCGTCGATCACCAACAGCGGGTGCGGTGAACGGGCGGTCACATCCAGGGCGTTGGACAGCACATCACGCCAGTCCGTCAGGCGCAGACTGCCGGACCGCAGACCGGCATGGGCAGCGACCGCATCGCTGAACCGCTGGATCGCAGGCAGCCGCCCCTCTTCCCGGACCGCCGTGACATACAGGCCGCCGACCTGCTCGGACAAGGCCTGCAGAAGGTACGACTTCCCGTGCCGCCGTCGCCCGGACACGATGCCGAGCCGCATCGCGGGATCCGGATCAGCGAGGAACTCCGCGAGAAGGTTCCACTCTCGGTCCCGGTCGACCACGTCGCCTGGCTTGACCAGCAGACCGTTCTCCATCGGATCCTCCACACATTGACTGCGCCTGATTACGTCGAAGTCTACTTCGACATTATCCGTCCCGCTGGGCTTCACCACGACTGCTACGACAGCAGGGCCCAGGAGCGCGAAGGCCGTCCCAAAACCCGCCCTGACCTGCTGTTATTTATGCGTCAGAGGGGCGTCATGATGTGAAGCCCAGGAGAATCGAACGTCCGGCAGCGCCAGGATGCCTGCTCAGGCAATCCACCATTGTTCGGATGGACGGCCAACAACCAGGTACGGACCACTCCCAAAGGCTCTGGCTGCGTGAGCGATGCGTGAGCGGATGTGCTCACGCGTCGCATCACGAGGCGGTACCAGCGGGACCCAGCGGTGTGTAGATCCGGACAGAACTGCGCACCGCTACCCGCCCCAACCCCCGCTACCATCACCGCTGTCCAGCTTTTAATCCGCGGGTTCAGAGTTCGATCCCCTGACGGCACGCCGCGCAACACCGCTCCGCCGCTGGTCACGGGTCCGACGATTCGGGCAGCGGCCTTGTGCCGCCGAAGCCGCGTACACGTTTCGTACACATCGCCGTGGGTCGTCATCCGCGATGTGGGCGTCTTCCCGGCTTGTGTCGATCGAGGGCACGCTCGGGATGTCGAGGTCAAGCGCGGTGGCGGGCAAGGGTGTTCGGCCTAGCCGGGCGGGGTCCGGGGTGGTGGGGTCAGGCCCAGGGAGCGGATGAGGTCGTGGATTTCGGTGCGGTAGATGCGGCCCGGGTCGGTGGTCTGGCCGCGTAGGTGGCCGTAGATCTCCAGGGACACCAAGCCGTGCAGCCGGCCCCACACCCGGAGGGCGAGGGCGACCGCGGTCGGTGGCAGGTCGGGGAACTCCGCGCGGATCAGCCCGACCAGCGTCGGGTCGAAGTCGGGCCAGTCGTACGCGTCCTCGGACTGCAACGCCTCGGCGGACGGCCACGCGGCGGCGACCAGGCCGGTGAGCCCGGCGCAGGCCCGGTGTCCCGCCTCGGACGCGGCCCCGCCGACCGGTGCCTGGTAACCCGGTACGGGATCGCCGTAGATCAGTCGGAAGCCCTCCGGGTTGGCCAGCGACCACTCCCGGAACGCCCGCGCCCAGGCCAGCATTCGGCCCGCCGCGTCCTCGACCGGCACCCGGTCCCGAGCGGCTTCCGCGGCCTCCACCAGGGACAGGTAGATCTCGCTGATCAGCACGTTCACCAAGTCGTCCCGGGTCGCGTAGTAGCCGTAGATCGCGTTCGCGGTCATGCCCATCTCCCGGGCGATCGCGCGCAGCGTGATCGCGCCCGGGCCGCCCTCGGCCAGCAGCTTGAGCGCGATCGTCTTGATCTCGCGGGAGGTCTCCACCCGTAGCCGGGCCCGGCGGGTCGGCGTGCGTTCGTCCATGGCCATGACCGAACTCTACAGCGTTGCGATACTGCTCGACGTGCTGTAACTATACGGCGTGCAGTAAATGCACGCCGCATAGTCCGGATCGCTCAGATCGCTCGGATCGCACAGAACGGCTCTCGCTGTGCCTGTTTCCCCTGCCCGGAACACCTCCGTACGGGGCGCCTCCGCAGGTGGCGCCCCCACCCGCGACACCTCCGCCCGCAACGCCCCGGTTCGGGGCGCTCCCACCGCGTGGTTCCTGGCCGTACTCGCGGCCGCGCAGTTCGTGGTCGCTCTCGACTACAACATCGTGTACGTCGCCCTTCCCGACATCGGCGCCGGACTGGGCTTCGGCGCCCAGTCGTTGCAGTGGGTGGTCAGTTCCTACGCGGTGACCTTCGGCGGCCTGCTCCTACTCGGCGGTCGGCTCGTCGATCGGCTGGGCGCGCGCCGGATGTTCCTGCTCGGCCTGGCGCTGTTCGGCCTGGCCTGCCTCGCGGGCGGCCTCGCCGGCAACCCCGGAACCCTGCTGGCCGCCCGCGCGGTCCAGGGCGTCGGCGCCGCGATGCTCGCCCCCGCGACGCTGTCCCTCATCAACACCGGTTTCACGGAAGGGAGCGAGCGCACCCGGGCGCTGTCCGTCTGGTCCGCCGCCGGCAGCGCGGGCCTCGCCGCCGGTGCCCTCCTCGGCGGCGTCCTCACCGAACTCGGCGGCTGGCGCTGGGTGATGTTCGTAATGGTCCCGGCCGCCGCGGCCATCCTGGGCGCCGCTCCACGCACCCTCGGACCGAAGGCGCCGAATGCACCGAAGGCACCGACGACGCCCAGGGCGCCCAAGACTTCCAAGGAACCCGAGGCACCGACCCATCAGCCCGCCGGCCTGGACATCCCAGGTGTACTGCTCGCCACCGCCGGCTCCACCCTGCTCGTCTTCGGCCTGGTCAGCGGGCCGGAAGCGGGCTGGGCCTCACTCCGCGGCGCGGGCGCGATCGTCCTGGGCGTCGTCCTGCTCGGCGCGTTCCTGCTCGTCGAGCAACGCACCCGCGACCCGCTCGTACCGCTCCGCCTGTTCGGCAACCGCAGCCTGGCCGTCGCGATGGCCGTGATCCTGGTATTCCAGAGCGGCCTCGGCGGCGCCTACTACGTGTTCACCACCTATCTCCAGAACGGCCTGGGCTACAGCGCGCTGCGCACCGGCCTCGCCTTCGTCCCGGTGACCGTGCTGTCGGTGTTCGCCGGCATGCGGCTCGGCCCCGCCCTGATCGGCCGCCGGGGCCTACGGACCACCCTGTTCGTCGGAATGCTCGGCAACGGCCTGGGCATCGGCACCCTCGCACTCGGCATGTCGAGCGACGGCTCGTTCGCGGCGCTGCTCCCGGGCATCCTGATCTGGGGCATCGGCGGCGGCATCACCTTCACCGCGATGTTCGTCACCGCGGCCTCCGGTGTGGACGCCCGCGAACAGGGCATCGCGTCCGCCCTGGCCACCACCGCCCAGCAACTCGGCGGTGCGGCCGGGCTCGCCGTACTGATCGCCGTGGCCAACGCGCACCTCGACCCGAACGCCGGCCCGGCCTCCCCCGCCGACCTCATCGACGGCCTACGCACCGCCGGCCTCGTCGCGGGCGCGGCAGCCGTACTCGGCGCCTTCCTGGCCTTCACCCTCAAGCGCCCCCCGACCCCCGAAGCCCGAAACGACACCGACACCGACACCGACGGCACCGCCGACACCGCCGCAGGCCAAACCCAGCCAAGCCAAAACGCCCACTGAATCAGCCGATCCCAACCGACCGCAGACCAACCGAACAAAACCGCCCGCAGACCAACCCATCCACACTCCCGAGAACGACAAGCGCGATGGGCCCCGACCACCCGGCCGGGGCCCATCGCGTCTCACACCCTCGTGCTCACCTCACACCGGCACCGCCACCTCACACCGGCACCGCCACCTTCACCGAATCGTCGACCGCCTCGTCGGCGTCCACGGACTCGGCCTCATCCGCCCCGGCCCGCGCCCGCCGGCTCGGCAGCAGTTGCACCAGCACCGCGACCACCGCGCAGAACGCGGTCAGCAGCCACAGGCCGTTCACGAACGCGTCCCCGAAGGTGTCCGCCGTCGGCGCGTCACCCAGCGTGTCGTAGAAGACGATGCCCACCAGGGCCACTCCCAGCGCGCCGCCCACCTGCTGTGCCGTGGACAGCAGCCCCGCCGCCGAACCCACGTGCCTGGCCCGGATCCCGGACAACACCGTCTCCGCCATCGGCCCCATCACCAGGCCCATCCCGAATCCCGCCAGCGCCAATCCCGGAATCAGCGCCAAGGTCGCGTCGGTGGTCGACAGCGTCTCCACGAGCACCACGTGCCCGACGCCCTGTACCGACGCGCCCACCGCCAGCACCTGTCGCCCGAGCTTCGCCGCGATCTGCCCCGAGACCGCCGAGGACAGGAAGTACCCGACGCCCAGGGCGATGAACAGCAGCCCCGAGTCGAGCGCCGACATCCCGTGACCCATCTGCAGGTACAGCGCCAGGATCAGGAAGAAGGCCGCGTTCACCAGGCCGTACACCAGCGCCATCGTGATGCCGACCGAGAACGACCGCTCACGGAAGAGCACCAGGTCCACCAGCGGCGCACCGCCCTTCGACGCCAGGCCACGCTGGTACAGCGTGAACGCGCCGAGCAGCAGCGGAGCGACGCCCAGCGACAACCAGGTCCACAGCGGCCAGCCCTGCTCGCGTCCCTGGACCAACGGGAGCACCACGGCGACCAGACCGAGCGTGATCAGCGCCGTACCGACCAGGTCGAGCCGAGTGCCGCCGCCCTCGCCCCGGCTTTCCGGCACCAGCTTCGGCGTCAGGGCCAGTGCGACCAGCCCGACCGGAACGTTGATCCAGTAGATGCTGCGCCAGTCGAGCCCGAACAGGTCCACCTGGATCAGCGCGCCACCGATCAACTGACCGAAGACCCCCGCGAAACCCATCGCGAGCCCGTACGCGGTGAACGCCTTGACCCGCTGCCCACCGACGTACAGCACGTTGATGAGGCCCAGCACCTGCGGCATCAGCAGGGCCGCCGCCGCACCCTGGACCACCCGGGCGGCGATCAGCGTCTCCGCGTTGCCGGCCAGCCCGCAACCCGCCGAGGCGAGGGTGAACAACCCCAGCCCGACCGCGAACATCCGCCGTCTGCCGTAGATGTCCCCGAGTCGACCGGCGGTGATCAGCCCGGCGGCGACCGCGAGCCCGAAGCCCGCGACCACCCATTGGATCGCGGCCGGCGTCGCGTGCAGATCCTCCTGCGTGGCCGGGATCGCGACGTTGACGATGAAGAAGTCCAGCGTGGTGATGAAGATCCCGGCGAGCAGGACCAACAGCGCGCCCCACGACTGCCGGGGCGTCGGTGCCTCTGCTTCGGGAGCGATGGCCGTCGTGGTGGCGGACATGAGTGTTCCTTTCGGTTCCATACGAGCGCGCCGACCGGCGCGGGAGAGGGCATACGGCGACGCACGCGGCAAGACCGGGCCGACGGCGCGAAGGCGCGAAGAGGCGAAGAGGCGAAGAAGAGAGATCAATCGGCGCGCGGGACGATCGGCAAGGCGGGAAGGCCGCGCGCGTCCGGATGCCGCCGGGACCCCGGGGGGCCGGGCGCTACCTCCACCCGGCCCCGGGTCCGTCCAGCGGATACGGCACCGACGCGAAGGCGTCGGATCCAATCGACCGAGAGCTCAATGAGAGCTCGCCGGAAACCTGCCGAAAACTCGACGAACGGTCACAACCCCGCCGGAACCTTGTCCAGGAAGCCGCTCACCCGAGCGATCCGACCGTCCTCGGCGATCCGGATCACGTCGAAGCCGACCACGATGGCCTCCTCGCCCGCCGGGCCGAGGTTCCACGTGAAACGCGCCAGGTCGTGGTGCCCGTCGACCGCGCCACCGAGGCTGAACACCAGGCCGGCGAACTGCCCCTGTACCGCGCCCAGCGTCGCGTCGATCGCGTCGTGACCCTCGGCCACCACCAGCGGGTCGACGTACACCGCGTCCGCGGTGTAGACCGCCTCGACCAGCTTGCGGCGGGCGCCCGGGTCGGCCTCGTTCCAGGCGGCGATGTAGCGCTCGGCCAGGGCGGTGAAGTCGATGTTCGTGGTCATGGTGACCGTCCTTGTGCTTCCTCCGGGCTTCCGGCCGTTCCGGCGAGCTCCGTTGGACATGAACCTACGGAGCCCCGAACCGACGGGAATCAGTCCCGCATAGGTACTTTGGCGCGGGGGGATCCGCAGGTGGGATCGGTACCGGATGAGTACCGGACCAGTACCGGACCGGTAGGGCACCGGCACGAGATCGCTAGACACGGGGACGGCGAGAGATGTTGTACGGCAGAGACTCCGAGCTGACGACCATCGAACAACTGCTCGCGGACGCCGAGAAGGGCCGCAGTGGCGTGCTCGTCGTGCGCGGTGAGCCCGGCATCGGCAAGACGGCCCTCCTGGATCACGTAATCGCCGGCACGAGCCTGCGCACCATCCGGGGCACCGGCGTCGAATACGAGGCCGAACTCCCCTACGCCGGACTCAGCCTGCTGCTCCGCCCGGCGCTGGGGTACCTGGACCGACTGCCCGACCCGCAGCGGCAGGCCCTGGAGGCCGCGTTCGGGCTGGCCGTGGGCGAGCGCTCGGAACCGATGTTCGTCGGCCTGGCGGTGTTGTCGCTGCTGTCCGAGTACGCCGGCGACGGCCCGCTCCTGTGCGTCGTCGACGACGCACAGTGGCTGGACCGGGCCTCCAACGACGCGCTCGTGTTCGCCGCCCGCCGGCTGTACGCGGAGGGCATCGCGCTGATCTTCGCCGCACGCGACGACCGCCACGCGTTCTCCGTCCCGGGCCTGCCCGAGCTGCGCCTGAGCGCGCTGCGGGCCGAGCACGCGAGCGCGCTGTTGGCCGGCCAGGCCGGGGAATTGTCCGCCACCGCCCGCTACCGGGTGCTCGCCGAGGCCCAGGGCAACCCGCTCGCGCTGATCGAACTGCCGGTCGCCCTCGCCGGCGAACGGTCCGGCGACACCCTTCGCCCGGGCGCGCTGCCGCTCACCAGTCGACTGCAGATCGCCTTCCACGGCCAGGTCACCCGGCTCGACGAGCGAACCGGGATGTTGTTGCTCCTTGCTGCGAGCGACGACTCCGGCGAACTGGGCATCCTGCTCCGGGCCGGCGCCGAGTTCGGCGCCGGCCCCACCGATCTGGCCGCCGCTGAGGAGGCGTCGCTGATCGTGGTCGACGACGACCGGCTGCGTTTTCGGCACCCGCTGATCCGGGCGGCGGTCCAGCAGCGAGCGCCGATCGACCGCCGGCTCGCCGCCCACCGCGCGCTGGCCGCCGCGTTCGACGCGCCCGATCACGCGGACCGCCGCGCCTGGCACCTGGCCGCCGCCGCGACCGGTGTCGACGAGCCGGCCGCCGCCGCCCTGGAGAGCACCGGCGAACGCGCCCGCGAACGCAGCGGCCACCTGGCCGCCGCACTGGCCTACGAGAAGGCCGCGCGCCTGACCGAGGACGTCGAGGCCCGCACCCGCCGGCTCGTGCTGGCCGCCGAGGCCGCGTCCGAGGCGGGCGAATTGGACCGCGCCCGCACGTTCGCCGAGCGGGCCCAGGCCGGCACGACCGACGACGCGATCCGGGCCCGGCTGCTGCACGTACGCGCCCTGTCCGACTTCTGGCAGGGCGCGTTCGCCGGTGCGCACGAACTGCTGCACCGAGGCGCCGAGCTGACCGCCGTGACCCACCCGGAGCGCGCGGCGCGCACGCTGCTCCAGGCGATGCACACCGCGTGGTATCTGGGCGAGGAGCAAGTACGTTCCACGGTACGGGCGTTGCACGCGCTCGACCTGCCGGCGACGGCCTCCGTGACCCCGGTCGCCGACTTCATCATCGCCGCCTTCCCGCCGAACGAGGACACCGAGCACCCGGAATCCCAGCGCCCCGATCCCGAGCGCCCCGACCTCGGCGACCTCGTCCGAGTCGCCCACCGAACCGGCAACGAAGAGCTGCGCGACCTGCTGCTCGCCTGCGGCGTGGGCCTGACCCTCGGTCAGGACGTGCACGCGCACGACATCGCGGCGATGTTCGCCACCGAGAGCCGGCTGCACGGCGGGATCGGTCGGCTGCCGACGATCCTGTTCTTCGTGGCCGAGGCCGAGGTCTTCGAGAGTCGGCACACCGACGCCCTGGCCACCGCGTCCGAGGCGCTGCGGATCGCGCAGGACAGCGGTCAGCAGCAGTGGATCAGCCAGTTCGAGAGCGTGCTGGCCTACCTGGCGGGCGTATCCGGCGACGAGGAGGCCGCCCACCGGCACGCCGACGCGGCGCTGGCCGGCGGTGTGGGCAGCGCGATGCCGGCCGGCGCGCCGTGGTCGGCGTGGGCACTGGGACTGCTCGACCTGGGTCTGGGCCGGCCCGAATCGGCGCTGAACCGGCTGGAGCGGCTCACCCGGGAACCGATGCGCCATCACATCTGCGCGACCCGTTCGATTCCCGACCTGGTCGAGGCCGCCGTCCGGTTCGGCGCCCCCGAGCGCGCGCACGAGCCGCTGGCCCGCTTCGAGCAGTGGGCCCGCCGCGCCGACCAACGCTGGGCCGACGCGCTGGTGCTGCGCTGCCGCGCGCTGCTGGCGGACGACGACGCGGCCGAGGAGCTCTGGCTCGCCGCGCTGGCCCGGCACGAGAGCGAGCGCCGGCCGCTGGAGCGGGCCCGAACCGGGCTGCTGTACGGCGAATGGCTGCGCCGGATGCGCCGCAAGACCGACGCGCGCGACCGGCTGCGCATCGCCCTGGAGGAGTTCGACCGCCTGGACGTCCGGTCCTGGGCGGATCGCGCCCGCACCGAACTGGGCGCGATCGGCGGCAGCGCGACGCCGCAGGGTCCCCGCCCCGCCGGCGTGCTCGCGCTGCTCACCCCGCAGGAGTTGCAGATCACCCGGCTCGCCGCGCAGGGATTGTCCAACCGGGACATCGCGGCCCAGTTGTTCCTGAGCCCGCGCACCGTCGGCCACCACCTGTACAAGGCCTATCCCAAGCTCGGCATCGTCTCGCGCACCGAACTGTCCGCGATCCCCGAGTTGGCGGGCCGCCCCGGCTGACCGCGACCCGCGACCGCCGCCGCCCGCCCGGACCGCCGCCCGCCGTGCTCAGCCGACGGCGTCGGCCCGAGCGTGCCGGTCCCACTCCGCCGCGACCTGCCGCAGCGCCGGGTGCTCGGCCCCGCCCCCGGCGCGGATGTGCTCGTACACGGCGCGCAGCACCTCCGCACCCTCGGCCGCCCACAACCGTTCCGCGGCCCGGGTCAGGGTGAAGTGGAACCACGCGAAGTTGATCGCGCCGTGCTCGAAGGAGCGCTCCATGTCCGCGAGTTCGCGCACCGGGGTGATTTCGACCGGCAGGTCGTCCACGGTCGAGGTGAAGGCCCGCAGAGCCGGCAGCAGCTCCGGCTCCACCTCGTGCGCGTAGCCGACCATCGCCAGGTTCGCGTGCAATTCGGCGATCCACATGCCCGGATACCCGGGCCAGACCTGGTCCTGGAAGAGGTGGGTGAGCTCGTGCACCGCCACCAGGTCGAAGTACGGCCGCAGCGCGGGCGGCTCCCCGTACACGGCACGCACCGCCCGGGCCGTCCCGGCGCCCAGGTGCGGCCGGATCGCGGCGAACAACTCGGTGCCGAACCAGCCGTCGTCGGCGGCCACCCGCAGGTGGTCCTGTGCACCCTGCGGCGTGCCGTACAGCGGCACCGTCGCCACGCCGTCCCAGTCCGCCGCGTTCGCCACGGACAACCGTATTCGCGGCGCGAAGCCCAGCCGTTCGCCCAACCACGCGGCGGCACGATCCACACGCCCGGCGACGAACTCGGCCCGCTCCCGCGCGCCCGGGCTGAATCGGACCGTACAACCGAAACCGTCGAGTGTCGCCATCGCTGCCACGCATGCCTCCGAGTGGGTTCGGCGGCCACCATAGGCACAGCCGTCCCGCTCCCGCCCGGATTCCCCGCGCGCGCGACGATCCCGACCACCGGCCGCCGCGGTCGGGCCGCCGTCAGGCCTTCCAGCGCGGGTCCCGGCCGGACGCGCCGAGCGCACGCTCGAACGCGCTCGCGTCCTCCCCGACGGCCACCGGCTCGGCGAAGCCGGCGTACTCGCGGTACATCTGCGCGTACTTGGTCACGATGCCCTCGATCGCCTCACCCAGTTCCGCCGACGCCCGATAGTCCTGGCCGGTCGCCCGCGCCACGTCCCAACCGTGCAGCACCGACTCCAGCAGGAGCATCTCGGCGATCTCCGTCGCGGGCATGGTGCCGCCGCCGCCGAAGTCGATCTCGCCCTCCCACACCTGCGGATCGGCCCACGCCGCGACCGCGCGACCCAGTTGCGCGGCGTACGCGTCGGCCCAGTCGGGCTCGGCGACGAAATCGCGCGTGGTCATCTCCTCCGGCAGCGTCGTACGCAGCGCCCGGTGCTCCATGCCGTGCGAGGTGAACACGACCCAGTGGTTGATCAGCGCCCGGGTGTCGTAGTCGCCGCACGGCGTGGGCCCGGCCGCGGGCTCGGGCGGAACACCGTGGGCGATCCGGTCGGCTTCCGCGGCGGCTTCGACGAAGAGGTGGTGAATGTTCATGCGTCAGACGCTATGCGACCTGCGGAAACCGGTCTTGAACAAACGCGACAGGGCTCGACGGGCGGTGTCACCGGCGCCGGCTACGGTGGAGACATGACACTTCCCGATCGCGCTCGCGGGGTGCTGCGCGCGGCCGTCGAACCGGGCAACTGGGACGCGAGCCGGTACGAGCCGGCCCCCGACCTGGCACCCTTCGTCGACTACCACTGGATCGTGCGCTGGGACCTGCACGGTCGGGCGCCCTTCAAGCAGAAGGTGCTCTCGCACCCCAACGTGCACGTGGTCTTCGAGCAGCCGTACCCGGCCGTGTACGGCGTGGTGCGGGACGTGTTCGAGCGCGAGCTGATCGGCGCCGGACACGTGTTCGGGATCCGGTTCCGCGCGGGCGGCTTCCGGTCCGTCCTGGGCGGTCCGGTGGCGGCGCTGACCGATCGGGTGCTGCCCGCGGTCGACCTGTTCGGCCCGACCGTCGGGGAGGTCGGCGAGCGCGTGCTCGGCACCGCCGCCGAGGCCGACCGGGTCGTCCTGGCCGAGACCTGGCTGCGCGGCGTGCTGTCCGGGCCGTCCCAGGCCCCGCCCGACCTCGACCCCGCGGTGGCCGAGGTCGCCGCGATCGTCGAGCGCATCACCACGAACCCGAACCTGTTCCGGGTCGACGACCTGGCCGAGGAGGTCGGCGTCCCGGTCCGCCGCCTCCAGCGCCTGTTCGCCGAGTACGTCGGGGTCGGCCCCAAGTGGGTGCTCCGCCGGGCCCGCCTCCAGGAGGTCGCCGAACGGGCCGAGCACGGCGCCGGGATCGACTGGGCCGCGCTCGCGGCCGATCTGGGCTATGCCGACCAGGCCCACCTGACCCGCGATTTCACCGCCACCGTGGGCACCGCACCGGGCCGCTACGCCCGCACCTGAGCACCCGCGCGCGGCGGCCCGACCGGGCCCGAATCGTTCACGCGCCGACAATGCAATCCTTGACGGGTGCCCACCACGCTCGTCGAAACCCGATTCCACGCCGTCCTGAGCGCGTCCGACGACGCCCTGGAGGACACGATCGACCTCGGCGCGTCCCTGCTCGCGGCCTCCGCCGGCGACTGGCCGGAAATCTCGCGCGCCGTGCTCGCCCTGTACGAGCGCGTCGCCGACGGCTGCTGGCGGCGCGGCTGGCAACCCGCCGACGTGGTTCGCGCGGTCACCCGCGAGCTGGGCGAGCGGCACGCCGCGCTCGCCGCCGACGTGGTCGCCGCGCAGGCCCGCAGCCACCCGGGCACCGGCCGCCGGTGGACCGCCCAACTGCGCGATCTGGACGCGAGCACCCCGTGGTGGAGCTCGGACGACGCCTACCTCGCCGAACTCGGCGCCCGGGAGCATCTGGACCGCTTCGGCACCGCCGCGCGCGTGCTCGAACTGCTCCGCTGCGTTGCCCGGCTGCCCGCCATCGAGCCACTCGCCGCCGCGTCCTTCCAGGAGCCGGCCCGCAAGCAGCCCGCCACCGGCGAACCCCGCCAACTCGGCCGGGTGCGCGCTCTGCTCGCCAAGGCCGAGTCGAGCGAATTCCCGGAGGAGGCGGAGGCGTTCACCGCCAAGGCGCAGGAGCTGATGACCCGGCATCGGATCGACGAGGCACTGCTGGGCGCGCAGGAGGGTTCGCGCCACGCCCCCGCCGCGTGCCGGATCGGCGTGGACAACCCGTACGAGGGCGCCAAGGCACTGCTGCTCGACGCGGTCGCCGACGCCAACGGCTGCCAGGCGATCTGGTCGAGCACGCTGGGCTTCTCCACCGTGGTCGGCTTCGACTCCGACCTGGACGCGGTCGAACTGCTCTACACCTCGCTCCTGGTGCAGGCCACCGCCGCGATGAACCGGGCCGGCTCGCGCTACCACGAGTCCGGCCGCTCGCGCCGGACCAAGACCTTCCGCCAGTCGTTCCTGATCGCCTACGCCGACCGGATCCGCGAGCGGCTGACCGCCGCGAAGGAGGAGGCCGAGGCGAGCGCGGACCGGGCCGCCGAGAACCGCCTGCTGCCGGTCCTGGCCGCGCGCGACGTCGCGGTCCAGGAGACCACCGAGCGGATGTTCCCCACCAAGACCACACACCGTCTGCGCGGCCGCGACGCGGACGGATGGCGACACGGCCAGGCCGCCGCCGACCGGGCCGAACTGGGCCTGCGGGACAAGCTGGAGCGCGGCGGACCGGCCCGCCCGTAACCGGCGCACACCCCCCGAGCATCGACCCGCACCCGCATCGCGGCCGGGGCCGAGCAGGCAGGCGGCCCGGACGACCCAGGCGACCCGAGCGACCCGCCGGCCGCTACATCCCCGGCAACCAGGTCCCCCGTTGCGCCGGCACCGCCGAGGTGGGCGCCCCGCAACGCCCCTCGGCCACCGCTCGATGCGCCTGACGCGCCGTCATACCCGGTCCCGCCAACGGCTCGACGTCCTCCAGATGGAGCGGGTCGCCACACACCGCACAGATCACGGCGGCCTGCGCCTCGTGTCCCTCGGAGCCGCCGTGCCGGTAGACCACCGGCGGCCCGGTCTCGTCCGCGAGCCAGGTGTCGCCCCAGTGCCCGATCGCCACCAGCACCGGGAAGAAGTCGCGCCCCTTGGCGGTCAGCACATACTCGTGCCGGGGCCGCCGCTCCTCGTACGGAACCCGGTCGAGCAGGCCCTCCTCGACCAGCCTGTTCAGCCGCTGCGCCAGCACGTTGCGGCCGATCCCCAGGTTCTCCTGGAGATCCTCGAACCGCCGGACCCCGTAGGACGCCTCACGCAACACGAGCGGCGTCCACCCGTCGCCGAACAACTCGAGGACGCGCGCGATGGAGCACGGCCAGCTTCCGAACGAGGTCCGCTTCATGTCGCCACATTACTGAGCGGGACGGGATCGATACGCGATCGATCCCGCCCCGCTCAGTGTTTTTGACTACACGTCAGTTACAGCTCGGTCACCCGACGCTCAGGCGTCGCGCTTCCAGCGCGGCTTGCGGTCGCCCGCCGGGCCACCGGCCGGACGGTCGTAGTGACCGTCCCGACGCGGGGCACGGTCGTGCGAACGCTCGCCGCCGTAGGACGGGCGGTCGTTGTAGGCCGGCCGGTCGTTGTTGTACGTCGGACGGTCGCCGCGCGGGGCGCGGTCGTTGCCGTAGCCGGGACGGTCACCGCTGCGCGGCGCACGGTCCCCGTAGGAGGGACGGTCGCCCCGGTAGCCACCCTCACGCCGGTCGCCGCCGCCGTAGGACGGACGGTCGCCGGTACGCGGCGCGCGGTCCCCGTACGCGGGACGGTCGCCACCACGCGGGGCCCGGTCGCCGTAGGACGGCCGGTCACCCGTGCGCGGGGCGCGGTCGCCGCTGTTGTACGCGGGACGGTCGCCACGCGGGCCGCGGTCGCCCGACGGACGGTCGCCCCGGTAGCCACCCTCACGCCGGTCGCCGCCGCCGTAGGACGGACGGTCGCCACCACGCGGGGCGCGGTCGCCATAGGACGGCCGGTCGCCACGCGGCGCGCCGCCACGACGGTCGCCGCCGCGGTCGCCGCCGTACGGCGGACGGTCGCTGCCGCGGTCACGGTCGCCCCGGTAGCCACCCTCGCGCCGGTCGCCGCCGCGGTCGCCGCGGTCCGATCGCTCGTAGCGCTCGGTCCGCACCGGCGCGTCGCCGTTCTTGGCCGCCTCGGCAAGTTCGGCGGCCTTGCGGCGCAGCTCGGCGGCCTCGGCCTTGAGCTCGATGATGCGACCCGCGAGGCGCTCCGCCTCGGCCTCGGCCTCGACCGCGGCGTCCGCCACGGACTGCGCCTTGACCTCGGACAGCGTGCGCGCGCCGGTCAGCTTGCGCATCTCCGGGTCGTTGGAGCCCTGCACCCGAAGGCGGGTCGGCTCGACGCCGGCGTCCTCCATCAGGCGATCCACCGTGCGGCGCTGGTGCGGCAGCGCGAGCGTGACCACCGCGCCGGCCTCGCCGGCCCGCGCGGTACGACCCGCGCGGTGCAGGTAGTCCTTCGAGTCGGCGGCCGGGTCCACGTGCAGGACCAGGTCGATGCCGTCGACGTGGATGCCGCGGGCGGCGACGTCGGTGGCGACCAGGACCGGCGTGCGGCCCTCCTTGTACTCGGCCAGAGTGCGGGTGCGCGCGCCCTGGGTCATCCCGCCGTGCAGGGCCTCGGCGCGCACGCCGGCCTCACGCAGTTGCTGCGCGACGCGGTCGGCGCCGAACTTGGTCCGCACGAAGATCATCGTGCGCCCGCGGCGGGCCGCGATGGCCGCCGTGACGTACGTCTTGTCCTTCGGCTGCACGACCAGCACGTGGTGCGACATGGTGGTGACCGAGGACGCGTGCGGGTCCACCGAGTGGGTGACCGGGTTGTCCAGGTACTTGCGGACGATCGCGTCCACGCCCTTGTCCAGCGTCGCGGAGAACAACATCCGCTGGCCACCGGCCGGGATCAGATCGAGCAGCGCGGTGACCTCGGGCAGGAAGCCCATGTCCGCCATCTGGTCGGCCTCGTCGAGGATGGTGATCTCGACGTTGTCCAGCACGGCCGAACCGCGGTCGACCAGGTCCTGGAGCCGACCGGGGGTGGCGACCAGGATCTCCACGCCGCGCTCCAGCGCGAAGATCTGCTTCGGCATCGACATGCCGCCGGTGACCGTCTTCATCCGCAGGTCGAGGATGCGACCGTAGGGCTCCAGCGCGTCGTGCACCTGCATCGCGAGCTCACGCGTGGGCGTGAGGATCAGCGCGAGGGGGCGACGGGCGCGGGCCTTGCGACCGGACAGACGGGTCAGCATCGGCAGACCGAAGCCCAGCGTCTTGCCGGAACCGGTCCGGCCGCGGCCGAGGATGTCCTTGCCGGCCATCGCGTCCGGCAGCGTCGCGGCCTGGATCGGGAACGGGTGGGTCACGCCGCGGCGCGCGAGCGCGTCCACGACGTCCTTGTGCAGACCGAACTCGGCGAAGCTGGGGCCGGTCGGTTCGGGCTTGGCCTCGACCTCGTCCGAGGCGTCGTCCGCCTCGTCGAGCCCGGCCTCGTCGGCGGCGTCGTCCTCGACGCTCGCGTCGACATCCGTGTCGGTGTCGTCGTCGGTGTTCGCATCGGCGTCCGTCGCGGCCTCGTCCTGCGCCGCGAACCCGGTGTCGCCGTCGGTGGTGTCGTCGCTCTCGACGACCTCGGGAGTGATCTCGGTAATCTCCGCGGCGACCTCGGTCACCTCGGCTGCCTGCGCATCCGCCACACCCTCCTGCACCTCGGCACCTTCGGTGCCGGGCATGGGCGTAGCAGTGTCATTGGCATAGGGGGGCATGCAAAACCTTCCGGATGCGGCCCGTCTCGAAGGTCCGCAGCCGAAATGTGGTCGCACGAGAAAGCGACACTTCTGCGGAGCACCAGAACGAGCCTACGAGGCGCCGCGACTCATGGCGGCGCCTGGATATGGGCAAAGCGATTCACCAGCGTACCCGATCACTGCTCGTTCATGCCTATCGGGTGCGTTCGTACTCGACCCTCAGGCGTGCGTCCTCGTGCACGACGAGCAGCCTCGGACGCTGCCACGACCAGTGCTCGGGGAGCAGGAACAGCGTCCCCGGGGCACGGCGCAACAAGCGCAGTCCGGTGTAGCGGTAACGATAGGAAGCACCGATTTCTTCCTCGACCGCGACGCCGTCGTCCGATCGCATCCGCAGATCCTGCACCGAGTACAGCACCACGCCCGTCCGCCTGGGCAGTTGCTGCGCGACGGCCTTGCCCGCGTCGCGCCCGGACACCTTCGCGTACGCCCCCGAGGCCCAGAACAGGCACAACACCACGGCAGCGGCGACGAGCAGCGCCGACGGCGACCACGGCCGGGCCCCGGCTCCGGAATCGCGCCGATGCGCGCCGATCCGCCGCGACAGCAGCACCCCGTACGCGCAGACCAACAGCCCCGCCGCGAGCGCGCACGGCAACAACAGCGACCACCACTGGGCACCGCGGGCCGGCCACCGATGCACCGCGACCCAGGTCGCGCCGGGCACCGCGAACCACCCGCAGCGCAGCGCCCACGTGCACCACGCGGCGATCCGCCGGTGTCGGCGCAGCCACACCAGCAGCCGTGGATGCGCCGCCCGGGCCGCGAGCAGAGCCGCGACGGCCACGAGCAGCGGCCGGTACAACGCGCGCAGGCCGTCCGCGAGGTACTCCCGGGCCGGCGTGTCCAGCACGCTCTCGTCGAACCCGAGATAGGCGGACCGGGCCGAGGCACGAGCCCAGCCGAAGTAGTAGAGCAGCCCGGCGAGCACGAGCGCGGGCACCACGACGACGGCGGCGAACTCCCAGCCGACGCTTGCCGATCGCCCGTCCGAAACGCCCTTCGCGACCTCGGTGCGCGCGGTCTCGGCGGCCCGGTGGGCCCGGTGCGCGGACCTGCGCCGCCCGGTCGCCCGCCGGTTCGGCGACGCGGATCCGTGTTCCACCGCGCCGGCCCGCGGGGCGGCCGGTTCGCCGAACCACCGGGTGAGCATCGAGACCGGTTCGCCGTAGCAGACCCGAGCCAACTCGGAGGTGAGTTCGCCGGTCGTCCGGAACGGGGCGAACTCACCCGCCGGTGGCGCGACTTGGTCGACCGGGCCGGCCGACGGCGCGAACCGCGGGTCGGACCCGACGGACCCGCTCGAATCCGTCTCCTCGACGTCGCCGCCCGCCTCCCGCATCCGCGGCTCCGGGCTCCCCCACGCCTCACCCGCGACCGGCTCGTATGCCTCGGGGCCCGCCGACCGCCGCCACTCGCCCTCGCGAGCGCGCGGCACGGTCGAGTCGTGCTCGCCCACACGGGTCAACGACCCGGTTCCGGGAAACTCCGGCTCATCCTCGACGAAGTCCGGCACCGGCCCGATGTCCCCCTGCGTGGTCACCGCTTCAGCATGGGCACGGCAAAAGTCCCGCTCCAATTTCGGAGCATCGCCCGTCACCCGTTCGGCCGCGGCGCGTGAGCGCACGACGGGAGCGCACGCGATCCGGCCTGTCCCGGCTCGCCGGCTCAGCCGTACCCGTGCTCGTGCAGCCACTCGTCGCCGATCCCGAAGTGGTGTGCGACCTCGTGCACGACGGTCACCTCCACCTCCTCGACGACGTGTTCGTACGTCTCGCAGATCCGCAGGATGGGATTGCGGTAGATGGTGATCCGGTCGGGCAGCACACCCGCGTACCAATCCCCACGCTCGGTGAGTGGGATGCCCTCGTAGAGGCCGAGCAGGTTGGTCCCGTGCTCGCCGTCGGGGGCCGGTTCGTCCTCGACGAAGATCGCCACGTTGTCCATGAGCTTGGTCAGCTCAGGCGGGATCCGGTCCAGGGCCTCGGCCACCAGTTCCTCGAACTCCTCGCGCGACATCTCCAGCACGCCCCCATTCTGCGGCCTCCGCGCCCACTCCGGGGGGGTGCGTACGCGGGCCCGCGCGGGCCCCCGGCTATCTGTTTTGCAAGCGCCGCCGAAAACCCCGTATAGTTCGGGACGTCCCCGACGGCAACAAGACGCCGGACACGGCCAACAAGCCCCCATCGTCTAGTGGCCTAGGACGTCGCCCTTTCAAGGCGGTAGCACGGGTTCGAATCCCGTTGGGGGCACGCAACAAACCCCCTCGGGGGCCGCAACAAGCCGGACAGCCAGTACGGTAGGGTTCAACACGAAACACCGCGAGGGAAGCCCGGGAAGCCGGGTGGAGATCGTAGAGGTCCTGTGGAGCAGTTTGGAGTGCTCGTCACCCTGTCAAGGTGAAGGCCGCGGGTTCAAATCCCGTCAGGACCGCAAGATGGAAAGATCGGGGCGCCGAAAGGCGCCCTGATCCATCGAGGCCAGGTAGCTCAGTTGGTACGAGCGTCCGACTGAAAATCGGAAGGTCGGCGGTTCGACCCCGCCCCTGGCCACCGCAGCCGGATACACCGACGCCCCAGACGGAATCCCGTCCGGGGCGTTCTTGCGTGTGCGGATCGCCGGCCGGATCCCCGCCCGGCCACCACGACGACCGGGACGCGAAGGTCGGCCGCGACGAACCGGCCCGGCAGGACTGACCCGCTCGGGTTCCGCCCGGGGCCCGAGCTCGTGTCCACGCCGCCCGCATGGGACTTCGTCGTGATACTTCGTCCATGAGCGCCGCGGACGATCCCGATCGGATGCCCACCCATCCCCCGCACGACGAGGCGATGGGGACGCGGCTGAACTGGCTGCGGGCGGCGGTGCTGGGCGCCAACGACGGGATCGTGTCCACGGCGGGCCTGGTGGTCGGGGTCGCCGGAGCCACCGACGAGCGCGCGCAGTTGCTCACCGCGGGGCTGGCCGGACTGCTCGCCGGGTCGATGTCGATGGCCGCCGGCGAATACGTCTCGGTGAGCACCCAGCGCGACGCGGAGCGGGCCGCGCTGGTCCAGGAGCGCCGCGAGCTGACCGACGAACCCGAGGCCGAACTCGACGAGTTGACCGGGCTGTACGAACAGCAGGGACTCACCCGGCGACTCGCGCGCGAGGTGGCCGAACAGCTCACCGCACACGACGCGCTCGCCGCGCACGCCCAGGTCGAGCTCAAGATCGACCCGGACGAACTGACCAACCCGTGGCATGCGGCCGGGGCCAGCTTCCTGGCCTTCACCGTCGGCGCACTGCTACCGCTGCTGGCGATCGTGCTGCCGCCCGCCTCGGCCCGACTGCCGATCACGGTGGCCGCCGTCCTGGTCGCCCTGGTGTTGTGCGGGTGGAGCGGCGCCCGGCTGGGCGGCGCGCCGCCGACCCGCGCGATCGTGCGCATCACCGCGGGCGGGGCACTGGCGATGGCGGTCACCTACGCGGTGGGCAGCCTGCTCGGCGCGAGCGGGATCTGACCCGGCCCGCCGCCGGGATCGCCGGGCGCCCGGCCCGCGCCTTCTCTCGAGCCGTGACACTGCGTACACACCCCCGCACGGGCAGCGCCCGCCCGTGCACTCCGCCGTGACGAGCGGTCCGCACCCGCGTCCCGCCGCGTCGAACGCACGGACATCGCGGGGGTCGGACATCACCGACACCGATCGACAAATCACCCCGGGCACGTCGAGGACTTCCCGGTTTCCCCCTCCCGGGGCCACCGTTGGCCCGCAGGTCTCGGTACCGTCCTCGGAGTCGGTCCACACCGGACCGTCACCGGCAGCCCTTCGAGCGGAGGACCCGTGGCCACCCCATCTCGCGCCACCAGGCTCGTGTCGTCAGGCTCGCGTCCGCAACGCAAGGGCGGCGTGAAGTCGACCGCGGTCGCGGCGACCCTGACGCTGACCCTCGCCGGCGCACTCACCGCGTGCGGGAGCGGCGGCGGCAAGAGCTCGGCGAAGAGCGGTTACGCCGAGGTCTGCGCGGACCGGACGCACAACGTGCGCGTCGACGACTTCCGCTGCCTGGGCCGCACCGACCCGAGTCTGTCCTGGTACTACGTGCCGCATTCGTGCGGGCAGACGCTCAGTCCGACCAGGGGTATGACACTCGTCTCCGGGCAGGGATCCTTCGATCGCCCGCGCAAGGGCAAGATCGAACGCGGCGGCTTCGGCTCGTGCCCGTCGAAGAGTTCAAGCTGACGCGGTGTCACATCCGGGGAGGGCCTGAGCCATGCGTCGTATACCCAGCACGCCTCGACCGGGCTGGAAGCCACTCGTCGAGTCGCAGGGACTGCTCTACGCGGCCTGGGAGGACGACGACGGCACGGAGGTGCCGTACTGGCACGAGGAGGCGTACTACGAGCTGACCCTCGACGAGGTCGACCGGCTCGAGGACGTCACCGAGGAACTGCACGAGATGTCCGTGGCCGCCGCCCGGCACGTGATCGAGCGCGGTGACCTGACCGCGTTCGGCCTGCCCGACGAGGCCCGCGACTACCTGCGGATCACCCTGGAGGAGGAACACCCGAGCGTCTACGGGCGGTTCGATCTCGCGTGGGGCGGCGACGGGCGTGCGGCCAAGCTGCTCGAGTACAACGCGGACACCCCCACCGCGCTGATCGAGGCCTCCCTGGTCCAGTGGTACTGGTTGCGCGACTGCTTCCCCGAGCGCGACCAGTGGAACAGTCTGCACGAGCGACTCGTGCGCGCGTGGGGCCGGATCAAGCCCTATCTGCGCTCGGAGACGATGCACTTCGCGCACGTGGAGGGCACCGAGGACGAGGAGGAGTGGCTGCACACCGCCTACCTCCGGGACACCGCGACCGAGGCCGGGCTGACCACGATCGGTCTGGAGGTCGCCGAGATCGGCTGGGACAGCGAGCGGCTGCGCTTCGTGGACCTGGAGGAGCGGGGCATCGACACGATGTTCATGCTCTATCCGTGGGAGGACATGCTCGCCGAGCCGTTCGGGAAGCACCTGATCACCCACCCCCGGTCGTGCCTGTTCATCGAACCGGCGTGGAAGGCGATCCTGTCCAACAAGGCACTGCTCGCGGTGATGTGGGAGCTGTATCCCGGCCACCCGAACCTGCTGCCCGCCTTCCTGGACTCACCGCGCGGCATGGAGTCCTATGTGGCCAAGCCGCTGCACGGACGCGAGGGCGACGCGATCCGGATCGTCACGCCCGACGGCGAACACGTGCAGCCCGCCGAGGCGTACGGCGACGAGGGCTGGTGCTTCCAGGAGTACGTGCCGCTGCCCGACTTCGACGGCAACAAGCCCGTACTCGGCGCGTGGGTGGTGGACGGGAAGTCCGCCGGCGTCGGCATCCGCGAGTCCAGTGGTCCGGTCACCGACGGGTACGCCCGCTTCCTGCCGCACGTGATCGACGGCCCGGCGCCGGACGAGGACACCCGGCTCGCCTGGCTCGACGAGGACTGACCGGACACAGCGCGCGCACGCGTCCCCCGAACCCGGTCACCTTGCTCGCACACAGTCACGAAGGCCGGCGATTCGGCGGGATCCCGATCGCCGTGGATCGGCCCGGATACTCACTCAGCGTGGTCGATCGGCGATCGTTGGGCCGGGTCCGTTGAATCCCCCGACCCCGCGCGGTTCGGGTCCCCGCGACGCCCGCGGGCCCGGCCCGCGCATCCGCCGGGCCCGGCGCGGCGACCGCCCATCGACCCACCCGACGCGGCCCGGTGCCCCCGGCGTCGCTCACCGGCCCCGTGACGTCCGCGGAACCCCGGCCGACCGGGTCGCGGGCGCACCGGCCGGCGGACCCGGCCGACCGCCCTTCGACCGGCTCCCCGACGGAGAGGTTCGAACCACTGCCGTGAGCGGCCCGTCGAAGCACACACGGAGCCGGCATGTGACCAAGGTCACTGTTTTAAAGGGCGATGGTTTTCGTCGGCGGCCGGAAATCGACCGCGCATTCTATGTGATATTTTACTGGCCGCCGTCGGGAATCCCGGATGGAAGCGGCCGAGCGAGGCCCTCCGCAGCCCCCGACCGACCCGGATCCGACCGCGCCGCGGCCCCGGCACCCGCCCCGGAGCGACGCCGAACCGGCGTCCCAGCCGGCTCCCCCCGCTCCCACCTCCTGCGACCGTGCAGACGCGGAGTGGGACTCACAGGCACGCGCGGGGCACTTCCGGGCGCACAAAAAGAGTGCTGCACCGGACCCGGCGGGATCCGGTGCAGCACTCAGGGGAAAAGCTTTTCGACGCAGCCCTCAGGCTTCGCTGCGCTGCTGCGGAATGCCCGCGAGCAGGGCGCGGACCTCCACCTCGCGGTAGCGACGGTGTCCGCCGAGCGTGCGGATCGACGTGAGCTTGCCGGCCTTGGCCCAGCGCGTCACCGTCTTGGGGTCGACGCGGAACATGCTGGCAACCTCGGCCGGCGTCAGCAGCGGCTCGGCATCAGGCGTACGAGCGGTCATGAGCGGCCTCCTCGGGAGAACCGAACCAACACGGTTCTTTCTTCAAATTCTGCACCTTGACCCACGATGTCCTAAATAGTTCACGAGGGCCAAGTCGGTTATAGGACGAACGGCTTGTCCTTCACAGTACAAGTACACCATCCGCCGCACCCGGTTGGTCAAACCGCCGGAATTGGCATCCCAGGGTTCAAGCCACGCGATCCCGAAGGACCAGGCATAGCGGACAGTCACATGACTGTGACGATGAGTCACTCGAGCCCGAACGACCCCTCGTGTCCACCCCGTCCCACCAGCAACGAAGTATCCCCGATGACTCGACCCGGCCAGACCGACTACATCTGGTTTGTCCTTTTCATCATATACGAACCATTCGCTGGCGTATGCACCCTGTTGTGAGTCGATCTCCGTCAACCTGGAGGACTGGGAGTCCCACAACTCGAACCAGCAGGTTGAGAGGCTTTCAGATCACGGGGTGACTGAACACGAAAGAGTGACGACGGTCACGCCGAAACTTCATGAAATGCGGACGCTTGCTCAGCTCGCGTGCTCCAGGGCACGTACCGATTGCCAACGCTCCGTAATCCTGCGGTAGGCGGCCGATGCTCGCGCTCCGTCACCGGAGCCCAGTGCGGCGATGCCCTCCGCGACGTCCGCGACCGAGTTCTCGGCGGCCGGATCGCCCGACCCGATCAGCCGCACCAGACCGCCGTAGTCCAGCTCGACCAGCGCGCGCGGATGGAACTCCTCCAGCCAGCGGCCCACGCTCTCCAGCCCGGTGATCAGCGCGCCGTCCCCGACCGTCTCGCGGAGCACCTTCAGCGCCCTGGCCACCCGCCGCCGGGCCTGCACCATCGGCGTGCGGTAGTAGAGCTCGCCCGGTCCCGCCGCCGCGCCCTCGGCCGCGGGCACCAGGACCCGCTCGTCCGGCGCGAACAGCACGAACCAGCGCACCGGGACGTGCCACGTGCTGCTGTGGATGTGCGGCTGCACGTCGGGATGCGCGGACTTCCAGCGCTCGTGCTCGACGTGGGCCTGGTCGATCACCAACCGCGGCCAGAACACGTCCAATACCGCCGCCGGATACTCCCGACGCAACTCGGCCAGCGCCGTCCAGCAGCGCAGCCGGGTCTGCCGCGGGCAGATCACCGTGACGCCGTCCAGGACGTGCACGTAGGCGTCCTCGCTCTCGTGCGGTGGCGCGATCACCGGAGGGGTGGCCAGGAGGTTCTCCAGGCCGCTCCGGTGCTCCTGCGCGGTCAGTCCGGCGGGCGAGGGCGCCTCGGGCGACGCGGGGGTGCCTGCGGGCTGTGTGGCGGCGTACGCGGCCCACCGCTCGCGTTCCGGTTCGGGAAACGCGGCAAGCGGCTCGTACACCCGCAGGTACGCCGCGTAGGGGGCAACCACCGAAGTCCGCACGAGGGAATCTTGGCACGTCGGGCGGGCCCCGACGTGGAGAAGGTCCAACCCGGTGATCCGCACGGGTTCTAGGCTTGAACCGCCGCGCAGATCCGCGCGGCACCAACGTCACCACGATCCCATGGAGTCACCACAGTGACCGACAGGATGGAAGGCCCCGACGGCACGACGTCGGGCCTGGTGTTCGGCAGGTCGACCGGCCACGAACAGGTCGTCTTCTGCCAGGACCGCGCGAGCGGCCTGCGCGCGATCATCGCGATCTACTCCAGTGCCCTGGGACCCGCCCTCGGCGGCACCAGGTTCCACCCCTACGAGAGCGAGGAGGAGGCCGTCGCGGACGTCCTCAACCTCTCCCGCGGCATGGCCTACAAGAACGCCCTCGCCGGACTCGACCACGGCGGCGGCAAGGCCGTGATCATCGGCGACCCGACCCGGGACAAGACCGAGGTGCTGTTGCGCGCCTACGGCCGCTTCGTCCAGTCCCTGGGTGGTCGCTACATCACCGCGTGCGACGTGGGCACCTACGTCGACGACATGGACGTGGTCGCCAAGGAGTGCGCCTACGTCACCGGCCGCTCCCCAGAGAACGGCGGCGCGGGCGACTCGTCCGTGCTGACCGCGTACGGGGTCTTCCAGGGCATGCTGGCGTCCGCCGAGCACCGCTGGGGCAGTCCGACGCTGCGCGGTCGCCGGGTGGGCGTGGCGGGCGTCGGGAAGGTCGGCCGGCACCTGGTCGGGCATCTGCTCGCGGACGGCGCCTCGGTGGTGATAACCGACGTCGACGAGCGCGCCGTGGCGCGGGTGCGGCACGAGCACCCCGAAGTGGACTTCGTCGCCGACACCGACACCCTGATCCGCCTCCCGGACCTGGACGTGTACGCGCCCTGCGCGCTCGGCGGCGCACTCGACGACGTCACCGTCCCGGTGCTGACCGCGGCCGTGGTGTGCGGCGCGGCCAACAACCAACTGGCGCATCCGGGCATCGAGAAGGCGCTCGCCGAGCGCGGCGTGCTCTACGCGCCGGACTACGTGGTGAACTCCGGCGGGGTGATCCAGGTGGCCGACGAGCGGCACGGATTCGACTTCGAGCGGGCCAAGCGCAAGGCCGGCGGCATCCGCGCGATCACCGCGAAGATCTTCGCGTCGGCCGAGGAGGAGGGCGTGCCACCGGTCGTCGCGGCGGACAGATTGGCCGAGCGGCGCATGGCGGATGTGGGCCGCCTGCGTGACATCTACCTCCAAACCTGACCGACACGGTATCGTCAGACCCGGCAAAGGACCCCAGATCAGGCCCCTGACCAGCCGGAACGACAGAGCCCGGTCGGGGTCCGAGCCCCGCTGTCACCCATGCGACGTACCGTCCGGCGGCGGAAGCAGGTACCGTTAATCCCCTACGGGCCGGTTCTCAAGCGTCATCGAACCGTCCCTGACTATGAACGCGTGTCAAGACCCGGGGCCGTGAGCCCCGTCGTTGAGGGGGTCGAGCCATGGGGCGCGGCCGGGCCAAGGCCAAGCAGACAAAGGTCGCCCGCCAGCTGAAGTACAACAGCGGCGGTACGGATCTGAGCCGTCTGGCTGAAGAGCTGGGCGCGTCGTCGCCAACCGACTTGCCGATCGGCAAGCCAGAGGTTGACGACGACACGAGTGAAGACGAGTTCGACGACCCCTACGCGGGGTATTCGGCTCGTTACAACGATGACGAGGACGAGGAAGACGACGGCCGATCGCGCCATCGTTGACGCCCCGCTCCTCTTCTTCGAGCACGGGAGACAACGCCCAATTCAGCCGGGGCGCCCGTGCGCTGTGACACCGCCCGGTCCGGGACCGAGTAGGACGACTACTCGACCCCGGGCCGTTTGGCGTGTTCGCGAACGCGCCCACGGAGGTACCGCCGTCCCGATCCGGGACGACGGCGACCGCCGCGGGTGCTTTCGTCATGCCCGGTGATCGCCGCTCAGTACGGCCCGGCCGGAGCCGGTGACGATGTCGCCCAGGACCCAGGCCGGCACGCCGCGCTCGGCGAGCACCGCCAGGGCCGCGTCGGCCGCGTCCGCGGCGACCACCGCGATCATGCCCACGCCCATGTTCAGCGTCTTCTCCAGTTCGGCGCGGGCCACGTCGCCGAGCGAGCCGACCAGGCCGAAGATCGGTGCCGGGGTCCAGGTCGAACGGTCCAGGCGGGCGTCCAGGTGGGCCGGGAGCACGCGCGCCAGGTTGGCCTCCAGGCCGCCGCCGGTGACGTGCGAGAACGCGTGCACGTCGGTGCGTCGGGCCAGGTCGAGGCAGTCCAGCGAGTAGATCCGGGTCGGCTCCAGGAGTTCCGCGCCGAGGGTGCGGCCCAGTTCCGGCACGTCGCGGTCGAGCTTCCAGCCGGCGATGGTGAAGAACACGTGCCGGGCCAGCGAGTAGCCGTTGGAGTGCAGGCCGGAGGCGGCCATCGCGATCACCACGTCGCCCTGGCGCACCCGCTCCGCGCCGAGCAGGCCGTCGGCCTCCACGACGCCGGTGCCGGCGCCCGCGACGTCGTACTCGTTCGGGTCGAGCAGGCCGGGGTGTTCGGCCGTCTCGCCGCCGACCAGCGCGCAGCCGGCCAGCACGCAGCCCTCGGCAATGCCCTTGACGATCGCCGCGATGCGTTCGGGGACGACCTTGCCGGTGGCGATGTAGTCGGTCATGAACAGCGGCTCGGCACCGCACACGACCAGGTCGTCGACGACCATGCCGACCAGGTCGTGGCCGATCGTGTCGTGCTTGTCCATCGCCTGCGCGATGGCGACCTTGGTTCCCACCCCGTCGGTCGCGCTGGCCAGCAGGGGGCGTTCGTACCGCTTGAACGCGGACACGTCGAACAGGCCCGCGAAGCCGCCCAGGCCGCCGACGACCTCGGGCCGGGTGGCCTTGCCGACCCATTGCTTCATCAGCTCGACGGCGCGGTCACCGGCCTCGATGTCGACGCCGGCCGCGGCATAGGTCGCGGTACGGGGGGTGGGGGTGGACTGGTCGCTCACGGCGGCGGCCCTTTCGGGTCGGGTCGGTGGATCTTCTCGGGGCGCCCCGTCGCGGCCCCGGGTGGGGACGCGACGCGACGATCCGAAGGAGAGAACTCGGGGACTCGGCTGATCAGGGACGGCGGAGCGCGTCCTCGGCCCCGCCGCCGCCGAGGAGGGCCTGCACGCCGTCCACGTCGGTGCGGACGGTCTGCTCGATGCCTTCGAGGAGGTGCTTGCCCAGCCGCTCGGGGTCGGGCAGCTCGATCGGGTACTCCCCGTCGAAGCAGGCCCGGCAGAGCCGGTCCTTGGGGATGGTGGTCGCCTCGACCATCGCGTCGATCGAGATGTAGGCGAGCGAGTCGGCCCCGAGGGACTTGGCGATCTCGTCCACCGAGAGACCGTTGGCGATCAACTCGGCCCGGGTGGCGAAGTCGATGCCGAAGAAGCACGGCCACTTCACCGGCGGCGAGGAGATCCGCACGTGTACCTCGGCCGCGCCGGCCTCGCGCAACATCCGCACCAGCGCGCGCTGCGTGTTGCCGCGCACGATCGAGTCGTCGACGACGACCAGCCGCTTGCCCTGGATGACCTCGCGCAGCGGGTTGAGCTTGAGCCGGATGCCCAGTTGCCGGATGGTCTGGCTGGGCTGGATGAAGGTGCGACCCACGTAGGAGTTCTTGACCAGGCCGTTGCCGTACGGGATGCCCGACTGCTCGGCGTAGCCGATCGCGGCGGGGGTGCCGGATTCGGGGGTCGGCATGACCAGGTCGGCGTCGACCGGGAACTCCTGGGCGAGCCGTCGGCCCATCTCCACCCGGGACGCGTAGACGCCTCGGCCGGCGATCGTGGTGTCGGGGCGGGCCAGGTAGACGTACTCGAAGACGCAGCCCTTGGGCTTGGCCTCGGCGAACCGTCGGGTGCGCAGGCCGTGCTCGTCGACGGCGATCAGCTCGCCCGGTTCGATCTCGCGAATGAACGAGGCACCGACGATGTCGAGTGCGGCGGTCTCGCTCGCGACCACCCAGCCGCGCTCCAACCGACCGAGCACGAGGGGCCGGATGCCCTGGGGATCGCGCGCGGCGTAGAGCGTGGTCTCGTCCATGAAGACCAGCGAGAAGGCGCCCTTGACCTTGGGCAGCACCTGCATCGCGGTCTGTTCCAGGGACAGGTCCGGGCTGCCGGCCAGGAGCGAGGTCAGCAGATCGGTGTCGCTGCTGGCCTCGATCCGGCCCTGGTAGGGATAGTTGAGCTCGCCGCGATCGGGGCCCTGCTCGGCGACCAGACGGGACAGCTCACCCGTGTTGGTGAGGTTTCCGTTGTGGCCGAGCGCGATGCTGCCGGTCGCGGTGGCCCGGAAGGTCGGCTGGGCGTTCTCCCAGACCGACGAACCGGTGGTCGAGTAGCGGGCATGGCCGACGGCCATGTGCCCGCGGAGCGAACCCAGAGTGGTTTCGTCGAAGACCTGGGAAACCAGGCCCATGTCCTTGAAGACCAGGATCTGGGATCCGTTGCTCACAGCTATGCCGGCGGATTCCGTTCCGCGGTGCTGCAATGCGTAGAGACCGAAGTAGGTGAGTTTTGCGACCTCTTCGCCGGGGGCCCAAACGCCGAAGACGCCGCAGGCATCCTGCGGGCCCTTCTCGCCGGGGAAGAGATCGTGGTTGAGTCGTCCATCGCCACGTGGCACGTGATCGAGTCTACGACAGGGCCGGATCGGTCGCGGTTCACCCCATCAGTGGCAGGTATCCGGACAAGTCGCTGCGTTCTCCACTGGCCAGAACCCGACCGTCCTCGACCGCGTCCGCCCAGGTCAGGCGGCCGGTGGCGAGGCGGAGCCAGGTCCTGGGGTCGGTCTCGACCACGTTGGGCGGAACGCCCCGAGTGTGCCGGGGGCCTGTGACGCACTGCACTACGGCGAACGGCGGGACGCGGACCTCGACCGAGTGTCCGGGGGCCCTGGTCGCCAGCGCGTCGGCCAGCGCGCGGACCACGGTGCCCAGCGCGTGCCGGTCGTGCGGGAACGGCTCGCCGATCGCGCGTTCGAGGTCGTCGCAGTGCACGACGCCCTCCACCAGACGGGTCACCAGCATGTCGGCGACCCGCATCGGGCCGATCCGGGTGATGGTGATCCGGGTGTCCGGGACGCCGTCGAGGGCGGCGATCGCGTCGTCCACGAAGTCGGCGGGGGTGTGGCCGGCCTCGGCCATGTCGTCGGCGATGGCGGAGACCACCGCGGCGTACGCGGAGGTGCCGTTCGCCCACTGCTCGACGGTGATCGGGGGGCCGCCGGGGATCGGCTCGGCGAGCCAACGCGGCACCGCCTGCACGCTCGCGGCCAGGTGGCCGACCAGGTTGGCGGTGGACCAGCCGGTCAGCCCGGAGGGAGCCGCGAGTTGGGCCGGGGTCAGCCGGGACGTCACCTCCACCATCGCGTGCCACTGCGCGATCAGCGCGGCGCGCACCTTGACCGGGTCGACCTTGCGGGGGCGCGGGGCGGCGGGGCGGCTCGTCATGGGTGCAGATTAGAGGGCTCGATCGGGGACGAGTAGGCGATTCGTTTCTGCACCGATTCGCCGCGCGGGCGCCCGGCCGGGCGCCCGCGTCGCCACGCTGGGGACATGAGCAATTACGGGGACCCCGACCGGGTCGAGGCGATCGCGAGTGAGTTGGCGGCGGCCGGCGAGCGGGTGCGGCCCGGGCCGATGACCATCGAATGGCGCGGCACCGCGGCGGACGCCTTCGCGGCCCGGGCGCAGGCCTGGCGCCGCGAGTGCGCGGCGGCCGAACCGGCCGTGCTCGCGGTGGTCGAGGCGCTGCGGGCACACGCTGCGGCGATGCGGGCGGCACTGGCCCGGATCGCGGCCAACGAGCGGGCGGCCCGGGCTGCGGCCGGGCCGGACGCACGGGAGCGCCTTCCGGCCGGCGGCAGCGCGGCCTGGCTGGACGAGCGGTGGGCGACGCGGTGACCGCCGGGTTCACCGCGGTGCCGGACGCGCTGATGGCGCTCGCGGGCCGGCTGCGCGCGGTCGCCGGCGAGGTGTGGGCGCTGCGCGAGCGGGTCGCGGCGGTGGATGTCGCGGCGAGCAGGCCGCTGGCGCCGGCGACCTTCGAGGTGCTGCGGGCCCGGCTGCGCGACGCGGTGGAGACGCTGGATCGGGCCGAGCGCACCGGCGTGGATCTGGCCGACCGGCTGACCGAGAGCGCCCGGGCGTACGCGGAGGTGGACACGACCGCGGCGACCCGGTTGCCGGCCCTGGTGTCGGCCGGTCCCGCTCTCCCACCGCCGCCCGCCGCGTCGGTCCGGGTCGCCGAGCCGCCGTTCGTGCTGCCCGAGGCCTTCCGCGGCCCGGTCACGATCCGGCCGATGGGCCGCGGCGCGGGCATCGCCCGCATCACGTCGGTCGTGTCGGGCGGGGCGGGTGCGGCGGGTGCCGCGGCCCCGCCGGACGGCTCGCCCGCGCCGGACGGGGACGAGATCGTGGCCCGCGCGAAGCGGTGGGCCGACCTGCGGCTGGGCTACAGCATGACCGGGCTGCACGACGGCTACCGCACGGATTGCTCGGGGCTGGTCTCGATGGCCTGGGGCCTGCCGCCACCGGGGCTGACCACGGTGACCCTCCCGGAGGTGTCGCACCCGATCGGCAAGGACGACCTGCGTCCCGGGGACATCCTGCTCGACACCGCGCCCGGCGCGGCCGGGCACACGCTGATCTTCGCGGGCTGGGCGGACGCGGCGCACACGAGGTATCACGCGTACGAGGAGAGTGCCTCGAAGGGCGCGCACCATGGCACAATTCCCTACCCGTACTGGTCCGGGCACGGTACCTTCCGGCCGTACCGGTTGGGGACGTAGCGGTGCGGTCTCACCGCGCCGACGGGGGTGGGCGATGCGCCTGGGGACGAGGTCCGGCGCGGAATCGAGCAGCAGGACAAGCGCCGGCGCCGGCTCCACACGGCGTGCGGTCCCCATCGCGGTGATCGTCCGCAGAACGCTGCTGCTGGGACCTGCCGCCGTGGCGTTGATCACGTGGCGGATCGCGGCGGCCAATCCGTGGAACCTGGACGTGTTCGACCGGGGGATCCTGACCGGCGGGGTGGTTCCGGCCGCGCTCGGGATCTGCCTGATCGGGATCGAGGTCGCGGCCACGTTCCGCGCCCTCGTGGTCCGCGTGGCGGCACTGGGACTCGCGTTCGTGGCCGGGCTGGTGATGGCCCTCGGCACGGTGGTCACCGCACTCACCCTGGACGATCGCCCGGCCGGGAAGGTCGTGGCGGTGTCACCGGACGGCCGGATTCGGGCACTGCAGGTGGACGGCGCGGCCTCGTACTCGGTCGACTCGATCTACGACCTGGAGATCCGGTCGACTGCGGGCCTGGACCGGAGCACGAGCATCCTGAGCGAGTGCGAGGACCACGGGGCGACGATCACGGGCGTGCGGTTCCTGGACAACCGCACGCTGGAGTACACCCCGCCCCGGGGGACTCCCGTGCGCGTGAGCTTCGATCGCAACCTGAAGGCCGAAAGGCAACAGTGCCCGTGAGGGGTGCACGAGGCACCCCGCACGGGCACTGGATGTCGCCGGTCAGCCGAACAGGCCCTTGAGGGTCTCCTCGTGAGCGGTGCGCAGCTCGCTCAGCGCCACCGTGAAGTGGCCCTGGAAGTCGAGCGTGTCACCGTCGACCACACCGATCCGCGCGCACGGCAGGCCGCGCACCTTGCACATGTCGGAGAAGCGCAGTTCCTCGCTCCGCGGCACCGCGACGATCGCCCGGCCCGCCGACTCGCTGAACAGCGCGACGGTCGGGTCGAGGTCCTCGGCCAGCACCACCCGGGCGCCGTGGCCTCCGGCCAGGCACGCCTCGACCAGCGCCTGGGCCAGACCGCCGTCGGCGAGGTCGTGCGCGGCGTCGATCATGCCGTCCCGCGAACCCGCGATCAGGACCTCGGCAAGCAGCCGCTCGCGCTCCAAGTCGACCCTCGGCGGCAGGCCGCCGAGGTGGTCGTGCGCCACCTGCGCCCACGCCGAGCCGGACAACTCCTCGTGCGTGTCGCCCAGGAGCAGGATGATCTGCCCCTCCTCGGCGAAGCCGATCGGCGTGCGCCGCTCGACGTCGTCGATCACACCCAGCACGCCGACCACCGGCGTCGGGTGGATCGCCGTCTCGCCGGTCTGGTTGTAGAACGAAACGTTGCCGCCGGTGACCGGCGTGCCCAGGATCTGGCATGCGTCCGCGAGACCGCGCGTGGTCTCGGCGAACTGCCACATCACCGCCGGGTCCTCGGGCGAGCCGAAGTTGAGGCAGTCGGTGACGGCCAGCGGCTTGGCACCGGTGGTGGCCACGTTGCGGTACGCCTCGGCCAGCGCGAGCTGCGCGCCGATGTACGGGTCGAGCTTGCAGAAGCGGCCGTTGCCGTCGGTGGCGAGCGCGACCCCCAGGCCGGTCTCCTCGTCGATCCGGACCATGCCGGAGTCCTCCGGCTGGGCCAGCACGGTGTTGCCGAGGACGTAGCGGTCGTACTGGTCGGTGACCCACGACTTGTCCGCCAGGTTCGGCGACGCGACGACCTCGAGCAGGGTGGCCTTGAGCTCTTCGGCCGTGCCCGGGCGCGGCAACCGCTCGGCGGCGTCCGCCTGGAGCGTGTCCTGCCACTGCGGGCGCGCGAACGGCCGCTCGTAGACGGGGCCTTCGTGCGCGACGGTGCGCGGCGGCACGTCGACGATCTGCTCGCCGTGCCAGTAGATCTCCAGCCGGTCGCCCTCGGTGACCTCGCCGACGACGGTGGCGATCACGTCCCACTTGTCGCAGATCTCCATGAAGCGGGCCACGTGGGCCGGCTCAACGACCGCGCACATGCGCTCCTGCGACTCGCTCATCAGGATCTCTTCGGGCGAGAGCGTGTGGTCGCGCAGCGGGACGGTGTCCAGCTCGACCCGCATACCGCCGGAACCGGCCGAGGCCAGCTCGGAGGTCGCGCAGGACAGGCCCGCACCGCCGAGGTCCTGGATGCCCGCGACCAGGTGCTCGCGGAACAGCTCCAGGGTGCACTCGATCAGCAGCTTCTCCTGGAACGGGTCGCCGACCTGGACGGCCGGACGCTTGGCCGGGCCGTCGGCGTCGAAGGTCTCCGAGGCCAGCACCGAGACGCCGCCGATCCCGTCGCCGCCGGTGCGGGCGCCGTACAGGATCACCAGGTTGCCCGCGCCCGAGGCCTGCGCGAGGTGGATGTCCTCGTGCTTCATCACGCCCACGCACAGCGCGTTGACCAGCGGGTTGCCCTGGTAGCAGGGGTCGAAGACGATCTCGCCGCCGATGTTGGGCAGGCCCAGGCAGTTGCCGTAGCCGCCGATGCCCGCGACCACGCCGGGCAGCACGCGCCGGGTGTCGGGGTGCCCGGCCGCGCCGAAGCGCAGCGGGTCCATCACCGCGACCGGGCGGGCGCCCATCGCCAGGATGTCGCGCACGATGCCACCGATGCCGGTCGCGGCGCCCTGGTACGGCTCCACGTAGGACGGGTGGTTGTGCGACTCGACCTTGAAGGTCACCGCGTAGCCCTGGCCGACGTCGACGACACCGGCGTTCTCGCCGATGCCCACGAGCATCGCGTCGTTGGCGGGCATCTTGTCGCCGAACTGGCGCAGGTGCACCTTGCTCGACTTGTACGAGCAGTGCTCGGACCACATCACCGAGTACATCGCCAGCTCGGAGGAGGTCGGCCGGCGGCCGAGAATCTCCCGGATGCGCGCGTACTCGTCGGGCTTGAGGCCGAGTTCGGCGAAGGGCTGCTCGACCTCGGGGTGGTCGACCGCGTTCTTGACGGTGTCCAGGCTCATCAGGCGTTCACCAGGCGCTTCAGGATCGAGGTGAAGAAGGGGAGGCCCTCGGTCGTCGGACCGGTCAGCGGTTCGACCGCGTGCTCGGGGTGCGGCATCAGGCCGACCACGTTCCCGGCGGCGTTGCTGATGCCGGCGATGTCGCGCCGCGATCCGTTCGGGTTGACGTCGAGGTAGCGCGCGATCACGCGGCCCTCGGCCTCCAACATGTCCAGGGTGCGCTCGTCGGCGACGAAACCGCCTTCACCGTTCTTGAGCGGAACGGTGATCTCCTGCCCCGGCGCGAAGTCCGACGTCCACGCGGTGGACACGTTCTCGATGCGCAACTTTTGGTCGCGGCAGATGAAGTGCAGGTGGTCGTTCCGGGTGAGCGCGCCCGGCAGCAGGTGGGATTCGCAAAGAATTTGGAAACCGTTGCAGATGCCCAATACCGGAAGGCCGGCTTGCGCTTGCTCGATCACCGATTCCATGACCGGCGAGAAGCGCGAGATGGCTCCGCAACGCAGGTAGTCGCCGTACGAGAAACCGCCGGGGAGGACGATCGCGTCGACCTGCTGGAGGTTCTTGTCCTTGTGCCACAGGGCGACCGGCTCGGCGCCGGCGATACGCACCGCGCGCCGGGCGTCGCGGTCGTCGAGCGAGCCGGGGAAGGTGACGACGCCGACGCGGATCGTCACTTCCCCTCCTCCGCCTCGACGCGGACCACGAAGTCCTCGATCACGGTGTTGGCGAGGAACGACTCGGCGGCTTCGCGGATGCGGGCGAGGGCGGCCTCGTCGACCGGTCCCTCCAGCTCCAGTTCGAAACGCTTGCCTTGGCGGACGTCGGTGATTCCGTCGAATCCCAGACGCGGCAGCGCGCGCTGCACGGCCTGCCCCTGGGGATCGAGGATTTCCGGCTTGAGCATGACGTCGACGACGACGCGTGCCACAGGCACTCCCACTGTGATGGTTCGGGCCGGTCCGTATCCGGGATACGGGGGTTCGGACCCTGCTGCTGGATCGGGCCGGTCGACGCCGGCACCCGATGGATCGGCGGTATCAGGGTACCGGCCGGCTCCGGGAGGCCGTTCCGGCGCCAAGTTATCCACAGCTTTGGAGTTGTCCACAGGGGAGTCGACCCGGTCAAGATGCCGCTAAATCACCATCAAACGGGCAATGCGCCTCACTCGGGGCTCGCGCGAGCTCGACTCATCGTCGCGTTGTCCACAGGCTGTGGATCACGCGCCGGCCCGGCCTGCGGACACGCCCGTGCGCGCGCGGCGAGAGGAATATCTCGCGTATCGTGAAAACGAATCGCCGACCGGTAAATTAGCGCTTACCGAACCGAAGAACAGCGGACGACACCGCTACGGTTCGCGTTTAGCGCTTAGACTCGGCAATGTAGTTTTGTTTTTCGCCTCGGTGCTATCACCCGAGAGGACACCGCCATGGCCCAGCGTGTAGTCGTCAGCCTGCACGACGACATCGACGGAAGCGAGGCCACGGAAACCATCCGTTTCGGCCTCGACGGCAAGTCGTATGAAATCGACCTTTCGGAAGAGCACGTTCAGCAGATGCGGGATGCCCTGGCTCCTTATCTCGCGGTCGCGCGGCGCACCGCGCGCACGGGAAAGCCGTTCCGCCAGACGACCGTCACCTCCGACCCCGCGGCGGTGCGGGCCTGGGCTCGTGCACGCGGCATGGACGTGCCCGCCCGCGGGCGCATCCCGGCCCGCGTGTACGCGGAATTCGAGGCCGCCAACACCGCCAACTGACGGCAGCACCGTCCCGGGCGTCGGGCTCGATCGACGCCCCACCGGGCCTTTCGGCCCCCGTTCCGCACCTGTCGGCGGGACGGGGGCCGGGCCGTCCCGGAAGAACTTTCCCGGCAAATGCGGACATCTGTAGCGATCCGACTCCGGAGCGTACTCGGCACCTCCGGGGGTCCTATAGAGTTCTCTTGCACCCGGGAAACCGGGGAACACACGCAGGCGTAGCTCAGTGGTAGAGCGCCCCCTTTCCAAGGGGGAGACGCAGTGTTCGATTCCTGTCGCCTGCTCTGCTCGGCCCCTCGAACCGAGGTCGGTGGCAACCACCTCCGCGGATCGGGTAGGGTTGGGACACAACGCGGGGCCGAAACCCCGAGTCGTGCGGACGTGGCTCAGTTGGTAGAGCATCACCTTGCCAAGGTGAGGGTCGCGAGTTCGAATCTCGTCGTCCGCTCCATAAGAAGGCCGGATCACTTCTGTGATCCGGCCTTCTTGTCATCCGCGCTTGTCGTCCCTACCTGTCGGCCGCGCGGAATGCGGCGCACCATCCGTGGGCCGGCCGATCCGTCGTCGGCCCGGGGCGACCGGGGCCGACGACGGATCGGGTCACCGGGTCAGGCCCAGCGCCGTCCGGTCAGACGCTCGTACGCCTCGACGTACTTCTCGTGCGTGCGCTGCACGACCGCCTCGGGCATGGCGGGTGGCGGGGTGTCCGCCGCGCGATCCCAGCCGGACTCGGACGACGCCAGCCAGTCGCGCACGTACTGCTTGTCGAAGGACGGCTGGGCGTGCCCGGGCTCCCACTCGTCGGCGGGCCAAAAGCGCGACGAGTCCGGGGTGAGCACCTCGTCGGCCAGGACGAGGCCGCCCTGCGGGTCGAGGCCGAACTCGAACTTGGTGTCGGCCAGGATGATCCCGCGCTCGCGAGCGATGTCCCGGGCCCGGCCGTACACGGCCAGCGTGGCCCGGCGCAGCGTGGCGGCCAACTCGGCGCCGTGGTGCTCGGCGACGTACTCGTACGAGACGTTCTCGTCGTGCTCGCCGACCTCGGCCTTGGTCGCCGGGGTGAAGATCGGCGCGGGCAGTTCGGAGCCGTCGGTCAGGCCCTCGGGCAGCGCGATGCCGCACACCGTGCGCGAGGCGCGGTACTCCACCAGGCCGGATCCGGTCAGGTAGCCGCGGGCGACGCACTCCACCGGCACCATGTCCAGGCGGCGGCACACCAGCGCGCGGCCGGCCCAGTCGGCGGGGGCGCCGGCCGGCACCTCCGTGGAGATCACGTGGTTCGGGTACAGGTCCGCGAGCAGGTCGAACCACCACAGCGACATGCTGGTGAGGATCCGGCCCTTCTCCGGGATCTCCGGGTCCAGGACCCAGTCGAAGGCCGACATCCGGTTGCTGGCCACCATCACGAGGTTGCCCTCGGCGTCGGTGTACAGGTCGCGCACCTTGCCGGTGTGGATGTGGGTCAGACCGGGGACCTCGACCGGCTCGGGCTTGGTGACGAATCCGCTCACTGAAACCAGCGCTTTCTTGGGTCGTGGTGGGGTGAGGCGAGTCTTTCACGACGCCTTCCACGCCCCGACGGCCCCGACGGCGTCGAACCGGTCGCGGCCGTGCGCGGCCGTGCGCCGACGAGGGCACGCCTCAGGCGGCCGAGCCGCCCGGGTGCACCGGCTCTCGGGTGGCGATGCCGATCCGGGCCAACCAGGTGCGCAGCGGGGCGTCGTTGCCCTCGTCGACGGCGCGGGTGATCAGGGTCGCCAGGTCGACCGCGTGGCCGCTTCCGTCGACCAGGACCGGGCCGTCCAGCCAATCCACCGCCGGGTGCATCCGGCCGGTGTCCAGGGCCGCGCACGCGACCACCGCGAACAGGTGGTCGGCGGCCTTGCGGTGGTCCTCGTCCGGATCCCGGCGCAGCACCGCCAGGGCGTCGTCGACCGGGGCCGCGAACGCCTCGGCCCGGGCCCGCCAGACCGGCTCGATGACCGCCTCCGGGTACTCCGCCCAGTCGACCGGGTCCGGGGTCGGCCCGTCCGCGAAGATGCCCGCCGCGAGGCGGGAGATCTCGCCGTCCATGGCGACCGCGTCGGTGAGCAGGTCGCTGGCGGGCCGCTCGGCCAGGCGCGCGCCGAACGCGTTCGCCAGCTTGTCCCGTCGGGAGAGCTCGGTCAGCGCCGACACCACGCCCGCCATCAGCGCGTCCGGATGCCGCCCGATCGTCCACGCGGGGGCGGCGAGCCGGGTCAGCAGCCGGTCCCAGCCCGCGTAGGCCAGGCCGACCTGTTCGTGCGCGGTGGCCCGCAGCTCCGGCTCCAGCGGGATGGCCAGCGCCGCCGCGCCGACCGCGATCTCGCGCTCCATCAGTTCGGCGTGCCCCTGGCACAGGCCGAGCAGTTGGCGGGCGAACGCGCGGGAGGCCCGCCGGGCCGGGCGCAGCGGGACCGGGCCCAGCGGGCGGCGCACGTCGGCGACCGCGTCCAGCCGGCGCACCCAGCGCCGCGCGCCCGCGACGGCCGGTTCGGCGGAGGCCTCGGTGCCCGCCACGACCGGCGCGAGCAGCGCGCGCAGCTCGCCCACCCGCAGCCACCACAGGAAGGGCGCGCCGATCACCAGCACGGTGCGCCGGCGCCGGCGGGGGTCGGGTTCCAGCCAGCTGTCGCATTCGGGGCACAATCGAATGCCGTCGGGTGCCGGCACGTGCAGTTCCTCGGCCAGCTCGCGCACCATCGCGTGCAGCTCCGGGGCGTCCCGCGGGCCCAACGTGATCGCCGGGACACCCGTCCTGCGCACCAGTGCGAGGTCGAGCGCGACCCACGCGAGCACCGCCACCAGGGCCACCGCGAGGGTGGCCAGCAGCGTGCCCGGGGCGCTCTCGCCGAAGTTGCGCGAAGCGCCGTAGAGCAGCAGGCCTGCGGCCGTGAGCGCGGCAAGGACAGCGCCGTTGCGCACCCACAGCACCGCGCGCGCCAGCGCACGCGCCTCGGCCGGCGCAAGCGGTTCGGCCGACTCGCCCACACGCATCGCCCCCATCCGATCCTGGATCCGGGGATCACTCGTCCGGGTCGTCGGTCACGACCCGCGGTGCTCGCACGATAATGCGACGAGTTCGGGTGTTCAGCCCCTTCGGGCCGAACACCATCCCTGCGAGTGAGATCCGGGGCCGGACGGCTGCGTGGGTTTGAGCCGACCGATGACGGGACCGAACGGCCGAATTCAGCCGTTCGGGACGCGGTCCGCGATGCTGATCTCGCCCCGGATCGCCTTGGCCGCGATGTCGGTGCGATGGTGCGAGCCGGGCAGGGCGATCAGCGCGACGCCCTCGTACGCACGTTCGCGTGCCTGTTCCAGGGTCGCTCCGGTGCCGGTCACCGAGAGCACCCGCCCGCCGGAGGAGAGCACCTCGCCGCCCTCGCCGCGACGGGTGCCGCCGTGCAGGACGTAGGTGTGCGGGAGCTTGGCGACCTCGGCCAGGCCCTTGATCGGGTCGCCGGTGCGCGGCGTGGCCGGGTAGTCCTCGGCGGCCACCACGACCGTCACCGCAGCGCCCTCGTGCCAGCGCAGCGGCTCCAGCTCGCCCAGGCGACCGGTCGCGGACGCGTGCAGGACGCCGGCCAGCGGAGTGGCCAGGCTCGCCAGCACGACCTGGGTCTCCGGGTCGCCGAACCGGCAGTTGTACTCGATCACGCGCGGGCCGCGCGAGGTCAGCGCCAGGCCGATGAACAGCACGCCGGAGAACGGCGTGCCGCGGCGGCGCATCTCGTCCACGGTGGGTTGGGCGACGGTGCGCACCAGGTCCTCGGTCAGGCCCTCGGGGGCCCACGGGAGCGGGGTGTAGGCGCCCATGCCGCCGGTGTTGGGGCCGGCGTCGTCGTCGCCGACCCGCTTGAAGTCCTGGGCGGGCTGGAGCGCGACCACGTCGTTGCCGTCGCACAGCACGAACAGCGAGACCTCGGGGCCGTCCAGGAACTCCTCGATCACCACCCGGTCGCAGGACGCGGCGTGCTCGCGGGCGACCTCGAGGTCGTCGGTGACCACGACGCCCTTGCCGGCGGCGAGGCCGTCGTCCTTGACCACGTACGGCGGCCCGAACGCGTCCAGCGCGCGGTCGGCCTCCTCGGGGGTGGTGCACAGGTAGCTGCGCGCCGTGGGCACGCCGGCCGCGGCCATCACCTCCTTGGCGAACGCCTTGGAGCCTTCCAGGCGCGCGGCGGTGCCGGACGGGCCGAAGCAGTCGATGCCCCGGGCGCGCACGGCGTCCGCGACCCCGGCGACCAGCGGCGCCTCGGGGCCGACGACCACGAGGTCGACGCCGAGTCGTTGGGCGAGGTCGGCGACGTCCCCCGCGTTGAGGGCGTCGACCTGGCGCAGCTCGGCCACCTGGGCGATGCCGGCGTTGCCGGGCGCGCAGTAGACGGCGGAGACCGCGGAGTCGAGGGAGAGCGAGCGGCACAGCGCGTGCTCACGGGCACCGCTGCCAATCACGAGGACCTTCACACCCGGCAGCCTAGTGGGGCGCGCGGCGGGCATCGAACTCAGGCGAAGACCACCATCGCGCCCAGCGTCACGCTCTCCTGGGCGGCGGCGTACAGGGTCGCCCACACGAATCGCTCGCGGGCGAAGGGCGCGCCGTCGTAGGTGGGCGTGGGTCGGGGCGGGTCGAGCAGGTCCACGCCGATGTACGGGGCGAGGTCCTCCAGCTCGCGCAGCATGCCCAGGCTCGATCCCAGCGGCCCGCCGTCCTCGGGCAGCGGGTCGTCCATCAGCGGCTGCGGGAAGTCGACCGGCAGGTAGGCGCCGGCGTGGTCGTAGTGCCAGACCAGGTGGGAGAACTGGGCGGCGGCCTCGAAGGTCTCCAGGAGGCGGTCGTAGTCCTCGCCCAACTGCTCCACCGGGGTGACCGGGAACCCCGTGCGGTGCAGCAGGTAGGCGCGGCGCAGGTAGTGCAGCGACTCGTGGTCGAACGCGCCGGCCAGACGCACCTCGGCGGTGCCCGGCTGCCACGTGCGCACCGGCACGGCCGGCAGGCCGTTGCCGACGAGCGCGGCGTCGTAGGCGGCCAGTTCGTCGCGGAACGGATTCTCCGGGTTGTGACACAGCGCGTCCACGAGCGGAACGAGCCAGACGTCGCAATCCACGGTGCAGCTCCCGGTCTTGTCGGTGCGGGTGGCGTTCAGGGCGCCACCGTACCGCCCTGGGGCACGGCGATCGTCAGCGCGCGTCCGCGAGTTCGCGAGCGAGCCGGCGGCCGACCGAGGTGTAGTCGCGCATCAGCGCCATCGCGCCCTCCGCGTCGCGTCGCGCGACCCGGTCGGCGAGTTCGCGGTAGCGGCCCCAACCGGACTCGGTCGGCGGCGCCTCGCGCAGGTAGGGAACGATGTACATCCAGGCTTGGACCCGCAACACGGCCAGTACGTCCGCCAGTCGGCGATTGCCGCTCCAGCGCCCGAGTTCGCCGAAATAGCGGCGATCGAGCAGGGCCACCTCCGAGACGTCCCCGTTCCAGCGCGCCCCGTCGAGCCGGTCGCCCAGCGAGCGCAGTGTGGGCATCGCCTCCTCCGGCGCGGTGCGCGCGACGCGGCCGATCAGCGGGACGCCCAGCAGTCGGCGCGACTCGACGATCTCGGCGAAGTCGGTCCAGGTGAAGGTGCACACCTGGAAGCCGCGGTGGTGGCCGCCGAGCAGCAGGCCCTGCGCGGCCAGTTGGATCAGCGCCTCGCGTACGGGGGTTGCCGACACCCCGAAGCGCTGCGCGGTCTCGTTGACGGTGAGCGAGGTACCGGCGGCCAGTCGTCCGGTCACCAGGTCGTCGCTGAGCACCTCGGCGATCTCCTGGCGCAGGCTGGTCCGCCGCAACGGGGCCTGCCCGCCGGTGGGATCGGCCACGCCGAAAAGCAGGCCGCCGTCTAAAACACTGCCCTGTGCCGACTGCACGCGGTCTCTTCTCGCCGGCCGTCGGCACCGTCGCGCCGACGGGCACCCGTCCGATCAAGTCGATCGCGTCGATCATATGAACGGATATCCGATTTGGGGAGCAACGTGCCCATCCGATTTCGCCCGCGACGTCGGGAGTCGGCCGCCGAACGCCCGGGGATCGCACCGAGGGCACGCGAAAAAGCCGTACCCGCACCGGTCGGGGTGCGGGTACGGCTTTTCTCGACGGTCCGGTTCGAGCGCCCCGGGCGGGTCGACCGAAACCTGACGACCGATCAGGGCGGGGTCAGACGCAGAACGCGTCCGCGACGGTCAGCGCCTCGTCCAGGATGGCCAGGCCCTCCTTGACCTCGGCCTCGGTGCTCGTGCACGGCGGCACCACGTGGGTGCGGTTCATGTTCACGAACGGCCACAGACCCCGGGCCTTGCAGGCCGCGGTGAACTCGTTCATCGGCTGCGCGGCCGGGCCGGCGGCGTTGTAGGCGACCAGCGGCTCGCGGGTCTCCTTGTTCTTGACCAGTTCGATCGCCCAGAACACGCCGAGCCCGCGCACCTCGCCGATGCTCGCGTGCCGCTCGGCCATCGCGCGCAGTTCGGGTCCGATCACGTTCTTGCCGAGCGACTTGGCGTTCTCGACGATCTTCTCCTCGCGCATCGCGGTGATCGTCGCGACGGCGGCGGCGCACGCGAGCGGGTGACCGGAGTAGGTCAGGCCGCCGGGGTAGGGGCGCTCGCGGAAGGTCTCGAAGATCCGGTCGGAGATGATCACCCCGCCGAGCGGGACGTATCCGGAGTTGACGCCCTTGGCGAAGGTGATCAGGTCGGGCGTGATGCCCCAGTTGTCCACCGCGAACCACGCGCCGGTACGGCCGAATCCGGCCATCACCTCGTCGGCGATCAGGATGATCCCGTACTTGTCGCACAGCGCCCGGACACCGGCGAGGTAGCCGGCCGGCGGCACCAGGATGCCGGCGGTGCCCACCACGGTCTCCAGCACGATCGCGGCGATCGTGGCGGCACCCTCGAACACGATGGTGTTCTCCAGGTGCGCCAGCGCGCGCTCGCACTCTTGCGCCTCGCCGTCCGCGTGGAAGGCGGAGCGGTAGGCGTACGGGCCCCAGAAGTGCACGATGCCGGACACGCCGGTCTCGTTCGGCCAGCGGCGCGGGTCGCCGGTCAGCGCGATCGCGTTGGCGGTGGCGCCGTGGTACGAGCGGTAGGTGGAGAGCACCTTGTGCCGGCCGGTGTGCAGGCGCGCCATCCGGATCGCGTTCTCGTTCGCCTCGGCGCCGCCGTTGGTGAAGAAGACCCGGTTCAGGTCGCCCGGCGCGAGCTCGGCGATCAGCCGCGCGGCCTCGCTGCGGGCGTCGTTGGCGAAGGCCGGCTGGACCATGCACAGCTTGTCGGCCTGCGCCTTGATCGCCGCGACGACCTTGGGGTGTTGGTGCCCGATGTTGGTGTTGACCAACTGGGACGCGAAGTCCAGGTACCGGTTGCCGTCGTAGTCCCAGAAGTAGGAACCCTCGGCACCCGCGACCGCCAGCGGGCTGATGAGCCCCTGTGCGGACCAGGAGTGGAAGACATGGGCGCGGTCGGCGTCGTAGACGGCCTTCCCGGCCGCCGGGTCCAGAGTGCTCATGCGGCCACCCTACGGCGGGACAAACGACGTCCGAACCCGCAGGTTGTCAACGATCACGGGGCCCATCCGACAGTGTGTCGGACGGGCCCCGCAGTGCCTCGTCGCCCGCTACTTGCCGCGGAGCAGGCTGTTGATCTCGATGGTCTGCGTGCGGCCGGGGCCGACGCCGATCGCCGAGATCGGGGCACCGGACATGTCCTCCAGGGCCCGAACGTACGCCTGCGCGTTCTTGGGCAGGTCGTCGAAGGTCTGCGCGCCGGTGATGTCCTCGGTCCAGCCGGGGAGCTTCTCGTAGATCGGCTTCGCGTGGTGGAAGTCGGTCTGCGACATCGGCAGTTCGTCGTGCCGCACGCCGTCGATGTCGTAGGCGACGCAGACCGGGATCTCCTCCCAGCCGGTCAGCACGTCCAGCTTGGTCAGGAAGAAGTCGGTGAGCCCGTTGACCCGGGTCGCGTAGCGCGCGATGACCGCGTCGAACCAGCCGCAGCGCCGGTCGCGACCGGTGGTCACCCCGCGCTCGTGGCCGATCCGGCGCAGCGCCTCGCCGTCCGCGTCGAAGAGTTCGGTCGGGAACGGTCCGGCACCCACACGCGTGGTGTACGCCTTGAGGATGCCGATCACGCCGGTGATCTTGGTCGGGCCGATGCCGGATCCGGCACACGCGCCGCCCGCCGTCGGGTTGGAGGACGTCACGAACGGATACGTGCCGTGGTCCACGTCCAGCAGCGTGCCCTGGCCGCCTTCGAGCAGGACGACCCTGCCCTGGTCCAGGGCCTGGTTCAGGACCAGCGTGGTGTCGGCGACGTACGGCTTGAGCTGCTCGGCGTAGCCGAGGTATTCCTCGACCACTTCCTCCACGCGCAGCTCGCGGCGGTTGTACATCTTGACCAGCATCTGGTTCTTGTCCGACAGCGCGCTCTCGACCTTTTGGGTCAGGATGCCGACGTCGAACAGGTCCTGGACGCGGATCCCGACCCGGTTGATCTTGTCGGCGTAGGCCGGGCCGATGCCGCGCCCGGTGGTGCCGATCCTGCGCTTGCCGAGGAACCGTTCCGTCACCTTGTCCAGGGTGCGGTGGTACGGCGTGATCAGGTGCGCGTTGCCCGAGATGAGCAACTTGGAGGTGTCGATGCCGCGTTCGACCAGGGTGCTGATCTCGTGCAGCAGCACCCCCGGGTCGACCACGACACCGTTGCCGATGACGGGCGTGCACTCGGGCGTGAGGATGCCGGAGGGCAGCAGGTGGAGGGCGTACTTCTGATCGCCGATGACAACGGTGTGGCCGGCATTGTTGCCGCCCTGGTACCGGACCACGTAGTCGACGGATCCGCCGAGCAGGTCGGTAGCCTTCCCCTTGCCCTCGTCTCCCCATTGGGCGCCGACGAGTACGAGTGCGGGCATGAGGCGTACACCCCTTCCAGGCGGGGCATGTTTGACAACGGGAGCCCCGGACGGTCCAAGCCCCTTGACGCGGTGCGCGGCAAGGGGCTCTTGCGGGGAGAGGTTACCTGAGGAAGGACGACCGGTGTCGGCCGAGCGCTCGCTGCTCGTGATCACGGACCCTGCGGCTCGCTCGGCGGACGGCGAATCCGTCCGGGTCGCGCTCGATGTTCTGCGGGCCTGCGCCCCCAGCAAGATCGTCATTCCCACGGACACCGCCGACCTGCAGCGCGCGCTCGCGCGACGGGGCCGTCGGCGTGTCGTGGTGATCGGCGGGGATGCCGGTGTGCACGCCGTGGCCCGTTTACTGGATCGCCAGGGAGAGCTCGGGGACACCCCGTTGGGCATCGTCCCGGTGGACACCGGGAGCGGCCACAAACTGGCCGAGGCGCTCGGCCTCCCGGCCGAGCCGGCCAAGGCGGCACGCGTGGCGTTGGGCGAGAACGAACGTTCCTTCGACCTGATGTCGGACGACCTGGGCGGCCTCGCGCTGCGTTCGATCCGGATCGGCCACGGGGTGCGTTCCACCCGTCCCGCGCCGGTGCGGACGGTGCCCGGACGCGGTTGGCGCGGGCTGGTCGACCACGCCGTGCGGACCGTGTCGAGCACCGTCGGCGCGGCGGTGGGGCCCTCGGGTCACCGGCTGCGGATCGAGGCGGACGGGTGTGTCGTAGCCGACATGGATCGGCCGGTGTTGTCCGTACACCTGGGCTGTGACGGCTCGGTGACACCCGGGTCGAAGATGACGGAAGTCACGTCGAACGGGCCCGGCACCGGCAACGCCGGCAACGGGACGAAGAGTGCGAACGGGACGAACGGTGCGGGGTTCGCGAGCGTGATGATCACCGGTCATCCCGGTGCCGCCCGGTTCGGCGCGGCCCAGGCCCGGGACGCGCTCGTGCAGTTGCGCGCACACGAGATCACCGTGTGCGGTCGCGACTTCACCTACGCGGCGGACGGCATGGCGACCGGGCCGGTACGGCTGCGCACGTGGACGGTACGGCCGAGCGGCTGGCGGCTGTTCGTACCGGCGTAGCACCGCGTCGAAACCGCGGGCCGAACGCCGGCCGGGCCAAAGGATCCGGCCCGGCCGGGCGTTCGGGGCCACCTCGGCCCGAGGCCGGGGCCCGCTCAGCCTTCGAGCGCGTCCGCACCCGCCGGGCTGCTGTCCCGCAGGAAGATGGTGCAGCGCGAGTACTCCTCCTCCTCGCCGATGGACCCCGCCGCCCGCGCCAGCGCGTGCAGCGAGCGCAGGAAGCCCCGGTTCGGCTCGTGCTCCCACGGCACCGGGCCGTGGCCGCGCCAGCCGGAGCGGCGCAGCGCGTCCAGGCCGCGGTGGTAGCCGACCCGGGCGTAGGCGTAGGACTCGATCACGTTGCCCTGGGCGAACGCGGCGTCGGCCAGCTCGGCCCACGCGAGGGAGAAGGTCGGGAACTTCGCGGCCACCTCGACCGGCGGCACACCGTCCACGAGCAGCGCCAGCGGCTCGGGTTCCTCGGGCAAATAGGTGGGGTCGGGTCCGCCGAAGAGGTTCTGATCGATGGTCATGGGCCCATGATTGCCCATCACGATCGCCCGTCACGACGCGAAGCCCGCGACCTCGTGGTCGCGGGCTCCGGTCGGGCGGGGTGTGGCCCCGGCGGGTGCTACTTCAGCCGGGTGCCGGCGGAACGCAGGTCCCGGCAGGCCACGACGACCCGCTCGGCCATTCCGGTCTCGGCCGCCTTGCCGTACGAACGCGGGTCGTACAGCTTCTTGTTGCCGACCTCGCCGTCCACCTTGAGCACGCCGTCGTAGTTGCGCAGCATGTGGTCCGCGACCGGGCGGGTGAAGGCGTACTGCGTGTCGGTGTCGACGTTCATCTTGACCACGCCGTAGTCGAGCGCCTCGCGGATCTCCTCCAGGAGCGAGCCCGAGCCGCCGTGGAAGACCAGGTCGAAGGGCTTCTCCCGGCCGTACTTCGCGGCGACCGCGTCCTGGATGTCCTTGAGGATGCTCGGGCGCAGCTTGACGTTGCCCGGCTTGTACACGCCGTGCACGTTGCCGAACGTCGCGGCCAGCATGTACCGGCCCTTCTCGCCCAGGCCGATCGCCTCGACCGTCTCCAGCGCGTCGGCCGGGGTGGTGTAGAGCTTGTCGTTGATCTCGTTGTCGACGCCGTCCTCCTCGCCGCCGACGACGCCGATCTCCAACTCCATGATGATCCGCGCGGCGGCGCACTTGGCGATCAGCTCACGGGCGATCTCGAGGTTCTCGTCGAGCGGTACGGCCGAGCCGTCCCACATGTGCGACTGGAACAGCGGGTCCTGCCCCTTGGCCACGCGCTCGGCGGAGATGTCGATCAGCGGGCGCATGAACCCGTCGAGCTTGTCCTTGGGGCAGTGGTCGGTGTGCAGGGCGATGTTCACCGAGTACTTCTCCGCGACCACCTTCGCGTACTCGGCGAAGGCGACGGAGCCCACCACCATGTCCTTGACGGTGGTGCCGGACAGGAACTCCGCGCCGCCCGTGGACACCTGGACGATGCCGTCGCTCTCCGCCTCGGCGAAGCCGCGCAGCGCGGCGTTCAGGGTCTGGGACGAGGTCACGTTGATCGCCGGGTAGGCGAATCGACCGGCCTTCGCCCGGTCGAGCATCTCGGCGTAGACCTCGGGAGTTGCGATGGGCATGCGTCTGCTCCTCGTTGCTCAGCCAAGCGGTGATATGAGGGTTTTCGGACACGGATGGCCGTATCCCCGCTTGCCGCCCATCCTGGCAGACCGCTCCGAACGACACCGCATCCCGTCCTCCCCGTTCGGAGGAGCGGATGCGGTATCTGACGGTACGTCAGGTCGGCGTCGCGCGGTCGCGCCGAGCTCTCGGGAGGCTTCCGTACGAACTTGCGTCGGTGACGCAACCATCCCACCGGAGGTGCGTCCTGGGCAGTGAGAGCGGGCAAGCGGAGACACGGCGAGACGAACGTGCGGGGCCGGACGACACCGGCTTTCACGGCGTCCGCGGGCCCCGTCCGTCCTCGATTCTTTTTCCACAACCTTCCCCAAGGAGGCCCCCGGTCATGCGCATGACCGTTATGAGTTGATTTGCGGCGAAGGTGGTCGCGGTCTCCGCCCCGACCGCGCTTGCGAACGCCGGCTCGACGGGGCGCCGTCGCCGCCCGAACCGAGGTACGGGGAAAAGAACTTCGGTCGACCACGCAACCCTTCGGGGTGCGGCGCGTCACCAGGACACGGGCTGTGCACGGAGGGTGGGGACGGTCTCATGACAGCGAAGGGGGCGGCAGGGCTGTGGCGCTGCTGAGCATGCCGGCATTCGGGGGCGACCACGCGTCGCCCGGCTCCCCGTCGGAGGACCCGACAGTGCCCGACGCACCACGTCGTACGCGATTTCGGATCCTGCGCGGCGGCGAGGAACCGCCGGCCCGCCCGACGTTGACCGAGCTCTATCACGCCCAACGGCTCGGCATGGTCCGGCTGTCCATCCTGCTCGTCGACGATCTCGGCACCGCCGAGGACGTGGTGCAGGACGCCTTCACCGCGCTGTACCGACGCTTCGGCGAGGAACTGGACGACGTCGACAACGCGCTGGCGTACCTGCGCACCTCCGTGGTCAACCTCTCCCGCTCGGTGCTGCGGCGCCGGCGTACCGCCCGTGCCTACGTGCCCCCGCACGAACCCGACGCCTCCTCGCCCGAGGACGTGGTGGTCCTGTCCGAGGAGCACCTGCGGGTGCTCGGCGCGGTCCAGCGCCTGGCACCGCGACAGCGCGAAGTGCTGGTGCTGCGCTACTGGTCCGATATGACGGAGGCTCAGATAGCCGAGACCCTCGGGCTTTCCCGTGGAGCGGTGAAGTCCACGGCAAGCCGTGCCATCGACGCCCTCGAAAAACTCATGAAGGACGAACAGTCGTGACCGAACGCCATGCGCGCGACGAATCGATGGAGGATCTGCTGCGCGCGGCCCTGGCCTCGCGCGCGGACTCAGTCACGCTCGGCTCCCTGCGACCGCCGGGCCCACCCACCGCGAAGGACGCCCACCGCAGTCGGCGCACGAGGGTCGGCGTCCCCCTCGGCATACTGGCCGCCGTGGCCGCGGCCTTCGGCGGGGTGTCCCTGATCGGGGCACCACGACACCAGGCCGGCGCGCCCGCCCAGGGGCCGATGTCGGTGAGCGCGTTGCCGACCGCGGAGCGCACCGCGGCGCCCGAGGCGCCGGCGCAGGCCGCGCCGACCACGAGCGTCCCCCGAACCACCGCTCCCCCGGTGGATCCGGACCCGGATCCCGACTCGCCGTCGACGAGCGAGAGGACGCGGACGTCGCCTCCGCCGAGCCGAACCGGCACCCCCAGCACATCGACCACCACCCGGCCGGTCGACAAGACCTTCGGCGCGCAGGCGATCAAGGTGAACCTGCCGGCCGGATGGCACGAGCAGGCCGGCGAAGCCGACTCCGGCGGGGTCCGCCGCAGCCGCTGCTTCCTGGCCGCCGGGACGTCGGGGAGCGCGGTCACCTGCGATCTGAACTCCGTGGAAATCCGCGTCGACGAGTTGGACGGCCCGGCCCGGTGGAGCTACGCGACGACGATCGATCGCAGCCCGTACGGCTACGCCACCCAGCCGATCTGCGCGAAGGACGGGCGCCTGGTCGTGCTGAAGGACACCGAGACGATCACGGCCAAGGTGGTGACCAAGGAGAAGCGCACCGTCGGCGGGCGCGGCGCGGAGTACCGCGTGGTCTCGGTGACCTGCGCGGGCGGCCAGAACTTCAAGGTGCGCACCTGGTCGATCGTGGATCAGGGCATCGAGATCATGGCCACCGGCGCGGACGCCGGGACCGAGGGCGCGATCGACAGCCTGATCGCGTCCATCGACGCGACCGGCTTCAAGCCCCGCCCGTATTCGGCGCGCTGACCGCTCCGCGCGCCGCCGCCCGATCGGGCGCCGGTGGCCCGCCCCGCCGTCCGTTGGGGCGGCGGGGGCGGGCGTCGGGCCGGAGCGCCGGGTCAGTGGTCCTCGGCGACCCGTTGGGCGGCCTTGCGCGCCGCCACCAGGATCGGATCCCACACCGGCGAGAAGGGCGGCGCGTAGCCCAGGTCCAGGGAGGTCATCTCCTCCACCGTCATCCGGTGGGTGAGCGCGACCGCCGCGGTGTCGATCCGCTTCGCGGCGCCGTCCCGGCCGACGATCTGCACGCCCAGGAGCCGGCCGGTGATCCGCTCCGCGATCATCTTGACCTTCATCGAGCGCGCGCCCGGGTAGTAGCCGGCCCGGCCGGTGGACTCGATGGTCGCGGTCACGAACTCGAATCCGGCCCTCTCCGCGTCCTTCTCGCGCAGCCCGGTGCGGCCGATCTCCAGGTCGCAGACCTTGCTCACGGCGGTGCCGACCACGCCGGGGAAGGTCGCGTAGTCGCCGCCGATGTTGGTGCCGATCACCCGACCGTGTTTGTTCGCGTGGGTGCCCAGCGCGATGTGCTGCCGGCGGCCGGAGACCAGGTTGAGCACCTCGACGCAGTCGCCGCCCGCCCAGATGCCGTCCGCGGTGACCCGCATCCGCAGGTCGGTGCGCAGCCCGCCGCTCGCGCCCAGCGGCAGGCCCGCCTCGCGGGCGAGTTCGGTGGCCGGGCGCACTCCCAGGCCGAGCACCACGATGTCCGCGGGATAGCGGCCGTCGGCGGTCAGCACGGCGCTCGCCCGACCGTCCACCAGCTCGATCTCGCGGGCCTCGGTATCGGTCACCACGTCGATGCCCAGGCCCTCCATGGCCTCGTGCACCAGCGCGCCCATGTCCGGGTCGAGCGTGGACATCGGTTGCGCGGACCGGTCCACGACGGTCACCGACAGGCCCTTGTGGACCATCGCCTCGGCCATCTCGATGCCGATGTAGCCGCCGCCGATCACCACCGCCGTACGGTGCTCGGGGGCCAGCCAGTCGATCAGCTCGCGCGCGTCCTCCAAGGTCTGCACGCCGTACACGCCGGGCGCGTCGATGCCCGGCAGCGGCGGCCGCACCGGTACCGCGCCGGTGGCCAGCACGAGCTGGTCGAAGCCGATCCGTTCGGCCCGGCCACTGCCCAGGTCGCGGACCGCGATCTCGCGGCGATCCAGGTCCAGGCCCTCCGCCTCGACGCCCATCCGCAGGTCTATCCCGCGTTTGCGATGCTCCTCGGGCGTACGGGCGATCAGCGCGTCCGGACCGTCCACCTCACCCGACACCAGGTACGGGATGCCGCACGCGGAGTACGAGGAGAACCGGCCGCGCTCGACCACGACGATCTCCAGGTCGTCCTCGCCGCGCCGGCGCCTGGCCTGCGAGGCCGCGCTCATTCCGGCGGCGTCGCCGCCGATCACCACCAGCCGCTCGATGCCCACGTGCTGCCCCTGACTCTGTGTGCGTACGGGTGTCGCCGGGTCTGCGGGACCCCGCCCGACCGGCGCGCGATCGGCGCGCCATCACCCGGCAAGGTCCCGACCTCGTAATGATGCGCGGTTCACGACGGGGACGGGTGACGGGGCACGCGTCGCGCGGACTACCCTCCAGAGGTGGAATTCCAAGCTGTCAACGTCCTCGACGCGACGTCCCTCATCTCGACGTTCGGACTCATCGGCATTCTCGCGATCATCTTCGCGGAGACGGGTCTGCTGGTCGGGTTCTTCTTCCCCGGCGACTCGATGCTGTTCCTGGCCGGCGTCGCCGCGTCCTCGTCGGCTGAGGAGATCGTCGGCACGTCCATCTCGCTGCCCTGGTTGCTGGTCGGCGCGCCGGTATGCGCGATCGCCGGTGCCCAGCTCGGTCACTTCCTCGGCGCCCGGTTCGGCACCAAGATGTTCAACAAACCGGACTCGAAGCTGTTCAAGGCCGAGTACGTGACCAAGGCCGAGCAGTACTTCGAAAAGTTCGGCCCGGCCAAGGCAGTGGTGCTCGCCCGGTTCATCCCGATCGTCCGCACGTTCCTGAACCCGGTCGCGGGTGTTTTGGAGATGCCCGCCCGGACGTTCTTCGTGTGGAACGTCATCGGCGGCCTGGTGTGGACCGACGGCATCATCCTGCTCGGCTACAAGCTGGGCGACACGATCGGCAGCAGCATCGACAAATACCTGCTGCCGGGGGTGTTCGTCATCGTGCTGATCTCGTTGCTGCCGATCATCATCGAGGTCATTCGCAGCAAGCGTGAGGCGAAGCGCGAAGCGGCATCGTCGTCGGGTAGCTGAACACATACGCTCTGAAGCGGCGGCGCACATATGTGCGCCGCCGCTTTTTCATTGCCCGGACCACCCGTGTTAATCGGTCGTATCGAAATGCATCCGCGTACAACCTTTTCCCGGCGTCATGCGTCGTGTCGACCGCGACTATTGCGGGGAACGAAAACACCCTGCCCCCGGACGGGGACCGGGGGCAGGGCGGCTTTGGGAAGGGCAGCCACCGTCAGGCGGAGGCACCGTTTCGGCGGCGACGCGCGATGACGACGAAGCCCGCGCCCACGACGAGCGCGGTGCCGGCGGCGGCACCGATCAGCACCGGGGTGTTGCTGTCGTCGGCGCCGGTGGCGGCGAGCTCCTTGCCGGGCTTGACCGTGCCGGGCTTCGGCTTCGGCTTGGGCTGCGGCTTCGGCTTGGTCCCGGGGGTACCGGGGGTGCCACCGGGAGAGTCGGCCTTCGCGATCAGGAAGCCGAACGTGTCGGACAGCGCGAACGCGGAGCCCTCCTCGTCCTCGTCGAGGAAGCCGACGGTGGCGTTGAAGCCCAGGTTCTTGCCCAGCGGCGCGTCCTTGGTGACCGCGATCCGGAGCTGGATGGTGACCGACTTGCCCGCCGCGACCTGGTAGGGGGTCTCGACGTACTCGCCGTCCATCGCCAGGAAGCCGCCCACGGCGCCGTCCTCGTCGCCCAGCTGGGCACGCTTCCAGGTGGTGCCGTCCAGGTACTCCAGGACGATGTGCGACGCCTTCAGGCTCTTGTCGGCGTTCCAGAACTGGAAGCCCGGCGCGAGCGCGAGCGACTTCTTGCCCTGGTTGGTGATCGTGGTCGAGAACGGGGTCGCCTTCGCCCCGCCGACGAGCTTGCCCGGGAAGCCGTTGACCTTCGCGGAGATGCCCTCGCTGACGGCACCGCCACCGACGAGGACGGGCGGCACGTCCGCGTCGCCCTTCCCGGCGGCCGGGGCCGCGGTGGTCGGAGCGGTGCTCTTGGCGCCCGCTCCGGGCTTGTCCGCCTCGCCCTTGGGCGCCGCGGTCGAGGACGCGGTGCCGGACGGGGCGGTGGAGCTGGTCGAGCCGGCGGCCATCGCGGCGGGAGCGGCGAAAAGCGCGACCGAGGAGACCATGGCCGCGACGGCGGTCGTGGAAAGGCTGCGGCGCAACTGCATCAAGACCTCTTCGAATGGTGGAGCGGAGATGGCCGCCGGGTCGGACGGGGAACCGACCCGGCGGCCCGAGGGGAAAGAGCAGGGGTGTTTACGCCCCGTTCGGCGCGAATCGACTCAGCCGCGAGATCACGGCCGGCGCGCACGGGACGACATACACGAAGAATTCACACTTCCCCCCCGGGAAGTCCGGTCGGCGGACGCGCCGACGTCGGAACTGGTCCGACAATATCCGAGACCGCGAAAAAAGCAATGGCCGCCCCATGAATGCGCAAGGCATCACACGGGGCGGCCCGAGCGGAATGTACGGGTGGGCGTTAATTCAGTTCGAGATCTTCCAGGTGGTAGGCGACCCGGTACTCCAGGCCGGCCTTTTCCACCGTCGGGGCGGCTCCGCGCTCGACGATCACCGCGACCGCGACGACCTCGGCGCCGGCCTCGCGCAGCGCCTCGACGGCGGTCAGCACCGAACCGCCGGTGGTGGAGGTGTCCTCGACGGCCAGCACCCGGCGGCCCTTGACGTCGGGCCCCTCGATGCGGCGCTGAAGCCCGTGCGCCTTGCCGGCCTTGCGCACCACGAACGCGTCCAGCCTGCGCCCCTGCGCGGCCGCGGCGTGCAACATCGCCCCGGCGACCGGGTCGGCGCCCAGCGTCAGGCCGCCGACCGCGTCGAACTCCAGGTCCGCGGTGAGCTCAAGCATGACCCGGCCGACCAGCGGCGCGGCCTCGCCGTCCAGGGTGATCCGGCGCAGGTCGACGTAGTAGTCCGCCTCCCGGCCGGAGGAGAGGACGACCTTGCCGTGCACGACGGCCTTGGTCTTGATCTGGTCGAGGAGCGCATCGCGGTCGGAACTCATGGCACCGGAGCCTAGGCCCTGTCCGGCGGATCTTGGTGGATCGGGCCGCGTCGTCCGGTGGCGTGCCTCGGCGGGCCGGAGAAGCAGACGCATGGTGGCTCTATTCGGCTGCTTCTCCGGCACGGCGAGGCGCAGTGCCGGGCGGCGCGGACCCACCACCGGAGAGGGCCTAACCGGCGCGGCGGCGACGCACGTGCACCCGACGCCAGACGAACAACGCGCCGAGGACGGGGACCAGGACCCCGACCGCACGGCGCGCGGCGCGGCCGGTGCCGTGGCCCGCCCGGGACCACAGATCCGGCTCCGCGTCGCCGTTCGCGCCCGGGCGCGACGCCGACGGCCGGGCGCCCTGGGTCCGGGCTCGCGGCGCGAACGGGTCCGGGATCGGCACCACCGACTCGAACGGGGTGTCCGCCGGCGCCGGCGACAGTTCGTCGGTCAGCGCCGCGGCGAACAGGTCGGCGGCCCGGGTGAACGCGGCGGCCGGGCGGATCGGGTCGGCACCGAAGGCGTCGTTCGCGTCGTCCGCGTCGCCCCCGTCGGACGCGTCCCACGCGTCGGTGAACACGATCCGGGTCCGGCTCGGGCCGTCCTCGTCGTCCGCGTCCAGGTCGTACAGCCGCACGGCGAACTCCGCGCCGACGCGGATCGTGCCGGACTCCGCCGTGCCCGAGCCACCGTCGCCACCTTCGTCGCCGTCACCGGCGCCGTCCACGCTCTCGACGCCCTCGACGCTCGCGACCAGCGCGAGCGGCTCGATCGCGTCCACGAGCCGCAGCGTGCCGCGATGGGTGATGGTGTCGGCACCGACCCGCAGTTGCCACCGGCCGGTCAGCTCGATGCCCTCGGCACCGGTCCGGGCCGGCTCGTCGAGCAGCAGGCCGGGAACACATCGGGCCAGCCGCTCGGCGTCGTGGAAGGTGTCCCAGACAGATCGGACCGGGATCGGCACGACGACTTCGTACTGCATCCGTTCTCCCCGTTCATGGCGGCGGACGACGCTCGACCGGCTCACCCGTGGACCGACCCGTGCGGTCGGCAGGTACGGTCCCACCCCATCACACCCGCCGGTGTCGTCCGGTCGGCGCGTCGGGGTCGATCACGCGCGGCGTGGCGCCCGGGTCGGGATCCGGGCGCGGCGGCTCCCGCGGCAACCACAACCGACGCGCCCGCGGATACGCGATCGGCACGACGAGCACCGCGAACAGCACCGCCGCGCCGACCAGCGCGACCGCCGAGCCCACCGGCCCCGAGCCCAGCGTGTGCGCACACCGACGGGCGAGCAGCCACGAGCCGCCGGCCGCGGCGGCGGAGACGATGGCCAGGCCCGCGTGGGTGCGCGCCACCCGGATCGTGTCCAGCCCGCCCAGCCGCCGGCGCAGCACCCGGGCCAACCACACCAGGCCGATCACCTGCGCGGCGCTGTATCCGGCCGCCATCCCGGTGACCGCCCACTCTGCGGGCAGCGTGCCGTAGGCCACGAGCGCGAACAGCGCCCCGGCCGCGGTCATCGCGACATTGGCCCAGAACGGCGTACGGGCGTCCTGGACCGCGTATAGCCCGCGCTGGATCAGGTACTGCGCCGAGTACGCGATCAACCCCGGCGCGAACGCGGACAACATCAGGCCCATCGCTCGGGTGTCCGCCTCGGTGGTGACGCCGTGCCGGAAGACCACCGCGGTCACCTGCGGGCCGAGCGCGAGGAACAGGAACGACACCGGCACGATCACCAGCGCGTTCAGCCGCAGGCCCCGGGAGATCGACTCGCGGACCCGCGCGGGGTGTCCGTCCGCCGCGGCCCGGCTGATCCGGGGCATCAGCATGGTCGCGATGGACACGGTGACCACGCCGTGCGGGACGATCCACAACAACTGGGCGTTGGCGTACGCGGTGTAGCCGACGCCGTGGCCGACCCCGGAGTCCACCGCCTTGTCGGAGACCTCGACGGCGAGCCGGGTGACCAGCCAATAGCCCACCTGCGAGACGCCGACCAGGCCGACCGCCCATCCGGCCATCCGCAGCGGCGTGCCCAGTCCGTGGCCGCGCCAGTCGAAGCGCGGTCGCCAGCGCACCCCGGCCGCGCGCAGGTACGGCACCAGCGCGGCCGCCTGCACCACGATGCCCAGCGTGGTGCCCAGCCCGAGCAGTCGAGTCTGCGCGGGCGTGATGCCGTGCGCGTCCCGAACGTCGTGCGCGACCAGCAGGAAGGACCCGAAGACCGCGATCACCACGAGGTTGTTCAGGATCGGCGTCCAGGCCATCGGCCCGAACCGGCCGCGCGCGTTGAGCACTTCGCCGACCAGGGCGAACACGCCGTAGAAGAGGATCTGCGGCAGGCACATCCGGGCCAGCGCGATGGTGAGGTCGCGCTGCGCGCCGTCGTAGTCCGCGTACGCGGACACGATCGCGGGCGCGGCGAGCACGCCCGCGATGGTGAGCACGAGCAGCAGGCAGCCGACCGCGGTGAGCAGACGGTCGGTGTAGCCGGCGCCGCCGTCCGCGTCCCGCCGCGCGGCGCGCACCAGTTGCGGCACCAGGACCGAGTTGAGCGCGCCGCCGACGAGCAGGATGTACAAGATGTTGGGCACCGTGTTCGCGACGTTGTAGCCGTCGGCGAACAACCCGGTGCCCAGCGCCGCGACCACCGTCGCGCTGCGGGCGAAGCCGGTCAGTCGGGACACCGCGGAGCCCAACGCCAGGCTCGCGCCACCGCGCAGCACCGGCCGGCCGGCGCGCCCGGCACCGTCTCGCGCGGCCCGGCCGGCCACCGGTTCCACCGGCCGCGCCGACACCGCCGCGGGCGCGGTAGAGGCGTCTTCGCGGCCCTCGCCGCGAGCGTGCCGACCGCGCGGCGGCGCCGCGACGACATCGCTCACAAAAGCCTCCGATTCGGGCTCGATCGGGGCTCCGGACATGGTCCCCCTCTATCTGAGTCCTCGGCGGGCCACTTGTGTTGCATCCGAATTTTCCGGTGACGAAACCCCGCTGCCACGGGCTCTTAAAGGGATGCGGGGCTACCCCGCATCCCTCCGTCCCCGAGGAGACGTCCCGTGGTCACGCTGCTCCCGGCGCCGCCCGCGCGCTCGACCGTTCCCGCCGCGCCCGCCTCCGCGGCCCTGGTGCCCGCCGCGGCCGGCGATCCGAGGCTGCGGGTCGCCCCGCTGACGCCCGACGTGCACCTGGCCCATCTCGACGGACGCGGCGACGCGGGCTTCCTGCAATACCCGTCCTGGGCCGTGGTCAAGGAGGCGTGGCGCAGCGAGGGCATCGGCTGGTACGACGCGGACGGCGTCGTGGTCGGGTCGGCGCTGGTGCTGTACCGCAAGATGCCCAAGGTGCCGTACTGGTTCGCGTATCTCCCGGAGGGTCCGGTGATCGACTGGACCGACCCGAACCCGCAGCGGTGGTTGGCGCCGCTGATCGAACACATGCGCACTCGGCATGTGTTCACGGTCCGGATGGGCCCGCCGCTGGCGCACCGGCGGTGGCAGGCGCAGACCGTCAAGGACGCGGTCAAGCACGGTCTCAAGCACCTGGACCGGGTCACCCCGGACGAGATCGACCCGCTGGGCGCCACCGTCGCGCTGCGGTTGGGCGACCTGGGCTGGCGCGCGTCCGGCGACGGTGCCGACGCGCAACCCCGGTACACCTTCGAACTTCCCTTCCAGGAACGGTCGTTGGATCAGGTCAAGGCGGGCTTCAACCAGGAGTGGAAGCGCGCGATCGGCAAGGCCGGCAAGGCCGGGGTGGACATCACCGTGGGCGGCTACGAGGACCTGCCCGCCTTCTTCGAGCTGCTCCGGGTCACCGAGCGCCGCAACGGGTTCCGACTCGGCCGTGAGCTTCCCTACTACGAACGCCAGTTCCGTGCGCTCAACACCGAGTCGGCGGGTCGGATGAAGCTCTACCTGGCCCGCTTCGAGGATCGGCTGCTCGCGGCGCACACGCTGATCAGCGCGGGCTCGCGGGTCTGGTACCAGACCGGCGCCTCCACCGACCACGGGCGCGGCGTGCGGCCCAGCCACGCGTTGCAGTGGCGGATGATCCGGGACGTGCACGAACGCGGCGTGCCGGTCTACGACATGCGCGGGGTCAGTCCGGTGATCGACCCGGACGACCGGCTGTTCGGGGTGCTGCGCTGGAAGCTGGGTACGAACGGACGGGTCGTGGAGAACCTGGGCGAGTGGGAGTACCCGGTGTTGCCCACGCTGCACAAGGCGTTCCGGGCGTACATGTCGATCCGCTGAGGAGCGGGCGGCGGTTGTCGCTCAGCCGCGCGCGTAGTCGGCGATGCGCGGGTTGTTCAGGGTGGACGGGGGCACGTCCACGCGTGCCTCGTGCGGCGGGAACCACCCGGCCAGGGCCAGCCGGTCGGCGGCCAGGAACGGGACCACCGCCGGGTCCGGGGCGTCGTCGGCGGCCCGCAGGCCCGTGCCGGGCGCGACCGCGGCGAGCACGAAGCCCCGGTCGGCCGGGCCCGGCACGCTGACCCGATACGGCACCGTGCGCAGGCCCGAGGCGCGCAGACCGGCCTCGGCGCACCAGTACGCGCGAGGATGCGCGTCCGGCGCGGGGGCGTGCACCACGATCCGGCCGGCCGGGCGCAGTACGGTCCGGGTCAGGCCGTAGAACTCCTGCGTGTACAGCCGCGCGGAGGCACCGACGGTGGGCCCGGGCAGGTCGGCCACGACCACGTCGAAGCGCTCCGCGGCGCCGCGCACCCACGCGAACGCGTCCGCCCCGACCACCCGTACCCGCGGGTCGGCGAACGCGTCGCCGGCCAGCGCGCGCAACCGCGGGTCGCTCCGCGCGGGCGCCGTCTCGGCGACGCGCGAGACCACGAGCACGACCTCGCGCACCGCCGCGTAGCGCAGCACCTCGCGCAGGGCCAGCCCGTCGCCCCCGCCGAGCACGAGCACCCGCTCGTGCCGGCCGGCCATCGCGGGGTGCACGAGCGCCTGCGCGGTCTCGCTCGCGCCCGGGGCCGCGACCCGCCGCTCGCCGGCCACGTACAGCTCGGGACCCGCGCCCGTGTGGGTGAGCACCACGTCCTCTCGCGCGGACACCACGTCCCCGTCGTAGAGCACCTCGCGCGCCGCCCGTTCGAAGGCGGGCGTGTACGCCCAGGTGCCGGCCAGCAGCGCGAGCACCGCGGCCACGGCCGCGTACATCACCACCCGCAGCCGGACCGGCAGGTCGGTGCGGAACAGCCACAACACCACGAGCGCGCCCGCGATCGCGTTGATCACGCCGGCGAGCACGACGGTGCGCAACTGGCCCAGGTGCGGCAGCAGCAGGAACGGGAAGAGCAGACCGCCGATCAGCGCGCCCACGTAGTCGGCCGCGAACAGGTCGGCCACCGCGCTGCCCGCGTCCTGCGGGCGGATCCGCTGCACCAGCGTCATCAGCAGCGGAATCTCCGCCCCGATCAGCAGCCCGAGCACGGCCGCGACGGCGATCATCGGCCAGCGGTAGACGTCGTACCAGGCGAAGGTCGCGTACAGCACGGTCGCGCACATCCCACCGCACGCCGCGAGCAGGATCTCGGCGGCGACGAAGGCCGCCGCGGCCCGGCGCGCGAGCGGCTTGGCGGCCAGCGCGCCCACGCCCATCGCGAAGACCATCACCGAGAGCACGATCGAGGTCTCCACCACCGGGTCGCCGCCGAGCGTGCCGCCGAGCGCGGCCAGCGCGAGTTCGTAGACCAGCCCGCACGCCGCGCAGACCAGCACGGCGAGCAGGACCACGAACCGCGCGGGCCCCGCGGCGAGCGCGGCCGGGCGGGCCCGGGCCGCGGACGCGCGCACGATGGTGGGGGCGCGCGGCGCGGGGGAGGTCACCCCGAGCACGGTAGGCGCGGAGCGCTCAGGGGTCGTCGGACGCGCCGACGGTTCACCCGAACCGGTTACGCGCGGGACGTGTGGGCGGGCCCGGGGCCGGGTCCGGCTCGCCCCGGGCCGAGCCGGCCCAGGGCCGGAGGTCGGGCTCGGGCTCGGCCCGGGCCCGACCCCCGGCTCAGGCGATACACGCCGACACGATCGCGGCGATCGCGATCTGGGAGGACGCGGTGACCCAGACGCACGGGTGCGGTTCGCGCTCGACCACGGTGGCACCGAGGCGGCCCGGGGTGACCAGGTCGATCACCAGGAACGCGATGGCCATCAGGATCAGCCCGGAGACCCCGAAGAGCGCCGTGGAGGCCAGCCCCTTGCCGAACTCCTCGTAGGTGGTCGCGATCGCCGTGGTGACGATCATGCCGACGCCGAGCAGTGCCGAGGAGAGCACCAGCGCCGCGTTGCGATTGCGTTCGATCCAGATCTGCCGACCGAGGTTGCCGGGTGTCAGCAGGTCCACGAGCACGAACCCCAGGACCATGAGCACGATGCCCACGCCCCCGTAGGCGAACGCGTAACCGACACCCTCCGCGAGATCCCTGAACATGGCGCCGTGTCCCCCATCGTCGTCGGATCACCTGATGGGGCGTCATTGTGTCGGATCGTTTGGTGCGATCGTCACATCGCGCGACTTCGAGTGTTCACGATTCGGCACTCCTGCGGGTACGTGTGCCACGTGGACCAGACCGCACCGGCCCCACAACCCTCGACCACCATCGCGGTGACCGCGTACGGCAGCCCGGGGTATTCGCCGATCAGGCCGTATCGGTGCCCGGTCGCCAGGGCCACGATCTCGCGCACGCGGGCGACGAACGCGGCGTCCTCCAACCGCTGGGTCAACGCGGTGAATTCGTATTCCCACCGGCCGAGCCGGGTGGCCGCCCGGGCGGGCAACGGGGTGGCCGCGCCCGGCAGGCACGCGACGGTCTCCGACACCGCGTCGCCCTCCCCCCGGTCGGGAGTGATCAGCATCTGGTGCGACGCGCCCAGCAACCGCAGCTCCAGCTTCAGCCCTCCGATTTCGACATGGCGCTCGGCCAACGCGGGGAGCGCCGGCAGGCCCAGGCACCAGCCGAGGGCGTCCGCGCGGGTGTCGGTGTACGTGGTGGTGAGTGTGGCGTGCATTCTCGCGCTCATCTGTCCGGGCAACGGGGAAGACCCACGGGAGGCTCCCGGGGGCGACAATCGGCTGCAAACCAGGGGACATGACTCACGGTAGGCGCCCAAAGGCACAGCGTCGTCACCCGTAAAGGTGAAAGGCATTGACACGAACGGGTGAAGGACACCCTGTGGACCGGACCATCCGGCACGCGAGGATGGGCGGGTAGACCAACCCCCGCGAAGGAGCCGTACGGATGAACCGACCGCTGTTGGCCCGACACCTGGACGGCCTGGGCACCACGATCTTCGCCGAGATGTCCGCGCTCGCGCGCAGCACCGGCGCGATCAACCTCGGCCAGGGTTTCCCGGACACCGACGGCCCGGCGGAGGTGATCGAGATCGCGGTCGCCGCCATGCGCGACGGCGTGAACCAGTACCCACCGGGCGACGGCATCCCGGACCTGCGCCTGGCGGTGGCCGAGCACCGGCAGCGCTTTCGCGGGCAGACCTTCGACCCCGACTCCGAGGTGCTGATCACCACCGGCGCGACCGAGGCGATCGCGGCCACCCTGCTCGCGCTGCTCGAGCCCGGCGACGAGGTGATCGCGCTCGAACCGTTCTACGACTCGTACGCCGCGTGCATCGCGATGGCCGGCGCACGCCGCGTCGGCGTCACCCTGCGCCCCCCGTACTTCCGCCCGGACCCGGACGAGATGCGCGCGGCGGTCACCGACCGCACCCGGGTGATCATGCTCAACAGCCCGCACAACCCGACCGGCACCGTGCTCACCCGGACCGAACTGGAGTCGATCGCCGCCATCGCGATCGAGCACGACCTGATCGTGGTCACCGACGAGGTCTACGAACACCTCGTCTACGACGGCGAGCACATCCCGATCGCCGGACTGCCCGGCATGCGCGAGCGCACCGTCACCGTCTCGTCGGCGGGCAAGACCTTCTCGTTCACCGGCTGGAAGATCGGCTGGGTGTGCGCGCCGCGGGAGCTGATCGCGGCGGTACGCACGACCAAGCAGTTCCTGACCTACACCTCGGGCGCGCCGTTCCAGCCCGCCATCGCACACGCCCTGCGGCTGCCGGACGCCTATTTCGACGGGCTGCGCGAGGACCTGCGGTACAAGCGCGACCTGCTCGGCGGCGGCCTGCGCGCGGCCGGACTGACCGTCTACGAACCGCAAGGGACCTACTTCACCACCACCGACATCACCCCGCTGGGCTACGCGGACGGCCTCGACTTCTGCCGTCGGCTGCCCGAACTGCGCGGTGTGGTCGCGATTCCGGAGGTGGTCTTCTTCGACGACGTCGAGGTCGGCCGACCGCTGGTGCGGTTCGCCTTCTGCAAGCGCGTCGAGGTGTTGGAGGAGGCCGCCAAGCGGCTCGCGGCGACCGGCTGAGCCGGGCCCGCCCGCACGGGCACCGGCGTACGTGTGGGGGCCGACGGCCCCCACACACGCGCCGTCGGACTACGCCTGGCCGTCGGCCGGCTTGTCCTCGGGGCCGAACTGCTCGTTGATCCAGTTCGCGAACGAGATACACGTGCTGATCCACGCGCGCGTGGTGAACACGAACAGCTCGCGGTTGATGCCGGGCTCGCAGTCGAGCTGAGCCTCGCCGATCAGACGCAGCTTCCCCTCGTGCTCGTGCGTGTAGACCTTGGGCCAGAAGAACTGGCGGTGCCACTCGTCGAGCTGCTCCAGCATCCGCGGGCGCTCCGCCGGTTCGAACTCACGGTCGAGGAACATTCGGACCGTGAAGATCTCCTGCTTGTCGCCGCGCAGCATGAAGTAGACGCGGAAGCCGTCCCAGGGCGCGCAGATGTCGCCTTCCTCGTCGGTGAAGTGGTTCACCTGGAGCTCGTCGAGAACCTGGTTGATCAGGTCCGCCGACGGCTTGACGACCGGTGCGGCCGGGACGAAGGTCGACCTCGGAAGCGAGGACGGGTCGATGCTCATGAAAAAAGATCCTCTCCAGACGTATGGACGCCATCCTCTCTCATTCGGCCCAGAGCGGTAGGCCCCAGCGCGCGAGGCCTCATTCGTATTCGGTGCCACCCTTACGGGTGAGGTAGGCCGCGGAGACGATCTTGCCGATCGCCCGCCCGCCGACCACGTCGCTGTACCGCTCGCGAGCCGGGCGGATCACGATCCCCTCGCGCAGGTGCGCGGCGGTGCCCGAGACGGTCTCCCGGCCCTCCGCCAGGGCCAGCAGCGCGGCCTCGTCGTAGGGCCCGGCATACAGCGTCGGCACCATCGGAAGCACCGTCTGCAAGCCGCCGAGCAGTTCGGCGAGTCGCTCGGCGTCCACCCGGCGTACCGCGCCGCCGGCGTCCGCGAGCGCGACGTCGAACACCGCGAAGCCCGGCAGCTCCGACCGACCCTGCGCGCCGTACCCCAGGTCCTGTACGCCCTGCCCGAACACCTCGCCGAACACGCCCACCCGGGCCGCGCCGTACCGCGCGGCCAACTCCGCGGCGGCCTCGGGCAGCCGGTGCGCGAGCACGCTGCGCCAGTACAGGTTGTGCTCGTCCCGGACCAGCGCCTGCGACCTGGCACCGAAGCCCTTCGAGGACACGAAGCTCTCACCGGTGTCGGCCACGTAGGTGTACAGGCACGCGGTGCCGTGGATCTTCTCGGTCGCCACCACCGGCTCTCCGGCCGTGAACAACTCCGGGTAGCGGCGCACGTTCTCGATGTCGACCCACGGCAGCAGGTCGGCGGCGGGCACGATCTCGCCGCTCATGTGCACGGGGATGGGCGGCACCCACTTGACGATGCCCAGCACCTCGGCGAAGTCCTCGTCACCGGCGAGCGCGGCCGACAGGTCCCGGCCCTCGAGCGCGCTCGGCCGGCAGACGATGCCCTGCGAGAGCTCGCCGCGCAGCCGGATCGCCCGAACCCGGTTCTTGGCCGACCCGGCGAGCCGCCCGGTGAGGCCGAGCTCGTCGATCAGCGGGTCCGGCAGCACCGCCTGCTCGGGGATGTACACCGCGACGTCACCGGTGACGTAGGCGCCCTTCGCGACGACGGCTCGGTACAGGCCGACCTGGGCCAGCTCCAGCGCGTCCGCGTTGGGGTGCTCGTGCACCACCAACCGTTCGGCCGTGACCTTGAGTGTGGACATGCGTCGCCCCTTCCCCGAAACCGCACAGGGGTGTCTTCCCCGTCGACTCCACGGTCCCAAGTGCCCGGGCGGGGCCGCCAACGATTTACCGGCGTCCCGGTACAGGATGGGACACATGCCGAACTTCATCGAGAAGCCGACGGTCGTCGAGGCCGCCGGCAACATCCCCAAGACCATTCGCGAGTACGTCGGCCGGGTCAACACCGGCGACCGGGCGCTCAGCATCGCGCACATGACCAGCCCCGGCGGCTGGGAGGAACCGGGCCAGCGCCCCGAGTTCGACGAGTACACGGTGGTCCTGCGCGGCGTTTTGACCGTCGAGTTCGAGGGCGGTGTCCAGGAGGTCGCCGCCGGCCAGGGCATCCACACACCCGCCGGCGAGTGGGTCCGCTACAGCACCGGGAACTCCGAGGGCGCCGACTACATCGCCGTCTGCCTCCCCGGCTTCGCCCCCGAAACGGTCCACCGCGACGAGTAGGCCGTGCGCCCGGCGGGTGGCGATCGCCGCGACCCGCCGGGGTCCCGGGCGCGTCCGGTCAGATCTTGGCGCTGATGGTCGCGACGAACTTCGGGAGCAGTTCGCTCTGCCAATTCATCCAGGGCCGGTCGGTGCCCTCCATGGTGAGACTGCCCGTCGCGTCGACCTGCAGGTCGTACTGTCCCTTGCGCAGGCGCACCTTCTGCACGGCGTAGTAGGCGTCGTCGACGCCCGGTGCGGTGATCGCCTTGAAGTCGGACTGGATCCGCTGCGCGCCGTTCTTGTTGAGGTTCCAGATGTAGTCGAGTTCCTTGGGGGCGTCGATGTTCCTGATCTCGATGGTCAGCTTGATCACGTTGCTGTAGCCGAAGCCCCGCTTGGTGTTCACCGTGTAGAGGCAGGTCGTGCTGCGCAGCGCCGGGCCGCGGGAGGCATACGAACCGGCGGCCTTGGCGGTGCCCTGTTCCTCCTGGGTGGTCACCTCGGGGATCACCTTGGCGATCTCCTCGGGGGTGATCAGGTCGCACACGTCCGGCCAGGTGGACATGTCGGTCGCCACGGGGGCGAACTTGCCACCGCTCTTGGGCGCGGGCGGCGCCGAGGGACGCGAGGCCTCCTTGGACGCGGGAGGAGCGCTCGGAGCGTTCTGGACCGCCTTGGGGTCGAAGCTCTCCAGCTTGCGCACGGACTCCGTGGGCGGCAGCTTGACCGCCTCGTTCTTCTTGCCGTCCGTGCCGTTGATCAACAGCGCGGCGATCACCGTCGCCGCGGTGCCCCCCGCGAGCACCGCCAGCCAACTGAAGACCTGCTTGCGGCGGTTGGGGCGCGGCGGCTCCGGCGGATACGGCGGCGGATAGCCGGGCGGGCCGTACCCGGGCGGCGGCCCGTACTGGCCCGGCGGCCCGCCGTACTGGCCGGGCGGCGGCTGTTGGCCGTAGCCGCCCGGCGGCGGATAGCCGGGCCCCTGGCCGGAGTATTGGCCGGAGTTCGGGCTGTTGTACTGGCCGGTCATCGAGAGCTCCCGTGGGGACGAACCGTCGAGGGACGACGGCGAATCAGTCGTCCGTCATCTTGATGTTGAGGACGCGCACGAGGGCCGGTCCGGCCTTCTTGGTCCAGGCGTCGGGTGCTTCGTTCGCGCCCGTCGATTCCTTGGTCTGCGCGCTGACGTCCAGGACCACGTAGTAGCCGGGCGAATCCGGCTTGGCGCCCTGCTTGTACAGGTTGAGCTTGCCGTTCTGGCGGAACGCGTCCTGTACGAACAGCTTGTTGGCCAGGTCCTCGTAGCCGGTGAAGGGAGCCGCCTCCGCCTTGGCCTTCTCGTACATGTCCTTGACCGGGGCGGCGTCGCCGATCGCCTTGATGGTCATGGTCAGCTTGGCCGGCGTGGCCGGGTCCTGGAGGTTGGGCAGCTTGAGCTTGACCGTGCACTCGTAGTTCCGGGGCGTCTTGGCGCCCTTGCGACCCTCGCGCGCCCCGACGATGCTCGCGTCGGGGACCGCGTTCTGGATCTCCTTGTCGGACAACATCGTGCACGCGTCCGGCCACGTCCCGGTGTCCCCCGACGCCCGGAACTTGGCGCCGTCGACGAACGCCACCCCGGGCGGCGGGGTGTAGCCGTCGGGGAAGGCGACCCCGTTCTCGGCCACCGGCTTGTCGCCCTTGTCGTTCTTCTTGTTGATCTCGTCGACGATGTACGACGCGGCGACGGTGGCCAGCACACCGCCGACCACCACGCCGACCCAGCCGAGAATGGGCTTCAGCTTGCTCCGGCGCGGCGGCGGCTGCGGCGGGTACGGCTGCTGGTACATCCCGGGATGACCGTACTGCGGCTGCTGCTGCGGCCCGCCGTACTGGTTCCCTCCTGGGTTCCCGATTCGTACCATCCCCGTATCCTCCCGATGCCTGTTCCGATGCGCTGTTCCGATGCGCTGTTCCGATGCGCTGTCGCCGATGCTGCGGTACCGCGGGTTACATCCGTGCCACGAGGTAACCGATGAGCGTCGGCCCGTACTGCTTGACGGCGTCGTCGTCCGCCAACTTCGCCCCGCCCGGACCCTCCAGTCCGGAGGACACGTACAGCTCCACGTAGTACGGACCCTTGTGGAACCAGATGTACGAGTCGTCGCGGAACGCGTCGTCGGTGCCCAGCTTCGTGCCGAGTTCCTCGAACACGCCGAACGGCTTGCGCCCCCGGTTCTTCTTGGTGTCGCCGTAGTGGCCCTTCGCGGTCGCCGGGGTGCTCACCTCGTGCAGTGTGAGCTCGATCCTGGCGTACGACGGATACTTCGGATTGTTCGGGTCCGGCACGGACAGTTCGAACCTGCACTGATTATCGGCCGCGCCCGGGAAGTCGTACTTGACCGAAACGGTCGTGTCGGACTTCCTGGTCTTGACCGTGGCGCCCTTGACGACCTTCCCGATCTGCGCGTCCGACAGCATGTCGCACGCCTTCGGCCAGGTCTTGCCGTCGTTGGTCGCGTTGAATTTTGCCCCGGCGTCGGCGGGCGGCGCTGCGGGGAAAACCATCGGACGCTCGAGCGGCTCGGCACTCTGCCCGGCCTTGGAATCGCCGCTCTTGCCGCCGCCGCTCGCGGCCGGTGCCACCGAAGTCGGGTTGGGCTTGGCGGTGTCCGAGTCGTCGTCCTTGTTCAGCAGCACGAAGCCGCCGACGCCGGCACCGACGAGCACGACCGCGATCGCGGCCCACAGCGCGAGCCGGTTGCCCCGACGCGGCGGGTCCGGCGGCCCGTACGGCCGGCCGGGCGGCCCGTAGTGTCCCGGCGGCCCGTAGCCCGGCTGCGGAGGCGGGTAGCCGGGCTGCTGCGGCACGTAGCCCTGCTGCTGCCCGAACCCCGGCTGCTGCTGCGGATACTGCCCGTGCGGCGGCCCGCCCGGTCCCTGCTGCCACCCACCGCTCACAGCTTCTGCCCGACCACCGCGGCCATCGACGGGCCGTACTGACGCACCATGGTGTTGCTCTTGAGCGGGTTGCCCTGCGAGTCCTCCAGCTGGGCCGACAGGGTGACCCAGACCCGGAAGCCGTTCTTGGAGATCTGGATCGTGCGGTTGTCCCGGAACGACCCGTCCACCCCGATCTTGTCGGCCGGGATGTCGTCGTACTGGTCCGGGTAGGGCTTGGTGGCCGTCTCGGACTGCGTCTTCTCCTTCGCGAAGGAGGCCTTCTCCTCGGCCGGCGTCTTGTAGCCGTACGTGGTGACGTTGATCTTCGCGGGGTAGTCCGAGGACTGCTGGTTCGGCAGGTCGAGCGTGATGTCGCACTCGTTGTCGTTCACGCTCTTGCCGAGCAGGTTCGAGTACCGGCCCATGAAGCTCTTGCGCTCGCGGATGGTCCCCTCGGGGATGACCGACTTGATCTCGTCGTCCGTCAGCAGATCGCAGGCCTTGGGCCAGGTCTTCGGATCCACCGAGATGCCGCTGATCTTGGGTCCGGTGATCGGCGGCAGCGTGTCCGGGATCTTGAGCTGGTTGGTGATGTCGGCCTTCTTGGGCCCGGCGGCCGCGCTGTTGCTCGGAGCGGCCACCTTGCCGGTCACGATCGGCGCGGGCGCCGACTTCTGCGCGTCCGGGTCCTTCTTGTCGGTCGGGTCGTCGAAGCCGACCACCGCGACCACGACGGACGCGACCACGGCGCCGGTGACACCGGCGATCCAGGTGCCGATCACCTTCTTGCTGCGCCCACCGCGCGGCGGCCGGCCGTCCGGACCCAGCGGGACCGGGTTCTGCGCGTACTGCTGGTAGTGGCCGTACTGGCTGTACTGCGGGTACGGGTAACCGTCGGGCTCCTGGAACCCGCCCTGTTGTTGCTGCTGTTGCGGATAACCGGCAGGCGGCGGGTAGCCGCCCTGCTGCGGATAGCCACCCTGTGGCGGGCCCGGCTGTCCCTGTTGTCCCGGTGGTCCCGGTGGTGGGCCGGGCGGCATCGGTGGCACAGGCGGATAGCCCTGACCATCGCTCATCGGGAGGTCCCCCTCGGATCTCGGGTTTGGCCTGGCGTTCGCTTGCAGGCATCAGGCGCCACGACATGCTGCCATGCGCATGAAGAGGCTGCAGGCGTCAAGGGTGTCGTTTGTGGCGACATTCACCTAAATAAGTCTCCGGAGGCGCACAACGTTTCGATGACGCCGAGCGTCCGGGTGGCGACAGCATGCCTTCGAACCCGCCCCTCACACGTCGCGAGGCACTAAAGTTGAGTCAGGAATACTCAAGCGATTTGACCGGTTGCACCCGACGGCTCATCCTTGAGCGACAAACACTCAACTCTCCCCGTGGAGGAACCGAATCATGGCACGTGCGGTCGGTATCGACCTCGGTACGACGAACTCCGTCGTCAGCGTTCTGGAAGGCGGCGAGTCGACCGTCATCACCAACGCGGAGGGGTCGCGGACCACACCGTCCGTGGTTGCCTTCGCGAAGAACGGTGAGGTTCTGGTCGGCGAGGTGGCCAAGCGTCAGGCCGTCACCAACGTCGACCGGACCATCCGGTCCGTCAAGCGTCACATGGGGACCACGTGGTCCGTGGCGATCGACGACAAGAAGTACACCGCGCAGGAGATCAGCTCCCGCATCCTGATGAAGCTCAAGCGCGACGCCGAGGCCTACCTGGGCGAGAAGGTCACCGACGCGGTCATCACCGTGCCGGCGTACTTCAACGACGCCGAGCGGCAGGCCACGAAGGAGGCCGGCGAGATCGCCGGTCTGAACGTGCTGCGCATCGTCAACGAGCCCACCGCGGCGGCGCTGGCGTACGGCCTGGACAAGGCCGACGAGCAGACCATCCTCGTCTTCGACCTCGGCGGCGGCACGTTCGACGTGTCGCTCCTGGAGATCGGCGACGGCGTGGTCGAGGTCAAGGCCACCAATGGTGACAACCACCTCGGCGGCGACGACTGGGACCAGCGGGTCATGGACCACCTGGTCAAGCAGTTCCAGAACGCGCACGGTGTGGACCTGTCCAAGGACAAGATGGCCCTCCAGCGCCTGCGCGAGGCGGCGGAGAAGGCCAAGATCGAGCTGTCCTCCTCGATGGAGACCTCGATCAACCTGCCCTACATCACGGCCTCGGCCGAGGGCCCGCTGCACCTGGACGAGAAGCTCACCCGCGCCCAGTTCCAGCAGCTCACGCAGGACCTGCTCGACCGCACCAAGGTGCCGTTCCAGAAGGTCATCGAGGACGCGGGCATCCCGCTCTCGGCGATCGACCACATCGTCCTGGTCGGCGGCTCGACCCGGATGCCGGCCGTGGCCGACGTGGTGCGCGAGCTCACCGGTGGCAAGGAGCCGAACAAGGGCGTCAACCCGGACGAGGTCGTCGCCGTCGGCGCCGCGCTTCAGGCCGGTGTGCTCAAGGGTGAGGTCAAGGACGTCCTGCTGCTGGACGTGACGCCGCTGTCGCTTGGTATCGAGACCAAGGGCGGCATCATGACCAAGCTGATCGAGCGCAACACCACGATCCCGACCAAGCGTTCGGAGATCTTCACCACGGCCGAGGACAACCAGCCGTCGGTGCAGATCCAGGTGTTCCAGGGTGAGCGCGAGATCGCCTCCTACAACAAGAAGCTCGGCATGTTCGAGCTGACCGGTCTGCCGCCGGCCCCGCGCGGGTTGCCGCAGATCGAGGTCACCTTCGACATCGACGCGAACGGCATCGTGCACGTGTCCGCGAAGGACCTGGGCACGGGCAAGGAGCAGTCGATGACCATCACCGGCGGCTCGGGCCTGCCGAAGGACGACATCGACCGGATGATGCGCGAGGCGGAGGCGCACGCGGAGGAGGACCACCAGCGTCGCGAGGCCGCGGAGACCCGCAACCAGGCCGAGCAACTGGTGTACACCACCGAGAAGTTCATCAAGGACAACAGCGACAAGGTGCCCGCCGACGTCAAGACCGAGGTCGAGACGTCGCTCACCGAGCTCAAGGACGCGCTCAAGGGCGAGGACCTGGCCGCGATCCGCGACGCCGCGGAGAAGGTCAGCACCACGAGCCAGAAGCTGGGCACCGCGATGTACGCGAACGCGCAGCCCGGTACCGAGGGCGCGGCCGGTTCGCCCGGCGACGGCGCGGGCAACACTGCCGACGACGACGTCGTGGACGCCGAGATCGTCGACGAGGACCGTAAGGGCGGTGCTGCGTGACCGAAGGGACCGGCTCGAACCACGGCGCCGTCCCGGGCGACGCCCAAGAGACAGAGCCGAAGCCGGAAACCGGGACCGCCGCCTCGGCGGCGGCCCCGGCCCCCGGGGCGGCGGAGGCCGCCGAGCTGCGCAACCAGCTCGGTGAGCGCACCGCCGACCTGCAACGGCTCCAGGCCGAGTACGCGAACTACCGCAAGCGCGTCGAGCGGGACCGCAACGTGGCGGGCGAACTGGCCGCCATCAAGGTGCTGAGCGAACTGCTGCCGGTGCTCGACGACATCGGTCGGGCCCGGGACCACGGCGAACTGGCGGGCGGCTTCAAGTCGGTCGCCGAGTCGCTGGAGTCGATCGTGGCCAAGATGGGGCTGCAGAGCTTCGGTTCCAAGGGCGACCCGTTCGACCCGACGGTGCACGAGGCGCTGCTGCACTCGTACGCGACCGATGTCACCGAGCCCACGTGCGTGGAGATCCTGCAGCCCGGCTACCAGGTCGGCGAGCGGATCATCCGTCCGGCGCGGGTGGCGGTCGCGGAGCCCACAGCGGACGCCGAGGGCGGTCCGGAGGAGTCGGGCGAAGCGGCCGGAAGCTGAACCGTCACCGGGAACCAGACAACGAGAAGCGGAGAGGAGGGACGCCGATGCGCGGGTGGAGTGGATCCGGAAACGGGCGCTCGGAGCACGAGGGCACCCCGACCCGATCGGCGAGGGGCGCATGAGTACGAAGGACTACCTGGAGAAGGACTACTACAAGGTGCTCGGCGTCCCCAAGGACGCCGGCACCGCCGAGATCAAGAAGGCCTACCGTAAGCTCGCCGTCGAGTTCCACCCGGACAAGAACAAGGGTGACACCAAGGCGGAGGAGCGGTTCAAGGAGATCTCGGAAGCCTACGACGTGCTCGCCGACGACAAGCGGCGCAAGGAGTACGACGAGGCACGGACCCTGTTCGGCAGCGGGGGTGGCTTCCGCGGCCCCGGCGGCGGGCAGGGCGGGGCCGGCGGCTTCCCCTTCGACCTCGGCGACATCTTCGGTGGCCAGCAGGGCGGCGCGGGCAACACCGGCGGCCTGGGCGACATCTTCGGCGGGCTGTTCGGCGGCGGTCGGCAGACCGGACGGCAGCAGCCCCGACGCGGCTCGGACGTGGAGTCCGAGGTCACCCTCGGCTTCGCGGACGCGGTGGACGGCGCGACCGTCCCGATCCGGCTGACCAGCTCCGAGCCGTGTCGGCACTGCAACGGCACGGGCGCGGCCGCGGGCACCACCCCGCGGATGTGTCCCACCTGCGCGGGTTCGGGCAACGTCAGCCGTCCGCAGGGCGGCTTCGGCTTCTCCGAGCCGTGCCGCGACTGCAAGGGCCGCGGGCTGCTGGTGGACGACCCGTGCATCGTGTGCAACGGCAGCGGTCGGGCCAAGAGTTCGCGCACGATGCAGGTCCGGATCCCGGCCGGGGTTCAGGACGGACAGCGGATCCGGCTCAAGGGCAAGGGCGCTCCCGGCGAGCGCGGCGGCCCCTCCGGCGACCTGTACGTCGTGGTGCACGTCAAGACGCACTCCGTATTCGGCCGCAAGGGCGACAACCTCACCGTCACCGTGCCGGTCACCTTTCCGGAGGCGGTGCTGGGGGCGGAGGTCACCGTGCCCACCCTGGGCGGCATCCCGGTCACGCTCAAGCTCCCCGCGGGCACGGGCAACGGCCGCACGCTGCGCGTCCGCGGGCGCGGTGCGGCACGCAAGGACGGCACTCGGGGCGACCTCCTGGTCACCGTCGAGGTGACGGTCCCACAGCAGCTGAACGACAAGGCGCGCGAGGCGCTGGAGGCGTTCCGCGAGGCGACCGTCGCGCACGATCCCCGAGCCGATCTGTTGGACGCGGCGAAGGGGGCATGACATGCGACCGGGCGGCTTGGGCGGCGACGGCGGGCGGCGTGGCTACGAGATCGACGAGACCTCTCCGGTCTACGTGATCTCGGTGGCCGCGCAACTGTCCGGCCTGCATCCACAGACGCTGCGCCAGTACGACCGACTCGGCCTGGTCTCGCCGGACCGCACGGCCGGTCGCGGGCGGCGCTACTCCGCCCGCGACATCGTCCAGTTGCGCGAGGTGCAGCGGCTCTCCCAGGAGGCCGGCATCAACCTCGCCGGGATCAAGCGGATCCTGGAGCTGGAGAACCAGGTGCTCGCGCTGAGCGTGCGGGTGGCCGAGTTGGAGCACGCGCTGCACGAGGCGACGGACGCGAGCGCCCGGCGCGAGGCGGCCGTACACGCGTCCTACCGACGCGATCTGGTCCCGGTCCGGCCGCAGGCGGGCACCGCGCTCGTGGTGTGGAAGCCCAGGCGCGGGCGCACCGACTGACGCCGGCGCACGGGCCGCACGAGATCCGGGAGGGGCGGGGCTTCGGCCGCGCCCCTTCGTCCGTGTGGGCCGCGGCCTCGTTCGCGGGGGTCGGCCCGCCGTTTCGTGCGGGGCGGGCGTTCGGGTGGCCTCGGCACATCCTTGATGCCGCTCAATACGCGTCAGTAGGGTCGCCGCATGAAGCCGAATCGTCGGGACGTCCTGAAGTACTCGGCCGCGGGCGCGGCACTGCTGGGAGCGGCGGCGTGCACCGACGCCGAGGAGTCGCCGGTCAACAAGTCGAGCGACGCGCCCAAGCCCGGCGCCCCGACCTCGGGCGGCGCCGCAGGCGCGGCCGGCACCACCCTGGAGCGCACCCTGCTGCTCGGCCCGCCCGGCCCGGGCGGTTACCGCAAGGTGGTCGCCGGCCCCGGCGAACCGCACCTGCTGCGCAACGAGTTGGCCCCCGGCGCCGGTCCCGGCGACAAGACGAAGAGCCGACCCCTGGTGGCCTTCACCCAACTGACGGACATCCACATCCAGGACTCCCAGTCGACCGCGCGGGTGGACTTCCTGGACCGGCACAGCGACAAGGACCAGCCGTTCGCCAAGCTGCTGCCGTTCCAGTCGTCGTACCGCCCGCAGGAGGTGCTGACGGCGCAGATCGCCGAGGCGATGGTGCAGTCCCTCAACCGGATCGGCAAGGGCCCGGCGCTGGGCCAACCCCTGGCGTTCACCATCTGCACGGGCGACAACACCGACAACATCCAGTTCAACGAGCTGCGTTGGTACATCGACGTGCTCGACGGCGGCAAGAAGGTCACCCCCGACTCGGGCGACCGGAACAAGTACGAGGGCCCGATGGACGCGGTCGCGTACAACGACCGCTACTGGCACCCGGACGGCACGCCGGCCGGACAGAAGGACGACCTGCCCAGGCGCGAGTTCGGTTTCCCCACCGTGCCGGGTCTGCTCGACGCGTGCCGGCGTCCGTTCGAGGCGACCGGCCTGAAGACCCCGTGGTACACCGCGTACGGCAACCACGACGGGCTGGTCCAGGGCAACCTGCCGGTCAACGAATTGCTGGGCAAGGTCGCGGTCGGCGACGAGAAGGTGCTGGACATATCCGCGAAGGAGACCGTCGTCGCGCTCGCGGTCGGACTGCAGAGCGGCAAGCCGGACGCGCTTGCCGCGCTGATGTCGGGCCCCAAGCGCAAGGTCACCGCCGACCCGGACCGGCGGCTGATCGACCGCGCGGAGACGATCAAGGAGCACTTCAACACCACCGGCCTGCCCAAGGGCCACGGCTTCACCCAGCAGAACATCGACGCCAAGACCGCGTACTACAGCTTCGACCAGGGTCAGGTGCGCTGCCTGGTCCTGGACACGGTGAACCAGTACGGCCTGGACTCCGGCTGCCTGGACCCGACCCAGTTCGCGTGGCTCCAGGACCACCTGATGAAGGGCAGTTCCAGCTACCTGGACGAGCAGGGCAAGGTGGTCCAAGGCACCGGCCAGGACAAGCTGTTCGTGCTGTTCAGCCACCACACCATCGAGACGATGGTGAACCGCACGGTGCCCCCGGGGCAGCCCGCGCGAATCCTGGGCCCCGAGGTCTTGTCGCTGCTGCTGCGCTTCCCGAACGTCGTGCTGTGGGTGAACGGGCACACCCACGACAACCACGTGAAGCCGCACCCGCGCCCGGCCGGCTTCGCCGCTCCCGGAGGCTTCTGGGAGGTCAACACCGCGTCGCACATCGACTGGCCCTCGCAGGCGCGGATCGTGGAGATCGGGGACAACCGCAACGGCACACTGTCCGTCTTCGGCACCATCGTCGACTCGGCCGGGCCGGAGTCCAACGGCGGCAAGCTGGACACCCCGGTCGCACTGGCCGCGCTGGCCCGCGAACTCGCGGGCAACGACTGGCACGAGCGCGATCGCCCGGACGCGAAGGTGGACGGTCGGCGCGGTCGGATCGAGGACCGCAACGTGGAACTGCTGGTGCCGACGCCGGCGTGGCTCACGTAGAGCAGGCGGGTCCGCCGAGTCCGGCGGTCTACCAGACCACCGTCACCACGCGGGCGCAGCGTGACTTGGAGCGCTTGACCAGTTCGCCGTTGGGACGGTCGCTGCCGGCGACCCAGGCCATCGCCTCGCCGACGCTGCGACCGCCCCGGCGCTGGCGCCTGGTCAGCCGCTCGTCGCGGACCCGGTCCGAGGCGTGCACGTACCAGACCTCGGTCATCAGGCAGTAGGCGTCGGTCCAGCCGGGAGCGTCCAGTGCCAGGTAGTTGCCCTCGGTCACCACGATCCGGGTGCCGGGGCGGACCACGTGCCGCGCCGCGACCGGCTCGTGCAGCGTGCGGTCGTAGTCCGGCACGTACACGTCCCGGTCCACCTCGTGCACCACACGGGCCAGCGTGGTCGCGTAGCCCCACACGTCGAACGTGTCCACGGCGCCCTTGCGGTGCAGTCGGCCGATCCGCTTGAGCTGCACGTTCGAGAGGTGGAACCCGTCGAGCGGCACATAGGCGGCGGTACCGACGCCGACCCGCTGTTCGATCGCGCGCACCAGGCGGCCGGCGAGCGTGGACTTCCCGGCACCCGGCGGACCGGCGAGGCCGAGCACGACCCGATCGGCCCCGGGCGCCGCCGGAATCAGCCGTACCGCCGCATCCGCGAGCGCGTCGAGTGTTTCGAGGGCACCGGACACATCTGGCATGTCCGCAGTCTAGGCATCCGGAGCGACGCACGGTTGAGTGGAATAGACTCAACTTAGTTGTGGTTGCCACAGTCAAAGGACCGTTCGGGTGCCATACGGACACGACACGGACGGAATGATGGCCGTGACATCGCGTGCCCGAAGCGAAGGAGTCGCACACCTCACATGGATGCACAGAAGCTCACCACCAAGGCCCAAGAGGCCCTTTCGGTCGCCATCCGCAAGGCTTCCGCGGCGGGACACCCCCAGGTGGAGCCCGCGCATCTGCTGCTCGCCCTGCTCGAACAGCCCGAGGGGATCGCGGTCCCGCTGCTGGGCGCGGCCGGTGTGGACGTGCCGCTCCTGAAGGTCGCGGCCGTCCAGATTTCCGATCGCCTGCCGAGCGCGTCCGGCTCAACGGTGGCCGCTCCGCAGCTCGCCCGCGAGACGATGCTCGCGCTCGACGAGGCGGAGAAGCAGGCCGACAAGCTCGGCGACACGTTCGTGTCCACGGAGCACGTCCTGGTCGGTCTCGCGTCCGGCCGCTCCGGCCCGGTCGCCGAGGCGCTGCGCGACGCGGGCGCCACGCCGCAGGCGCTGCTCGACTCCTTCAAGGCGGTGCGCGGCAGCGCCCGGGTCACCTCCCAGGACCCGGAGAGTACCTATCAGGCCCTGGAGAAGTACGGCCGCGACCTGACCGAGGAGGCCCGCGACGGCAAGCTGGACCCGGTGATCGGCCGCGACTCGGAGATCCGCCGGGTGGTCCAGGTGTTGTCCCGCCGGACCAAGAACAACCCGGTCCTGATCGGTGAGCCCGGCGTCGGCAAGACCGCCGTCGTCGAGGGCCTGGCCAGGCGGATCGTGGCGGGCGACGTGCCCGAGTCGCTGCGCGACAAGCGGCTGATCGCGCTCGACCTGGGCGCGATGGTCGCGGGCGCGAAGTATCGCGGCGAGTTCGAGGAGCGGCTGAAGGCGGTCCTGAACGAGATCAAGTCCAGCGACGGCCAGGTCGTCACCTTCATCGACGAACTGCACACCGTGGTGGGCGCGGGCGCGACCGGCGACAGTTCGATGGACGCGGGCAACATGCTCAAGCCGATGCTCGCGCGCGGCGAACTGCGCCTGGTCGGCGCGACCACGCTGGACGAGTACCGCAAGCACATCGAGAAGGACCCCGCGCTGGAGCGCCGGTTCCAGCAGGTGTTCGTCGGCGAGCCCAGCGTCGAGGACACCATCGCGATCCTGCGCGGCCTCAAGAGCCGGTACGAGGCGCACCACAAGGTGCAGATCGCCGACTCGGCCCTGGTCGCCGCGGCCACCCTCTCCGACCGCTACATCACCGCGCGCTTCCTCCCCGACAAGGCGATCGACCTGGTCGACGAGGCGGCGTCGCGGCTGCGGATGGAGATCGACTCCTCCCCCGTCGAGATCGACGAACTCCAGCGCTCGGTGGACCGGCTGCGGATGGAGGAGATGGCGCTGGCCAAGGAGACCGACGCGGCCAGCCGGGACCGGCTGGAGCGACTGCGCAAGGACCTCGCGGACAAGCAGGAGCAACTCAGCGGGCTGACCGCGCGCTGGCAGCAGGAGAAGGCCGGCCTGAACCGGGTCGGCGAGCTCAAGGAACGCCTGGACGCGGCCCGCGGCGAGGCCGAGCGGGCCCAGCGGGACGGCGACTTCGAGACCGCCTCGAAGCTGATGTACGGCCAGATCCCGACCCTGGAGCGCGAGCTGGCCGAGGCCGCCGCGACCGAGGGCGACCGGGGCACGCACGGCACCGCGATGGTCAAGGAGGAGGTCGGCCCGGACGACGTCGCCGACGTGGTCTCGTCCTGGACCGGCATCCCCTCCGGCCGCCTCCTGGAGGGCGAGCGTGGCAAGCTGCTGCGGATGGAGGACGAGCTGGGTCGCCGGCTGATCGGCCAGAAGGCGGCCGTGGCGACGGTCTCCGACGCGGTACGCCGGGCCCGCTCCGGCATCGCCGACCCGGACCGCCCGACCGGCTCCTTCCTCTTCCTGGGCCCGACCGGTGTGGGCAAGACCGAGTTGGCCAAGTCGCTCGCCGACTTCCTCTTCGACGACGAGCGCGCGATGGTGCGGATCGACATGTCGGAGTACGCGGAGAAGCACTCGGTCGCCCGCCTGGTCGGCGCGCCGCCCGGCTACGTGGGCTACGAGGAGGGCGGCCAGTTGACCGAGGCGGTCCGCCGCCGGCCGTACTCGGTGGTGCTCCTGGACGAGGTGGAGAAGGCCCATCCCGAGGTCTTCGACGTCCTGCTCCAGGTGCTCGACGACGGGCGGCTGACCGACGGCCAGGGCCGCACGGTGGACTTCCGCAACGTGGTGCTGATCCTGACCTCGAACCTGGGGTCCCAGTACCTGGTCGACCCGGCGCTGTCCCGGGAGCAGCAGCAGAACCTGGTGATGGACGTGGTTCGCAACGCGTTCAAGCCGGAATTCCTCAACCGGCTCGACGACATCGTGCTCTTCGACGCACTCGGCACGGCGGAACTCGCACACATCGTCGGACTCCAGGTCGATCGGCTCGGCGCCCGGCTCAAGGACCGCCGGATCACCCTGACGGTGACCGACGCGGCCCGCGAGTGGCTCGCGCTGACCGGGTACGACCCGGCGTACGGCGCGCGGCCGCTGCGCCGGCTGATCCAGACCGCCATCGGCGACAAGCTGGCCCGGGCGCTGCTCGCCGGCGAGATCGACGACGGCGACACGGTCGTGGTCGACCTGGACGAGGCGAGCGACACGCTGGTGGTGCAGCCGCAGGAGCGGGTGCCGGCGAAGACGCTCTGACGAGCGGGTTCGGGGCCGAGTCGGCCACGAATGCCACGGCGCCGGGACCTGTTGCGGGTCCCGGCGCTTCGGCATGGCAGCATGCATGCGGAGTTATCTGACGGTGCGTCACACGTCGGGGGTTCGGTCGGGTCGGCTCCGGTCACGCGGTGCGCCGAGGATGGTGCGCCATGCGCGGCACGACAAGATCGCCTAGCACCGGATGAAGCGGACAAAACCCGCGAAGCCGGTAGCGTCCAGCGTGACAGATATCATCGACGCAGTGGTTAAGTTACCAGCGGGTAAGATGCCCGCACGGCCGTACGCTGTCGGCCGATACACGCCCCGGAAGGGACGTCCCACCGGAGGAGCCGAACGCCCATGCAGCTCGCAGCGATCGTGATCTCGCTGGTCACCTTGGTGGTCGGCGCCGCGCTCGCGGCGCGCGCCGTCGCGCATATCTACCGCTTCGTCCAGGTAGGCCAGCCGGACGGCAGCCGAACCGGACAGCCCGCGCAGCGCACCGCGACCCTCGGCCGGGAGTTCCTCGGCCACACCCGAATGCTCAAGTGGGGCGTCGTCGGCGTGGCCCACTGGTTCGTGGCCGTCGGCTTCCTGACCCTCGGCCTGACCATCATCACCGCCATCGTGCAGCTCTTCGACGCGCACTGGGTGTTCCCGCTCATCGGCGATTGGCTGCCGTACGAGCTGTTCACCGAGTTCATCGCGCTCGCCACGTTCGTCGGCATCGTGGTGCTGATGGTCATCCGGCAGCTGAGCCTGCCCTCGCGCCCGGGCCGCAAGTCGCGCTTCGCCGGCTCGGTGTCGTGGCAGGCGTACTACGTCGAGTGGACGATCCTGGTGATCGGCCTCGCGATCCTGACGCTGCGCGCCCTGGAGGCCGCCCTGCTCGGGGTGGACCACTACGAGGCGGGCTTCTTCGCGTCGTACCCGCTCAGCCTGGCCTTCCAGGACCTGGGCGAGTCCACGCTGGAGAACCTGGTCTACCTGACCGCGATGATCAAGCTCACCGCGACCGGCGCCTGGGCGGTGACGATCGGGCTGAACCCGAGTATGGGTGTGGCCTGGCATCGGTTCCTGGCGTTCTTCAACATCTATTTCAAGCGTGATGCCGATGGTGGTGTCGCGTTGGGTGCGTTGGCGCCGATGCGCTCGGGTGGCGAGGTGATCGATTTCGAGGACCCGGCCGAGGATGCGGTGTTCGGGGTGTCGCAGATCGAGCATTTCACGTGGAAGGGTCTGTTGGACTTCTCCACGTGTACCGAGTGTGGTCGGTGCCAGTCGCAGTGTCCGGCGTGGAACACGGGCAAGCCGTTGTCGCCGAAGTTGTTGATCATGTCGTTGCGCGAGCACGCCTACGCCAAGGCCCCGTATCTGCTGGCGGGTGGCGGTCGGGACGAGGAGGGCAACGAGCGGGCCACCCCCGAGCAGTTGGCGAGGGTGCCCGCGTCCGCGCTGGCCGAGGCGGGGCGTCCGCTGGTGGGCACGGCGGAGGAGAACGGGGTGATCGACCCGGACGTGTTGTGGTCGTGCACCACGTGCGGGGCGTGTGTGGAGCAGTGCCCGGTGGACATCGAGCACGTGGACCACATCGTGGACATGCGCCGGTACCAGGTGTTGATCGAGAGCGCGTTCCCCTCCGAGGCGGCGACGATGCTCAAGGGCCTGGAGAACAAGGGCAACCCGTGGGGCGTGGCCACCAAGGCCCGCCTGGACTGGGTCAAGGAACTGAGGAAGGCGACGGGGATCGAGGTCCCGATCGTCGGGCAGGACGTGGAACCCGCGGAGTTGGAGTACCTGTACTGGGTGGGTTGCGCGGGGGCGTTGGCGGACGGGCCGAAGAAGACCACGAAGGCGTTCGCGGAGCTGTTGCACATCGCGGGCGTGCGGTACGGGATCCTGGGCAAGGAGGAGTCCTGCACCGGGGACTCGGCGCGCCGGCTGGGCTCGGAGGTGGTCTTCCAGATGCTCGCGGCGCAGAACGTGGCGACGTTGAACGCGGCGTTGGAGGACGCCCCGCGCAAGCGGATCGTGACCACGTGTCCGCACTGCTTCAACACC
>NZ_JBITJP010000009.1:0-6938 GCF_044460165.1 Embleya sp. NPDC050154
GATCGCGCGGTTCCTCGAGCGCACGCTGGCCTGATCGGGCGGGGCCGCCTCACTCCGCCCCGCCCCGGACATGCGGCGGGGGGGGGGCGGGGGGGGGGGGGGGGGGGCGGGGCCCCCCCCCCCCCCCCCCCCCCCGCCGGTCGGAGCCGGAGCCGCCCCGCCCGGGGGCTACTTGACCCAGACGTCGATCGGATAGGTCGAGCCGATGAAGCCGACTCGTACGCCGCCCAGACCGGGGCCGTACAGGGTCAGTTGGCGCCGGTACACGAACGGCACCACCGGGGCCTCGGCCATGATCTTCTTCTCCAGGTTCGACCATTCCTTGCCGGCCGCCACGACGTCCGACATCGCGGTGATGCGGTCCATCTCGGTGCTCATCGCCGGGTTGTTGTAGAGGCTGTAGACGGAGCCGTCGTCGATGATCTTGCGGCCGTCGAACTTGGCCGGGAGCACGGTGGCGGCGCTGGGCCAGTCGGCACCCCAGCCGGACCAGTACAGGTCGTACTTGTTGTCCATGCGGCCGATCTCGGTGTAGTAGCTCTTGTCGTTGATCGGCTGCGGAACCACCTTGAAGCCGGCCTGTTGCAGGGCCTGGACGATGGTCACCGAGACCTGCTCCCACAGCGGGGTCTGGTTGTACGCGTAGGTGATGCTGGGGTTGGGGGTGCCGGACTCGGCGAGCAACTGCTTGGCCTTGGCCGGGTCACCGGTGTTCGGCACACCGGCCAGGTCGAAGGGTTCGAAACCGAGCACCGTCGCGCCCATCAGTGTGGTGGCGAACTCGCCGTACGCGGGGCCGCCCAGGATCTGCCGCACCTGTTCCTTGGGGAACGCCGCGATCAGCGCCTGGCGTATCTTCGGATTGGTCTGGCGCCGGTTGTTGATCTCGAAGTACTCGGTGTACGGGGTGGCCGCGTCCGCCGTGCGAGCCTTCAAGTCCGGTGTGGTGAGCACCTGTTGGGCGACCTCGCGGCCGACCGCGACGCGGAAGGTCATCGCCGTGCGGTCACCACCGTTGGCCGCGATCAGCCGCTCGTTGATCTGCTGGTTGGACGCGCCGAACTCGAACTTCCACTGGTCGGGGTAGGCGTGCCGGACCGCGTCGGTGTTCGGGTCCCAGTGCTCGTTGCGGACCATCGTCATGGACTTGTCGATCTCGCGGGTGGAGATCTTGTAGGGGCCGCTGGAGAACGGGCGCTTGTCGTATTCCAGTTTCGTGTCCTTGGCCCGCGGCACCGGGGTGCTGGTGTGCATCGCCACCGCGAACGGGAAGTCGCCGCGCGGGGCCGGGAGCGCGAAGGTGATGGTGCGCGCGTCCGGGGTCTTGATCGCGTCCAGTTCGCGGCCGGCGTAGGGGCCGTCGTACACCGAGCGGAAGTCGGCGTTGCCGACGAGCCATTCCTGGATCCAGGTGGGGCCGCCGGTGATCTCCTTGGCGAACGAGCGCTCGACGCCGTACTTGACGTCCTGCGCGGTGATCGGCGACCCGTCCTCGTACTTGAGCCCGTCCTTGAGGGTGAAGGTCCAGGTCTTGCCGCCGTCGGGGCTGGTCCCGGTGTCGGTGGCCAGGTCGCCGACCAGGGTGGTGTGGTCGCCTTCCTGCTTGTACGTGGTGAGCTGACGCGAGATCAGCAGTTCCGCCGTCTGCTCGTGCGAGACGTAGACGCGGGCCGGGTCCAGGTGGTTGAAGTCGGCGCGCTCCAGGACCGTGGCGGTGCCGCCGGGCTTGGCACCGGGGAGTTCCTTGGCCGGGCCCTTCGACTCGGCGGCGGCGCCGATCGACACGGCGCGGACCTGGGCTTTGGGGGCGCCCTTCCCGGGCTCCTTGTTGTCCGGGGTGCCGCCGCCGCCGGAACAGGCGGCCGCGCCGAGGGCGAGGGTGAGCGCGGCGAGCGCGGTTCGGGTGAGGCGAGTGGGTCTGCGCCGAGGGTTCATGGTTCCTTCCGAGGGTTGCCGTGCGAGTGCGGTGTGGCGAAGGGACCGGCGCCGGACGCGACGTCGGGGGCTCAGCGGTCGCTCTTGGGGTCGAGTGCGTCGCGGACCGAGTCGCCGAGCAGGTTGAAGGCGACGACGAAGACGAGCATCGAGATGCCGGGGACGCACATGTAGGTGATGTCGGTCCGGTAGACCTCGGCGCCCTTGAGCAACATCCGCCCCCAGTCGGGGGTGGGTTCGACCATGCCCACACCCAGGTAGGACAGGGCGGCCTCGGTGGTCACGTACGCGGGCACCGCCATCGACGCGCTGACCAGGATCGGTGTGACCAGGTTGGGCAGCAGCTCGCGCAGCACGATGCGGCCGGGCGAGGCGCCGATCACCCGCGCCGCCTCGACGTATTCGCGAGCGCGCAGCGAGAGCACCTGACCGCGCAGCAGTCGGGCCACCGAGGCCCAGCCGAACGCGGAGAGCACCGCGACGATGACCGCCCCGCGCAGCAGCGGCGACATCTGCTCGCCCGGGCGGGTCAGCAGCGAGGTGACCACCGGGGTGAACGCGATGAAGAACAGCGTCGCCGGGAAGCTGAGCATGACGTCGATCAGTCGGCCCACGAGGAAGTCGGTACGTCCGCCGAGGTAGCCGGCGGTCACTCCCACCAGCACGCCGAGCACGGTGACGATGGCGACCACGGCCAGCGAGATGAGCAGCGAGGTGCGGATGCCGTACAGGAGTTGGGTGAGCACGTCCCGGCCCAGGCCGGGTTCGAGGCCGAGCCAGAACTCGCCGGACATGCCGCCGTTGGGTGCGATCGGGAAGCCGAACTCGTTGAGCAGGCCGGGCCGGTTCTGGCCGTAGGTGGTGTAGGGGTCGTGCCCGTACCACCGGGCGAACAGCGGTGCGCCCAGGCCCGCGACGACGAAGACGGCGACGACGTAGGCGGCGACGATCCCGGTGCGGTCGCGCCGGAAGCGACGCCAGGCGAGTTGCGAGGGGCGCAGCCCGGTGGGGGCGGTGCCGACGGCGGGCGAAACCTGATCCGCCGGCGGATCCGTGGGGGGCGCGAGCGTGGTCATGGTGGCGGGCCTCTCGGGAGGCGGCGGGGTGGGGTGGTTGGTGGGGAACTCTGCCCACGGGCGATGCAATGGTCAAGGTTTGCAACGTGTCACATTTGAGGTGCGACATTGTATTTGCATTCCCTTTACCATTCACCTGCGGTTTTACCGCTTCCCTCGTTTGCCGATGCGATCGAAGTCGGGTCTGGCGGAACCGTAAAGCAATGTGACATTGTACTGAGGTGGCCACGGTGGAAACGTGTGCCACCACCGCGATGCCCGCCACCGCCGACGGCGACCACGACGTCCCCGTCGCCGTCACCACTGCCATCGACACCCGAGGAGCCCCCGTGTCCGGCCCGATCCCCACCGACCACATCCGCCGGCCGTGGCGCGGCCTGATGGTCGCCACCACGCTGCCGCTGCGCGCGGACCTGAGCATCGACTACGACGCCTTCGCCGACCACGTGCGCGGGCTCGTCGACGCGGGCTGCGACGGCGTCGTGCCCAACGGTTCCCTGGGCGAGTACCAGGTCCTGACCGCCGAGGAACGCGCCGAGGTGGTCCGCGTCGCGGTCGAGGCCGTGGGCGGCGACCGGGTGATGCCCGGCGTCGCCGCGTACGGCTCGGCCGAGGCGTGCCGCTGGACCGAGCAGGCGGCCCGGGCCGGCGCCGAGGCCGTCATGCTGCTGCCGCCGAACGCCTACCGCGCCGACGATGCCGAGGTGCACGCGCACTACGCCGACGTGGCCTCGGTCGGCCTGCCCGTCGTCGCCTACAACAACCCGTTCGACACCCGGGTGGACCTGGCCCCCGAACTGCTGGCGAAGCTGCACGCCGACGGCCACATCGTCGGCGTCAAGGAGTTCAGCGGCGACACCCGCCGCGCCTACCGCCTCGCCGAACTGGCCCCCGGCCTGGACCTGTTGGCGGGTGCCGACGACGTGCTCCTGGAGCTGGCCGTGGCCGGTGCCAAGGGCTGGATCGGCGGATTCCTCAACGTCCTCCCCCACTCCTGCATCGAGCTCTACCGCGCCGCCGTCGCCGGCGACCTGCCCCGGGCCCGGGAGTTGTACGACGTCCTGCACCCGCTGCTGCGCTGGGACACCCGCACCGAGTTCGTCCAGGCGATCAAGCTGTCCATGGACGTGGTCGGCAAGCCCGGCGGCCCCTGCCGTCCGCCCCGCCGGCCACTGAACGCCGAGACGCGGGAAAGCGTCCGGCTGGCGACCGAGCGGGCCGTCGCGGCCGGATTGAGCTGAACCGGCCCCGCCGCACCCACCCGACACGACGCCGACTCCCGCCGGGCCGTCCGGCCGACCGATCGTCCGATCGGCCCGGCCCCGGCCCCGGCCCCGGCCCCGGCCCACCGTCACCGAACGCGCCCGGATCACCGCCCCCGGCGGCCCGGTCGATCCACCGACCCCTTCCCGAAGGGCTTCCCGCCGTGACCACCACGTCCGCCGCACCACCGGTGCGCAGCCACAACCCGGCCGACCCCGACGAACTCGTCGCCGAGGCACCGGCGGTGTCCCCCGCCGACGTGCACAGCGCCGCCGAACGCGCCCGCGCCGCCCAACGCGATTGGTGGGCGGCCGGGGCCTCGGCCCGTTGCGCCGCGCTCGGCGCCGCCGCCGACCGACTCGCCGACACCGCCGACACCTTCGCCGACCTGATCGTGCGCGAGGTCGGCAAGCCGATCGGCGAGGCACGGGGCGAGATCGCCCGCGCCATCGCGATCCTGCGCTACAACGCGCAGCAGGTCTACGACCCGGTCGGCTCGGTGCACGAACCCGCCTCGGGCCCCGGCCTGCTGCTGACCCGACGTCGACCGTACGGCCTGGCCGGGCTGGTGACACCGTGGAACTTCCCGCTGGCGATCCCGCTCTGGAAGGCCGCGCCCGCGCTCGCCACGGGCAACGCGGTACTGCTCAAGCCCGCCCCGCAGGCGCTCGGCTGCGCGCTGCGCCTTGCCGAACTGCTCGACGCGGTGTTGCCGGCCGACCTGTTCACCGTGCTGCCGGGCGAGGCCGCCACCGGTGCGGCCGTGGTCGAGGCCGCCGATGTGGTCTCGTTCACCGGTTCGACCGCCGTGGGCCTGGACGTGGTCCGCGCGGCCACCGCGCGAGGGCTCCCCGTACAGGCCGAGATGGGCGGGTGCAACGCCGCGCTGGTCCTGCCGGACGCCGATGTGCGGTCCACCGCCGCGCAGTTGATCGCGGCGGCCTTCGGCTACGCGGGTCAGAAGTGCACCGCCACCCGGCGGATCATCGTGGTGGGCGATCCCGATCCGCTGCGCGAGGCGCTGGACGCCGCCACCCGGGCGCTGCCGGTGGGCGACCCGGCCGACGCCGCGACGGTATGCGGGCCGGTGGTGACCGAGGCGGCACGCACCCGGGTGCGCGCCGCGCTCGACTCGGCGCTCGCCGCCGGCGGCCGGGTGCTGACCGCGGGCCGCGCGTACGACGGCGCGGGATGGTTCGCCACCCCGACCATCCTGGAGCGGGTGCCGACCGGCCATGCCGCGCTCCACGAGGAGATCTTCGGCCCCGTCGCGGTCCTGCAACGCGCGAGCGACCTGGATCGGGCCATCGAGCTGGCGCGGGCCGTGCCGCACGGCCTGGTCGCGTCGGTGCACACCCGCGACCTGGACGCCGCGCTCGCCGTGGTCGACCGGATCGACACCGGCCTGGTCAAGGTCAACGCGCCCACCACGGGTGTCGACTTCCACCTGCCCTTCGGCGGAACGAAGGCCTCCAGTCACGGGCCGCGCGAACAGGGCCGCGCCGCGGCGGACTTCTACACCGCCACCCGCACCGTGAGCCTGCTGCCGGCGAATCCGACGGGCGCTGCGTGAGCACGCGGGAGCACGCGGGCGCCGCGATGCCGGGGCACCGGGACATGGCGCGTCGGGGACGGAACGGGGAGGTGGTGGGCACAATGCCGAACAGACTGTAACATTGCACATTGCACAGGTTTCGAGGTGCACCCGGCCTCGAGGAAGGACACCCGATGAGAGCGCACGCCGAAGTGCCGACCGAGCCGACCGGCGAGACCACCGCCGCGGCGAACACGCTGGAGCGGCCCCTGGATCTGCCGTTCGTGCAGGAGCGCCGCAGCCTGCGCGACCAGGTGACGCACGCCCTGCGCGCCGCCCTCATCGCCGGTGAGCTGCGCCCGGACGTCATCTACTCGGCGCCGAGCCTGGCCGCCCAGTTCCGCGTCTCGGCGACCCCCGTGCGCGAAGCGATGCTCGACCTGGTCAAGGAAGGTCTGGTCGAGGTCGTCCGCAACAAGGGCTTCCGGGTCACCGCGCTGTCCGGTCGCGACCTCGACGAGTACACCGAGATTCGGTCGATGATCGAGATCCCGGTCGTCGTGGGCCTGGCCGAGACCGCCGACCCCGCCGCGCTGCAGGCGCTGCGCCCGGTGGCCGCCGCGATCGTGGCCGCCGCCGAGCGACGCGACCTGATCGGCTACCTGGAGTCCGACCGGCAGTTCCACCTCGGCCTCCTCGAACTCGGCGGCAACCAGCGCCTGGTCGAGGTCGTCGGCGACCTGCGCAAGCGCTCGCGCCTGTACGGACTCACCCAACTCGCCGAACGCGGCGCGCTGGTGGCCTCCGCCCGCGAACACGAGGAAATCCTCGACCTGTTGCTCGCCGGGGACGGCGAGGGCGTGCGGGCGGCGATGAGCGAACACCTCGGCCACATCCGCTCGCTCTGGTCCGACCCGGCCCACGAGCCCGCGCCCGGGTCCGGATCCGCACCCGAGTAAGGCGCGTCGTCGGGGGGGGGGGGGGGGGGGCGCCCCCGGGGGGGCCCCCCCCCCCCCCCCCCCCCCCCCCCCCCCCCCCCCCCCCCCGGGCGGGGGGGGGCCCCCCCCCACGCCACCGACCCGGCCTCGAAGTCGCCCAGCCGTGGCCCGCCGGCGACCACCACGATGAAC
>NZ_JBITJP010000009.1:6947-10955 GCF_044460165.1 Embleya sp. NPDC050154
CGGCGGGCCCCCCCCCCCCCCCCCCGGGCCGGGGGGGGGCGGGGGGGGGCGCGCGGGGGGGGGGGGGGGGGGGGGGGGGGGGGCCCCGGCCCCCCCCCCCCCCCCCACCACACCGAACGCGAACCTCCCCGATCACCCTCACCGGTCGAGGTTCGCCAGCACCCGGTCGGCACGGTGGCGCCACGTGTGGTGCGCGTGCACTCGGCTCCGGGCCTCGCCGCCGAGCGCGCCGCGCAGTGGTTCGTCGGCCAAAAGTTCGGTGATCGCCAGGGCCCAGGCCGATGCGTCGGTGGGTGGCCGGAGAAGGCAATTGATCCGGTCGTGAAGAATCTCGCGCAGGACGGGCAGGTCGGACGCGACGATGGCCCGCCCGTGGGCCATGTACTCGAACATCTTCATCGGAGACGCCCAACGGCCCGTCTCGCAGTGTCCGTCGGCGGTGTAGACCTCGCTCTGGTAGGGGGCCAGGACCACGTCGAACAGCGGGTAGTAGGCGCCGACGGTCGCGGGCGGCCGGTGCCCGTGGAAGTGCGCGTTGGCGACGCGACGACCGGGGCCGGTCCAGCGCGCGAGGTCCTCGGGGGTGCCGCCGACGAGGTGGAAGTCGAGGTCCGGGAGCCGGCGTGCGAGGTCGAGGACCAGGTCGATGCCGCGCCCCTCGTAGAGGTGTCCGACGTAGCCGATCCGTGGAGCGTGTGCCCGCCCCGGGAGTTCCGGTGGGCTCTCGAGACCGGCGCGGGTATCGGGCGGGTCGGCGCCCTCGGGGGCGACCAGGAGCGGAAGCGGTGCGACCGCGCCGTACACACGCCGGTATTCGCGTTCGAGCGCGTGCGTGATCACCACGATCCGCGCGAGCACGCCCGCGTGCAGCAGGTCGCGTTCGATGCGCAGCGTGTTCGGGTCGTCCCGCAGCCGATGGGTCTCGTACACCAGCGGTGCGACGCCGACCGCGGCGGTGAGGGCGTACAGGTCGTGGCCGTAGATCAGATCGGGGGCGTCGCGTACGAGGAGCACTCGCACTCGTTCGGCGCGTACCCGGTATCCGGCCGGGGTGTAGTCCGGGCTCGGCACCCTGTGAATGGGGAAACGGTGCCGGACGCCGTAGTAGGCGTGCGCGTCATCGACGTCGAACGAGCCGGGCGCGGTGTAGAGGGTCACCTGGTGACCGGCCCGGGCGAAGGCGTCGCACATGCGCATCGCGTGCACGCTGTTGGCGTAGAGGGAGGGGATGCTGCCGGGGTGCAGATAGGCGATCCGCATGCCCGTCTACGCCCGGGCCGATGCGACAGGTGAACGCCCAGTCGCGCGGCGCGGCAACGTCGTGGGAGCCCGCTTCCCCTCGGCCTGTCGTTCGGCCCGAGCGTCCGGGCTCGGTACGAGGTCGTCCCGCATGTCCGGGCCCCCTTCGAATGGCCGACTTCCCCGCCGTCGGCGCGGAACCTCGGAAGCGCCATGGTGTGGGCGGGTCGGCCCCGAGGACAAGACGTGGCACGAGATCGACACGAGGCCGAGCGGTCGGCGCGGGGCCGCGGTGGCGGATCGTCCCGGATCCGCCGGCCTGGCGGGTCATCCGGGTTCCGCCGGCACGGACACATCCTTCGGACCACACGACGCGGGCCCGGGGTTCCGGGACAACATCGTGATCACATTGTGGGTGATGGTGCGCACCTGCCGGTCCAGGGGAAGCACACGCGGCCAGTCGACGGTGGCGGCGGTGAATACGGTGCCGCCTCGGGTGTACAGGCCCAGTGTCGCCATTCGTGCGCACCCGTCGCTCTCGCGCGCGGCGTGATGCCAGCCGGCGGCCGGGTCCGCGGGGAGTTCGGCGACGCCCAGGATCGTGAAGTCGACCGGTGTGCCGTCCTCGCCGGTGGCTACGGCCGCTCCCGACGCGTCGCGGCGCGTTGCCGCGCCGTCGCACTCGTAGCCGACCAGGGCGTGCTCGGCGCCGAGGAGGTCCCCGTCGCGCAGTCCGGTGCCGGTGAAGATCGGGTGCTGGGCGTGTTGCACGGTGAAGCCGAGCGGGGCTCGGGGCCCGAGCCAGTGGCCGCCGCCGTTGCGGTAGCTGACACCGGTCAGCGTGTTCTCCGGTTCGGTTTCCCACCAGTGGTCGGGGACGCCGCGGAGCGCGTCGAGGTCGACGCCCAGCGGTGCGCCCGGTGGGAATTTGGTGCAGGCCAGGGCGGTGCCGTCGTCGGTCACCGTGACGCGCCACCAGCAGGTGTTCGCGCCGAAGTTGGCGATGTTGCCGCCTCGGTCGCGAAAGGCGGTGACGTGTCGGCGGGTGGGCGCGCTCCAGTACTCGTCGTGGCCGGCGGAGAGCAACAGGTGGTGTCCGTCGAGGGGTTCGGGCGACTCGTGCAGATCCAGGTCGGTGCAGTAGTCGACCGTGTGACCGTTCGCCTCCAGCCAGGCGATGAAGGGGGCGTCCCAGTGCGCGAACGTCTGGCGCGGGGTGCGTGGATCGTGGGCGTCCGGGTGCCCCTTCACGGGACCGCCGATGCCACCGCCGGGACGTCGCAGACCGACGATCCTGGTGCCGCCCGGCGGCGGGGTCGCGAGGTGGTGGGTCGAGCGGTACAGGCTCCCGCCGCCGCTCTCGTTGTAGGCGTGGTAGGTGAACACCGGCACCTTGTAGAGGATGCGCGCGGTCGGCACTCGGGGCGTCACCACGAACAACATCCGTCCCGCGCGCGCGTCCACCGCCTCGGTGCTGTCGGGGGCCGGATCCGGCGGCCCGTCCGCGTCCGCCCGCAGGATCGCCACGTACACCCCCGAGGGCCACTTCGCGGGGACGGCGAAGTCATAGCCGGGCCAGCACCAGTCCTGCTCGGGGCGACGTGCGGGGGCGTGGCGGCCGTCCGCGATCAGGAAGGCCATGTGGCGCAGGGTCTCGCCGCACCGGTACACGTCCATCCGGAACCGGTCGGCACGGGTGGACACATGCAGCCGCAGCGTGTCCCCCGCGCGGACCCCCGGCCGGGCGGGATATCCGTCGACGACCGGCTCTCGGGTCGAGGCCGCGATGTCGGGCCCGGGCCGCGCGTGCGGTGGTGAACCGGTCATCGGATGTGTCACCCCTCGGATGCGTGCGTAGACCGGGATGCCTTCCTGCCACGTGGCCCACTCGACGCGGCGTTCTCCCGCCGGTGGCGGCCGCATTCCCGCCGACACGCCTCCCGCCGGCTTCGACCGCACTCGAAACCTAGCCACGCCACAAGGTCCAGAACCCTGATGGTCATGCCCTACACCGCCTTCCACGCCGCGGCCGAGGAGGTGCGCTACGACATCGACCTGCTCGGGGCGCGCTTCGGGGTCGGTTTCGAGACCGTGTGCCATCGGTTCGGCACACTCCAGCGCCCGCGCGGACGTGGGGTGCCGTTCGTGTTCCCGCGGGTGGACCGGGCGGGCAACGTCTCCAAGCGGCAGTCCGCGACCGGCTTCCGCTTCTCCCGCTGCGGCGGCACCTGCCCGCTGTGGCGGGTGTACGAGGCGTTCTCCGCGCCGGGCCGCGTCCTCACCCGGATCGCCACCATGCCCGACGGTCGCGCCTACTTCCGGATCGCCCGTACGGTCACTCGCGGGCGGCGCGCGTGGGGCGGTGCCGGGGCCGGCTTCGCGGTCGCCCCGGGTTGCGAACTCCGGCACGCACACCGGCTGGTGTACACCGACGGCCTCGCCCTGAACGATCCGCGGGCGGCGACGCCGATCGGCCTGGGATGTCGCGTGTGCGAGCGCCGCGACTGTCCCCGGCGGGCCTGTCCCGCCGCCGGGCACCGGCTCGCCGTCGACGAGAACCGCACCACCCTGGTCCCCTACCGGGTCGACTCCCCCGGAGTGTGACCCCGAAGGCCCCGGGTGCGCGCGGCGCCGGTTTTCGGTCGAAATGTGTCGTGGGGGGGGGGGGGGGGGGGCCCCCCCCCCCCCCCGCGGGGCGGGGGGGGGCGGGGGGGGGGGCGGCGGGGGGGGGGGGGCGCGCGGGGGGGGCGGGGGGCCCGGGAGACCCCC